>JBKQLG010000040.1:0-13405 GCA_052147235.1 Occallatibacter sp.
CGACTTTAGTCGTGCCCTGACGCTTCTCGCTTACTCGAATATTCTCGTAACTGGTGAATTCGCGCCCTGACACTTCCTGCTTACTCGAATGTTTCGCAGCTTAGTGCGCCGGGATTGCGTTCCCGATCAAAGGCGCTTGATGCTTGTTTTCGTACATCCGCAGGTCGGCTGCTATGCAGAGCGACTCCATATCGGCGGCGTCGTCGGGGTAGATGGCGATACCCACGCTGGCGCCGATCCGCACCGTATGATCGTCGAGCTGTAAAGGCTCTTCGAGCAACTCGATCAGCGAATGGCTCACGTGTTCGGCATCCACGCGGCAGGTCGGCTCCTCCAGAATCACGGAAAACTCATCTCCTCCGGTTCGAGCGACCGTATCGGAGCGGCGGACCCTTCCGGTGCAGATCGTGCCCACGCGCTCCAGCAACAGATCGCCGACGTGATGTCCCAGCGTGTCATTCACCTTCTTGAAGTGGTCCAGATCGACCAACAGCAAAGCCGTCTGCGCACCGCTTCGGCGGGCGCGTTCCAAAGCGTTGGTCAGCCGATCCTGGAATAGCCGGCGATTAGGCAGGCCGGTTAATTCGTCATGTAGAGCCAGATACTTGTTGTGTTCGATCTGATCTTCCAGCAGTAGCAGAATCATGCCGATGGCAACGATGAATTTGGGCAGATTCCAGACCTCGGCTTCGACATGAAGCTGGGGGAAGAAATAAGAAAGAGAGGGCCCCAGGACAAAGACCGAGGCCCAGGTTATGAAGCCGGCAATAGTGATGAAGGCCCCGGCAGTGGCGCGCCGGTAAGCAAAGAAGAACTTGATGGCGCAGCCGAGAAAGACGGCCGCCATCACTGCATTTATCGCCAGATAAGGACCATTTCCAGGACGGTTCTGAAATACCAGCAAAAAGACTGCAAGAAGAAGGTTTAGGGTGACCGTGGACCAGCGATACCTGGAACTGTATCTCGGCAGAGCGAAAAGGGTAATCGCCAGGGGGCCAATGGCGAAGAGTGTGGCCGCAATCGTCCATGTCCACTGCGGCTGACCGGTCAAAAGCAGGGTCATATAGAGTGTGTTCGCCGTCAGCAGAATGAGCATCATCCAGCGGCTGGAGGATTCTTTCCGGTAGGGAATCACTGCTGTCTGGAAGAGCACTCCAGCCCAGATCAGGGCAATGATGGAGAGAGTGTCTGCCCGTGTCCCCCAGACTCCCGGAAGGTCATTGAACAGACTGGCAAAGAAGTGTAGAGCGATCATCAGCCAGGCAATTAGCCACATATTGGCGGCCGGCGAGTATTTGCGCCGCCCCGTGGAGGTAAAGGCGCAGATAAGGAGCGCGATGGCGATAATATCCGGTAACGCGCTCCAATTCATTCTTCTGCCTCTGGATTGATGTATATATCATGTAAATCGTTCACGTTCCGAAAAAGATAGAGAAATATCATGCGCGCGGGTTACGGATGGGTGTTGGAGCGTATCGTCAGATTGCCTCCTCCTGATTACCTTTAGGAGCAAAGACGTTGCCCATGCGGTAAATCTCGGCGCCTACCCCAGCCAGCTTTTCTTCGATGCGCTCATAGCCGCGGTCCATGTGATAGACGCGGTCTAGTATAGATTCGCCATCGGCCACCAGCGCGGCCAGCACCAGCGAGGCCGAAGCGCGCAGGTCCGAGCACATGACGGCCGCGGCGGAGAGCCTGGCCGGCCCGCGCACGGTGGCAGTGCGGCCATCAACTTTAATATTCGCGCCCATGCGTACCAGCTCCTGCACGTGCATGAAGCGATTCTCGAAAATGTTCTCAGCGACCAGGCTTACGCCCTCGGCCTGGGTGGCCAGCGCCATGTATTGCGCCTGCATATCGGTGGGAAAGCCGGGATACTCTTCGGTAGAAATGTCGGCTGCATGCAATTGCCCGCCGTCGCGCACGCGCACAGCATCGGCCCCGAGAATATCCATGCGCGCTCCAACTTCCTGGAGCTTGTTGATCACCGCGCTCAGGTGCGCCGGATTGCAGTCGGCTACCGTCAGATCGCCGCCCGTGATGGCCCCGGCGATCAGGAATGTGCCCGCCTCGATGCGGTCGGGATTGATGCGATAACGCGCGCCATGCAGGCGGCTGACGCCTTGCACCAGCATCGTCGATGTGCCCGCGCCTTCGATCTTCGCGCCCATGGCGGTCAGCAACGCGGCCAGGTCGGCTACTTCGGGCTCGCGCGCGCAATTCTCCATCAGCGTTTCGCCCTCGGCCAAAACGGCGGCCATCAATAAATCTTCCGTGCCGGTGACGGTGATCTTGTCGAAGACCAGATGCGCGCCGAGCAACCGCTCCACGCGCGCCTCCAGATAGCCGTGCTCCTGGGTGATGACCGCTCCCATCTTCTCCAGGCCACGGATATGCAGATCGATGGGCCGGCCGCCAATGGCGCATCCGCCAGGCATGGCCACGCGCGCCACGCCGGCGCGGGCAATCAGCGGACCCAGCACCAGCGAACTGGCGCGCATGGTCTTGACAATCTCATACTTGGCGACGGGGTCGGAGAGCGTGCGGCAGCAAATCTTGACGCGATCGGGCTTCGTGTCGTCGACCCAGATTTCAGCGCCCATCGAGGAGAGCAGCTTGCGCTCGGTGTTGATGTCCCGCACCTGGGGAAGGTTTTCGAGCGTGATCTCGTCCTCGGTCAGAATCGCCGCCGCCATGCAGGGCAGCGCCGAGTTCTTGGCGCCCGAGACGCGAATCGTTCCGTTGAGCGGATTGCCGCCGCGTATGACAAATTTATCCATGAAAGCTGAGAAGCCTCTAGTCCTTTAGTCTAAATCCGGGCGCACGATTCCGCCGGGAGCGATAGTCACAGTGCGGTTTAGGCGCCTCATCACTTGAGCCGCTTGTGAATACTTTGTTACAATCAACATCAGTGGAAGCGGCACGCGCCGGTACGGTTTTTCGCAACCAACGGCTTCCGTCCGCGTCCAACTGGAAGAAAGGCTTGCAACAACCCCGTGGATGGGGGCTCACCTGAAGACCCTGGCGGCAGCGCCGGAGACCGAAGGAAGGTCAGTGCATCCTCTGCAAGCCGTGAATTGCTTTCAACATCCCCGTCGGCTGTCCCCAAAAAGGTCGAGCTGACTGAAGGCGGAATACGGTGAACCTGGTTCTCGATGAACTAACGGCGGCCTCGCCGGAGGCTGGCAACATCTGTAGCCTCGAAAACTACCTCGCGCTCCCTGACCACACAATGGATGAGCGCATCGCGCAGGCCCGCGCCAAACTGGGCGCCACAACCCTGCTACTCGGCCACCACTACCAGCGCGACGAGGTGATTCGCTTCGCCGACGCCACCGGCGACAGCTACAAGCTCTCCCGCATTGCCGCCGAATCCGATGCCAAGTACATTGTTTTCTGCGGCGTGCACTTCATGGCCGAGAGCGCCGAGGTGCTCGGCTACCCCGGCCAGCAGGTCATCCTGCCCGACCTCAACGCCGGCTGCTCGATGGCCGATATGGCTGAAATCTCCCAGGTCGAAGCCTGCTGGGAGGCGCTCGAAGGCCTCGGCCTTGCCGATGAGATCATTCCGCTGACCTACATGAACTCCACCGCCGCCATCAAAGCCTTCTGCGGCGAGAGGGGTGGGCTGGTCTGCACATCATCCAACGCCCACGCCGCCTTCGAGTGGGCCTTCAAGCGGGGTAAACGCATCCTCTTCCTTCCCGACCAGCACCTGGGCCGCAACACCGGCTACGCCATGGGAATACCGCTCGATGAGATGGTGGTTTGGGATCCATGGGCGATTCAGGGCGGCCAGTCGAAGCAGAGCCTCTCTGCCAGCCGCATCCTGCTCTGGAAGGGCCACTGCGCTGTCCATCAACGCTTCCTGCCCAGCCACGTCGATGCGGTCCGAGCAAAGTATCCCGGCATTCAGGTCATCGTCCACCCCGAGTGCCGCTTCGAGGTCTGCCAGAAGGCCGACGCCCTCGGCTCCACGGAACGCCTCATCGCGCTGGTCGAGCAAGCGCCGGCCGGCTCGATCTTTGCCGTCGGCACGGAGATTCATCTGGTCAACCGCATGGCCCGCCGCTTCGCCGTCGAGGGCAAAAAGGTCATCACACTCGACGACACCGGCTGCCTCTGTACTACCATGTACCGCATCACGCCACAGCATCTTGCCTGGGCCTTGGAGAATCTCGTTGAGGGCCGCGTCGTCAACCGCATTCAGGTCAAGCCGAGCGTCAAACGCTGGGCCAAAGTGGCGCTGGACCGGATGCTGGAAGTGGGGTAAGGCAGCTTCTGGCTTCTTGCAGTTAGCTTTTTATTGTTGTGTTGCTGGCCTTTTTCGCAGCTTGCAACGTACCGGTTCCCAACACTTCAGGCTTTTGGCTAGAAGTTAGTCACTAGCAGCTAGAAGCTCTTTCGTCGTATCCTGTATTGGAGGGCTCACTCATGAAGACCTTCACGCTCGACGAAGCGCAGTCTCTGCTCCCGGTACTGGAGTCGCTGCTAAAGCGCGCTATTGAAGGCAAGCAGTTGGCCCAGCAGGTTGAGTCCGGCCTCACCGAATTGGCCCGCCGTATTTACATCTCCGGCGGCATGAGGGTGGACGTGACCAGGGTGGCCCAGTTGCGCGCGGAGATGGAAGGCCATGTGCAGCGGGTTCGCGAGAGTATCGCAGAGATCGACTCGATCGGCGTCCAGGTGAAGGACATCGATGCCGGCCTGCTCGATTTCCCCTGCCGCGTCGAGGACGAGGTTGTGCTGCTCTGCTGGCGCATGGGCGAGCCGGCCATCGAACACTGGCACCCGACCGATTCCGGCTTCAAGGATCGCCAGCCCGTCGATGAACGCTTCCGCCGGCGCTCCGCCTCAGGCAACCGGCCGAACTAGGGAACAGGTACTTTAGATCAAATCAAATGAGGGTACCCTACCTTCGGCGCGTTTTTGCGGCCAGGGTGGGAACGACGAACCCTGTGTGCCCCAGGTCCCGCCTTTGGGACCTGGGAATCCACGGTCACTACTTCACCAGCAGCCCCAAAACAGACGCCACAATCCCGACAACCGAGAATCCCAGCCCCAGGTACCAGTAGGCGCGCTTGCGCGTCAGCAACGTGATCGAGGTAATCACCAGGCCGATCTCCAGCAGCACCTCACCCAGATCGAAGCGTTTGGCGCGTGCCTCGGCTTCTTCCACTTTCTTCTCGAATTCACTTACCTTCTTTTCCTCTTCGCGGGCTGTTGCTTCTTCTTCCTTTAGATCGGTGGCCCACTTCTCCTGATGATCCGCGTAACTCTTCGCGATCTTCTGCGCCTTGTTCTTGTCCGCAATGGCCAGCACACTCAGCAGATCGGCGGCCAGAAACGTGTCGTTGGAGCGGATCTTGTGGGCTTGGTAGTAGGCCCAATCATCGGCGACCCGGTTTTGTTCCACCGCGGCTCTCGTCTGGTTCAGAATCGCTTCGGTGTGTGTACGATGGCCCAGCACCGTGACCACCGCCACCAGTACGGCCAGCACGGTCATGGTCAACGCGACCGGGCGCAACGCCTGATCGTGCCCGGCGTGTTCCGCGTGTTCGTGCAACTCCTGCGCTTCGTTGGCTTCCATGATGAATCTCCTCAATCTGAATTTTTGTAGGAATTACTTCCGTTTCCAGCGCACGCCGTCCTTGGAGTCTTCCAGCACGACGCCTTTTTCCGCCAGCTCATTGCGAATCGCATCGGCGCGAGCAAAGTTGCGCTGCTTTTTCGCCAGCGTCCGCTCGGCCACCAGCGCGTCGATGGCCTCGTTCGTCAGCCCTTGCCGCGCCAGCAACTCCGGCGCCACCTCACCGAACCGCCCGGTCTGCTCAGCCCAGGCAAGCGCCTTGCTTGTAGCATCGGCATCGCAATCCTCCAACACGTCGAAGACCGCGTCGAAGTCAGCCAACACAGCTAGAATTGTGCGAACGTCTGATCGGAAAAGTCTGTCGGAGTCCGCTAAAGTATTGATGATGCGGACTAAGTCAAAAATGGCGGCGCGGGCCTCCGCTGTATTAAGGTCATTGGATAAAGCGGCGTAAAACTTTGTCTTTGCGGTTGTCACTGCTTCAAAAACCTCTGCATCAGCTCCAATCATTGAGTGTGAGGCTCCTGGAGGCCAGTTAGTGCTCACCAGTCGTTGCTTGAAGGTTCGTAACCGCTCAATCGCGCTGGTGGCCGCTATGAGCCCGTCGAAGGTGAAGTTGAACTGGTGCCGGTAAGGCACTGAAATCAGCGCCAGCCGTATCGCCGACGCCTTGAATCCCTTCAACAGAAGTTCCCGGAGAGTATAAAAGTTGCCTTCGCTCTTGGACATCTTGCGCCCGTCCACCAGCAGAAAGCGCACATGCATCCAATGCCGCGCGAAGGTCTTGTGGGTGACACTCTCCGACTGCGCAATCTCGTTTTCGTGGTGCGGAAAGATCAGATCCTCGCCGCCGGCGTGCAGATCGAAGCTCTCGCCCAGGAACTCCATAGCCATCGCCGAGCACTCAATGTGCCAGCCGGGCCGGCCGCGCCCGATCGCCGTATCCCAGCTCGCCTCGCCGGGCTTGGCCGCCTTCCATAGCGCAAAATCCCGCGCCGAGTCCTTCTCATACTCGTCCAGGTCAACTCGCGCGCCGTCTTCCATCCCCGACAAATCTTTCTTGCTCAGCTTTCCGTACTCCGGAAAGGCCGTCAGGCGAAAGTACCAGCTCCCATCCTCCGCCTGATAAGCCGCTCCCGCCGCGGCCAGCCTCTGAATCAGCTCAACCATGCGTGGAATATGCTCCGTGGCACGCGCCATCACCTCCGGCCGCTCCACGCGCAGGGCTTCCATATCCTCAAAGAACGCCTGCTCATAGCGCCCTGAATACTCGCCGATGGAAATGCCGGCCTCCGCTGCATTGTGCAGGATCCGGTCGTCCACGTCGGTAATGTTCATTACGTGGCGCACCTCGGTCCCAGTCAGCCGGAGAAAGCGCCGCAGCACGTCTACCTGTAAAAATGTGCGGAAGTTGCCGATATGCCCGTAGTCGTAAACAGTGGGCCCGCAGGCATACATGCGCAGCGCCACGCCGTCGGCGGGCGCCAGAACTTCCACTTCTCCGGTAAGAGTATTGAAAAGCCGCAGAGTCATCGTTCAAACTACCTGCTCATACATGATGGGAAAACAATGAGAATTGGCGGGTTTTCGGCCTTCTTGATTGTAACAGCGCGCTCGATGCACGCGCGAAACGGAACTATCTTGAAGGTGCTCTCAAGATGTTCCCGCCTGTAGCTGGAGTTCCAGCAGCTTGCGGATGCGCGGTTTCACGTTGCCCGGCTGCGGTGCTGGTAGCAGGGCCAGCGCTTCATAGGCGGTAGCGCTGCTCTTCTCCGCCTGGCCGGAGGCGCGGTAGGCCTGGGCGAGTGTCAGCAGCATCGAGGGCGTCTTGCGATGGTTCAGAGCGACCGCGCGTTCGGCGCAGGAGACAGCAAAGAGCGGGTCGCGCAGAGAAGCAGGCTCTACCATCAACAGGTCGCTGGCGGTCATATCAAGAACCAACGAAGAGGCTTGCTCTTTGCGCGCCAATTCCTTCAGGCCCGCAATGCCCGTTTTCGCCATCGCCACGGAAGCTGCGGCGGAGTGCAGAATCGAATGAATGGTTCCCAGGCGCAGCAGTGCGTCCGCCTTTGACAACTGCATATCCTCATCCTGGGGATCATGCTTGATCGCTTGATCGATAATCGCCAGCTCCTGCGTCCATAATTTCTCTGCCGCGGCGAGGTCCTTCCGCCGGTTGCTGCCGGCAACAGCCAGGGCAGGATCGGCCGCGGATTCGTAGCTCTGCGCTTCGAAGTTCAGAACCACTCTCAGGTCGGCAAGCGCGCGCAGGTCCTGCGGGTCCGCGGCAACAATCTTCTGGAAGACCTGGGCAACTTCGGTAAACAGATCCGTGGCTCTCTCATATTCTCCCAACTGCACCAGGGCGCTGGCCTCCTTGCGCTCGAGGATGGCGCGCATGCGGCGCACCGAAAGGTTTTCCTGTTCTGCCTGGGAGAGAGCATCGATGTGCTGCAAGGCCGCTTGATATTCTTTCAGCGCCAGAGCAGGATCGGTCTCCAACTCCACACTGCCGATCTTTCCCCGGTTGATCGAGAGGCTGCGCAGGGCGCGAAGGAAGTGAGGATCGATCATCAACGCGCGCTCATCCAGCGCTATGGCTTTGCGATAAGCCGCCAGAACCGCGGAGGTGTCGGCGAGGCTGGCCGTTCCACTCTCGCGCAGCTCATCGCCCAGCACGCTGTATGCGCTCGCGGCTTCGCAAATCAGAGCCGTAGAGGCATCGGCCGTTGTAATCAACTGGTCGTATATCTCGACCGCCTTGCGCATGGAAGCGATCGCCTCCAGTGTTCTCCCCGGGCCGAAGAGAAGCTCGCTGCGCGACTGCTCGGCGAAGGCCAGCGCGCGTAGAGCCTCGCGATCCTGAGAGCCGCGGGGAGCCAGCGACGTGGCCAGTGCTACAGCCTTGTCGATGCTAACCAGCGCGCCCGAGGTATCGCCCAGATTCTGGTCATAGTTGTTGCCCTGTATATTCGCCAGCCGTGAATACGCTTCGATCAGATCAAGCTGCGTCTGGCGGTCGCCCTGGGAGTCTTTGGCCATGCTGTCCAGATGTTCCAGCACGCGTGTAACCAGCAGCTTCTGCGCGCCGGTGGAACCGGGAAGCTCTTTGATGGCTTCATCGAACTCTGAGAGCAGGCTGTTGCTCAGTTGCCGCAAATCGGCGGAGCGAGCCTCTGCCTTGCGCCGCTCCTCGTTGGCCACTTTTGTCTGCCACAACACGCCCATGACGCCGGCAAACAGAGTGAGTGCCAGCACGGCGATACTTACCAGTCCGAGCCGATGGCGGTAGGCAAACTTGCAGGCCCGATAGCGAAGCGTACCGCGCCGAGCCCCCACCGGCCGCCCCGCAAGATAGGCGCGCACATCGTTGGCCAGTTGCTCGGCGGAGCGATAACGCTCCTGTGGCTCCTTGCGCAAAGCCTTCTCGAGTATCGCAATAAGATCGGGGTCGAGCTGCTTGCCTGAAACAACCTCCAGCGATGGCTTGCGCGGCGCTTGCTCGCAGACCACGCGCAGCATCTCGCCGGTGGTAAGTTCCTTGAACTCGTAGGGAGGCTCGCCGGTCAGCAAAAGATACAGCAGCACGCCCAGCGAGTATGTGTCTGAGGCCGTAGTGATGGGATTGCCCAGGACCTGCTCCGGGCTGGCATATTGCGGAGTATAGGACTGATAGCCTTCGCGGGTCAGTTCGCTGCCCGGCGCGGCCTCCGAAGGAGAGAGCAGCTTGGCGGTTCCAAAGTCCAGCAGACGCGGTGTTCCGTCCTCGACTGCCAGGATGTTGTCCGGCTTCAGATCGCGGTGGACGACGAAGTTTTGATGAGCAAACTGCACCGCCTCGCAAACGCGCAGAAAGAGATTTAGGCGTTGGCGCGCGGAGAGGCGATGCTCCTGGCAAAAGCGATGGATGGGTACTCCATCCACATACTCCATCACCAGATACAAATCGCCGGCAGCGGTCACTCCGCCATCCAGCAGCCGGGCGATATAGGGATGCTGCAATCCGGCAAGTATCTGCCGTTCCTGGCGAAATCTCTTCTGAAAGACGCTGGTCGCAAGGGGCAGGTCAATCAGTTTGATGGCGACCTTTGCTCGAATTGGCCATCGGCGCGATGCGCCAGATAGACCGCCCCCATGCCGCCTCGCCCCAGCAGGCGATCCAGCAGGTAAGGACCGATCTGGCGGGCTTCAGCCTGAGATTCGCGTCCCGCTCCTGACTCCAGCCGGCGGGAGGCCGCCAGACGCTCTTCCTCCTCACTGGCATCCAGAAGAGCCCACACCTCGGCGACCATCTCTGCATCTCCATTGCATCGGCTGTCAAGCAACTCCGCAATCTCTTCACTGGGAGCGGCGAGGGCCTCGTGGAAGATCGCCTCGATGCGCAGAAAGCTTTCCGTAGTTTCGACCATTTGATCGCTAACTCCGTTCCTGGCTCCTACCCTTAAACAGAGAGTGCGTTAACCAAAGGAAAAATGAGTCATACTGCCAGGCATTCTAGGCGGCGGTGGAGTGAATGCGCCGGTAGAGCCAGCTCTTGATGAATTTCAGCTCGCGATCCACGGTGGACTTGGAGATCTGCATCAGGGCCGCGGTTTCCTCGGCCGTGCAACCAAGAAAGTAGCGCAACTCCACCAGTTGCACCTTCTGGGCGTCTAGGGCGCCCAGCTCGTCCAGCGCGCGGTTCAGGTCGAGAAGCTCCGGGCTGTCGATATTGATCCAGGCAAGGTCGTCGCTGAGCGGGACGCGCTCAAAGCCGCCGCCTCGCATCTGCGCCTGGCTCTCGCGCGCGTGATCGATAAGGATCATGCGCATTACCTTGGCGGCAAAGGTATAAAAATGCCGGCGATCCTCCCAGGCAGCCTTCTTCTGGTTCAGCAAGCGAAGATACAGCTCGTGAACCAGCACCGTCGCCTGCAAGACATCAGGATCCCGCTCCCGGCGAATATAGGATGCGGCCACCTCGCGCAGGTGGGAGTATACCAGCGGCATCAGCTCCTCGAATGCCGACGGCTCGCCGTCCTTCCACTTCGCCAAAAGTAACGTAATTTCTCCCTTGGCTGGCTGCAAAACTGCCTCCATGCTCGGGGCGCAATCCACGCTATCCTGCCTGAATTCTAACATTTTCCTCGCTCATCTCTCCTCCCGCGGAGAACTTCCGCAGGGCAATCGCATCAACCTATAGTGTTCACAAAACTGTTTTCATTTCACGCTATCTACTGTTCGACAGCAGCAATCCCTCCCGGAGGGAGGAGACGAAAGTTGCCAGGAGTCGTAAGGCCTTCCAGACAGAATCCATCGCCCCGTCAGGGCGGAACGAACTCTGCTCGTTAAGGGATCGCCTTTCATGCGATTGCCCTGAGAGGCCCCGCCGCCGCGCGAGTCGTTTGCAAAAAAAATTGAGGCATTTTTCCTCGACTTCTCGCAGTCTCTAGTGAACGGTCAGAAACAACTCCACCAAAATGATGAAGAAAAAAAAGATGCCCGGCACAGCGCCCGATTCCGTCCAGAATCCGCTTTACATTCCCCTCCATGACAAGGGTTTGCCCTACTTGTTCGACCAGTCTGCGTGCGGCTCCCCGGCTACCGGGCGCGCCTTGACCCAAAGGGCTAAGGCACGCCCGGTCAGCAACCTTGCCACCCATCCTTTAGCCAAGGTGTATGCAGGCTTGACCGGCTCGCTGCGACGGCCGGTTCGGCAACAAAATATGGAGGTTCGGATGTTCAATGCCCTGTTTGAATCGGAGAGCGAGAAGGTATCGAGAAATCACCTGCCGCCGACTCCCTTCGTTGCCTGGACGAACCACATGAGTGTGGATGTGAAGCTGCTGGATAACGACCATAAGAGACTGGCGATTCTCATCAGCGAACTGCACGAAGGAGTTGTCGCCGAATGGGCTAAACAGGCGCTCATACGCGTATTTGAAGTGCTGGTCAGGAACATCCGCATTCACTTTGCCCATGAGGAGCAGCTCTTTGCCGAAACCGCTTACCCCGACGCGGCGATTCATCTGCGCGAGCATGACAATCTGATTATGCGGGTCAGCGAGTTGAAAGCGCGTTTTGTCAGCGAAACGAGAGTGGACGGCTCGCTGGAGGTGGTGAACCTGCTCAAGGGCTGGCTTTTCAGTCACTTTCAAAGCTCTGACCTGGATTACGTCGCGCATTTCAAGGCAAAAGGCGTCGAAGCGATGCTGGCCGCGCGGGAAACACTGATGGGAATAACGCCGAGGAAAAAGGCAAGCGGACTTAGAATCATGCAAGGAGTCTGGTCCACATAGCCGGCTACCCGGCTGCCGCCTCTTCCTGCGCCTATTGGAAAATGTGTTAAAATAGTTGCAGGCATATACAGCTGTTGCCTGCGGGGGCAGCTACAGCTTCATAGTTTTTCTTGAGAAAGAGGCGCCTCTCACGGCGCCGCAAGTGCCGCTGATGGGGAAAGGGCCATTAGGCCGAGTCCGGGAGGTCCCGGTCTCATTCTCGACACGGGCCTCTCATCCACTACTACAATCTCATCGCTCCTGCCGCTGCTGCGGAGGTTTGCCGATTCTCCTCGGAAACCATGAAACGCTTTTGCATCGACCAGCACAATATAGCCAGATCGGTTGTGCACCACTTTGAGAACGGTTAACGTTCTGGAAAGGATTGCCGCATATGCCACTGATTGTATGGACAGATCAAATGAGTGTCGGGGTGAAGCTCCTGGATAACGACCACAAGAAACTGGTGCTTCTGATCAACCAAATGCACGCCGGTCTGATGACTGGCCGCGCCAAGCCGTCGCTGGAAAGAGTTTTTCAAGACCTGATCAGCTACACTCGCATCCACCACTCCCACGAGGAGCAACTCCTTCTCGAAACCGGTTTTCATGGTACGGCCACGCATAAACAGGAGCATGAGTCCACCATAGAACGGGCCGTTGAGTTGCAAATGCGCTTTAAGAGCAGCGAAGTATTGGGCGCCGAGCTGGAAATCATGCACCAGCTCCGGGAGTGGCTCTTCAGGCACATCCAGGGCTCGGATAAAGAATTTGTCGCGCATCTCAAAGCAAAAGGAGTGGATGCGATTCTGGCCACTCGCAAGACGCTGGATGGGGTTACGCAGAGTCAACCTGCGAACGAAATCAGAGTAGTGCAAGGAGTCTGGTAGGCGTCGCAGTTCGCGCTGCCGGCCTCGGATCCAATCCTGCCTTGCAGCGCCCTCGAAGGGTTCCCGTTTTGAAGCAGCGTCTCTATGGATTCGTCTTTGGCGCTGAGGGCATGGCCCACTGAGCAGGATGGACCATCCCCTAATGCCAGGGGGGTGTTAGCATCGAATCTGACAGATGCAGACGAAAAAGCTGAAAATCATTCCCCTGGGCGGTCTTGGCGAGTTCGGTATGAACTGCCTCGCAATCCGCTGGGAAGACGACATTATCGTGATCGACGCCGGGTTGATGTTCCCGGAGTCGGAGTTGCTGGGCGTGGATGTTGTGGTTCCAGACATCACTTACCTGGTTGAAAACAAAGCGCATGTCCGCGCGATCATCCTTACCCACGGGCACATGGACCACATTGGCGGCCTGCCTTGGATTTTGTCCGAGATCAAGGTTCCGGTCTATGCCACCGAGTTTACGCTGGCTTATGTCGAGGGCATTCTCGAAGAGAACGGCCTGCTGGACGAGACCGAGCTGGTCGAGATTGTTCCCAAGGAAAAATTCACCGTTGGTCCCTTCACCATCGAGCCGATTCATGTGACTCACTCGATTGTGGACGCGGTTTCGCTGGCCATCGATACGCCGGTCGGCGTTGTGATCCACACGGGCGACTTCAAGATCGA
>JBKQLG010000041.1:0-8152 GCA_052147235.1 Occallatibacter sp.
ATGATTATCCGGACAGAAATGCTTGAATTGCAGTTTGAATCCCGCATCACTGACGGTTGCGGAAGCCATCCCAAAAAACTTAGCAGCATTGTCGCTCAATGGATGCTCAGCCATGATTCTTATCGCAATATTATGTTCCCTCGTCTCTGGAAACTTCTCAAAGAGCTCACCACTCTCTATGAACGCGAGATAAGAGTTCAATTTGTCCTGTAAGAGCATGAGATGATCTTCTTCATTTTCGCTCCAATCAAGATGATCGCAGATAGTGAGCTCCACATTACCGGTCTGAGGCTCAATGCTTACAAAATCGACAACATTTGTTTGGTCGATTGTCATAAGTTTTCTCCTTTGCCATTTCCGCCTTCGTGACTGGCCAGCGCAACCGCGCCCAGAATCGCAATCAGAACCAGCACCGAGGTGACCTCGAACGGCAGCAGCAGCTTGGTGAAGAGCACGGCGCTCAATTCCTCCGTCGAGGTAATGCCGTCACTCAGCCTTGCCACACCCAGTCCCTGCGCGTGCAGAATCACAGTAGCGATCACGGCCATGATGATGACTACCGCGGGAAAGCCCGCCCTGCGCGCCGCGCGGCTGCCCAGCGTGCGTTCCTCGCGCCCCGCGTTCAGCAGCATTACGACGAAGGTGAACAGCACCATAATCGCGCCGGCATATACAATCACCTGCGCCGCGGCCAGAAACTCCGCGCCGAGCAGAAGATAGAGTACGGCCAGCGAGGTCATCACCACAATCAGCGACAAAGCGCTGTTGATGGGGTGGCTCTGCACGAGGAGATTGATGGCTCCCGCCAGGCAAAATCCGGCAAACACGACAAACAGAATCAGATGCATCGCAAGCTCCGGGCAAGCCCGTGGTAACTTAGCGGTAAGCCAGCCAAAGGCTTGTCGCCACAATGTTCAGAATGGCCAGCGGCATCAGCCAGCGCCATCCGAAGTTCATCAACTGATCATAGCGGAAGCGCGGCAGTGTGCCCCGCACCCAGACATAAAGAAAGAGAAAACAGAAGACCTTGAGCGCGAACCAGAAGATAGGCAGCAACGCGTGGACAAAGATGTTCTGCGGCGCCGGAATCAAGTCCCCGAAGAAGCTGGTCCAGCCGCCAAAAAACATTAGCGTCGCCACGCAACCAACCGTAATCATGTTGGCGTACTCGGCCATGAAAAACATGGCGAACTTCATCGAGCTGTACTCGGTGTGATAGCCGCCGGTCAGCTCGCTCTCCGCCTCGGGCAGGTCGAAAGGGGAGCGATTGGTCTCCGCGTAGGCGGCCATCAGATAAATGAAAAAGGCCACAAACTGCATTCCGCCAAAGATATTCCAGGTCAACATGCCATGGGTCGACTGCTGCTGGACAATCACTCTCAAATTGAGCGATCCGGCGCGCATCACCACGCCTACCAGCGAAAGGCCCAGTGCCAGTTCATAGCTGACCAACTGCGCCGAGGAGCGCAGCGCGCCTAACAGCGAGTACTTGTTGTTCGACGACCAGCCGGCAAGCGCAATGCCGTAGACGCCTATCGAAGTGATGGCGAGAATCACCAGCAGGCCGATGTTCACATTGGCGATTTGAAAGAGCGGCGGGCTGCCGGCAATCGAGACCGGCTCGCCGAAGGGGACCACGCCAATCGAAATCAGCGCGCAGCCCAGCGCCAGGATGGGAGCGATCAGATAGAGCGGCCGGTAGACGCCGCTGGGGATGATGTCCTCTTTGAGAAACGACTTTGCGCCATCGACCAGCGGCTGCAAGAGGCCGAAGGGCCCCACGCGGCTCGGCCCCCAGCGATTCTGGATGCGGCCCACCAGCTTGCGCTCCAGCAGCACGGTGTAGGCGACGGCTAGCAGCATCACTACCGTCACCACAACTACCTTGAGCACGCTCCACAGAATGAATTGCAAAATCGTCACTGCTCTTCAGCCTCTTGTTCTCACAACACCTTCAGGCCGCCATATCGCGCCTGATGCAGTTTCAGTTCCTTGAGAGCCGGGCTGTGTTCGCCCAGCGTTCCGGAGGTAAATAATCCGTTGTGAACGGGTGAGAACTCGCCCCGCCCCGTCAATGCTCCAACCGGCACAAAGCCCGGCTCGCTTGGCACATCGTTGCCGCTCAACAGATTCACGTGGTCAAGCGCGTAGCCCGGAACCAGCCGGGCGATTTCGTCGTATACCGCCAACGGATCGAAGGGACTCATCTTCGGCTCCAAATTGTTGGCCGCCAGCCACACCGCATGGCGATCCGCCTCGCCGGCCTGCACGCCGCGCGATTGGCCCAGATCGGCCGTGACGCCGTTCTTGCCGAAGGGTACCAGCGTCTTCACATCCACGCCCATCGCTCCGGCGAGGCGCACAAGAATCTCGAACTCCGGCTTCACTCCGGCGCGATCGGCGGCCTTGCTGACCAATTGCACGTCGCCGAATGTGTTGGTCACCGTTCCGCTTTTTTCATAGAGGCTGGCAGCGGGAAAGACGACATCTGCCTGCGCCGCCGTTTCGGTAAGGAAGATATCCGCGACGATGACGAAGGTCTTCTTCAGCGCATGTTCATCCATGTTGAATTTTTTCACCGGGTCTGCGCCCAGCAGAAGCAATGTGCTCAACGCGCCTTTATTGGCGGCCACCGTCATCTCGGCCAGCGTTTTGCCCGGAGTAGAAGGCAGGCCGGCATATTCGGTAAATGCGCCGGGCGCCGTTATCGGCACGTAGCCGGGAAGCTGGTCGGGCAAGAGGCCCATATCGGCCGCGCCGCGCGAATTTGCATAGCCGCCGAGAAAAGCAAAGCGAACATTGCCGCGGCTGAGTCCCCAGGCCACCAAATCCGCGACCTGCGCGCCGCTGTATTCGGGGCCGAAGACAACGAGCAGCGACTCCTCCGCCAGCACAGCCTTGCTGAAGTCAGAGGTGCTTTTGTCCAGGTACTCAACCAAAGTGACATAGCCGTTCTTAGGCAATAGCAACGCGGCCTTGGCCATGCGCTCCAGCTTGATCTGTTTGGTATTGGCGATGTAAAGCCGCGCACGGTTGAGGCGCACATTGGTGCGCAGATTCCAGGCCAGCAGCGGATGCTCTTCGGTAGGATTGCCGCCGATAAGCAGTATGGCAGGGGCCGTCGCCGTCTCGCGCAGGCTGGCGGCTTTGCCGTGATGGCCAGCCAAAGCGCGGGCAAAGGCTGCGTAGTCCGCCGTGCGCTCATGGTCGATGTTGTTGGTTTGCAGCACGGTGCGCGTAAACTTCTGCAGCAGGTAGTTTTCTTCGTTGGTGGTCCGGTTGGAGCCGATGACGCCGATCGCCGCTCCGCCCTTGCTGTCACGGACTTCCTTCAGCTTGTTTGCAGCCAGCCGCAGCGCGTGCTCCCAGGTGGCCGGCTCCAGCTTGCCTTCGGCATTGCGTACCAACGGCTTGGTCAGGCGTTCGGGGCTATCAACAAAATCGAAGCCAAATCGTCCCTTGGCGCAGAGAAAGTCGCCGTTGATTCCGCTTTTGTCGCGATTATCGGCGCGGACAATTTCCGAACCATCATTGGTCTGGCGCACGCCCAGTGTCACCTTGCAGCCGTCGGCGCAATGTGTGCAGACCGTCGCAACGTGGTTCATCTCCCAGGGCCGCGTCTTGTAGCGATAACTGCCGCTGGTCAGCGCGCCGACCGGGCAGATGTCGATGCACATTCCGCATTGTTCGCAGTCAAGATGATCGCGGCCGTTGGGCACAATCGTCGAGCTGACGGCGCGGCCCTGCACACCCAGCGCCCACACGTCCATACCTTCGCCGCAGACGCGGATGCAGCGGTAGCAGAGGATGCAGCGCGGGCGGTCGAAGTAGACGGCGGGGGACCACTGCTGTTCCTCGCGGTGCTGCTTAGCCTCGGCGTAGAGGCTTTCGCCCGCGCCGTCCTTGAAGGTCATGTCCTGCAACTCGCACTCGCCTCCGGCGTCGCAGACCGGGCAGTCGAGGGGATGATTGCCGAGCAGCAGCTCGATGGTCGCCTTGCGCGCCTGGGCTATCTCCTCCGACTCAGTAATGAAGACTTGGCCCTCGGCGACGGTGGTGGTGCAAGCGGTTTGCAGCTTGGGAACTTTTTCCTGGCGCACCACGCACATCCGGCAGGCTGCTTGCAGGCTGAGGCCTGGGTAGTAGCAGAACGCTGGAATCTCGATCCCCGCCTTGCGGCAGACGTCGATCAGCAGCGTTCCCGCGGGAGCCGTCAGCGTCTTTCCATCGACAATGAAGGTTACGTCTGCCATTCGTTGATCCCGGTCACTCCCCAAGCAATAACCCTAACAAAACTCTGTCACTTCCAAATAACTCTGTCATCCACAAAAAAATCTGTCATCCTGAGCGAGCGCAGCGAGTCGAAGGACCCGCGTTTGCTTTTCACTCATTCCGCCCCAAAACTCTGGGTGCCCCATCCATTGCGCGTTCTTTGCGAAATGGGTGGGAAACCACGAACCTCAACTCGCACTCAAAACAGGCACTTCAATCTCCAGCCATTCGACAACGAAATGATCTACCGCCTCATCCCGAATCTCCGCAAAATCAAAGCTCGTTGTCGTTGGCACTGGCAATTCGCATCCATCCTCGGCCAAGCCTTCAACGCCGAACTCCAAACTCTCGTTCATCCTGAGACGCAATTCATGCAAGACTTTATCTAAGGAACCGGCTCCCGGAATATTTCGCTCAAAATCATAGATGGTCGTCACAGGCTGTGGAATTGGGTTGTGATCCTCAGCCATACATCTGAGATAATCATCCGCCGATTCAATATATATTAGGCGCGTTTCTTCCAGTGTAGGAGCTATTGCAAAGCAGCCTGGAATATCCGGCGCGCAAGCTCCAATGGTCGTTTTATCCAATACAAATACGACCAGAAATTCTTTTTTCATTTCAGCCTCACTCGTTTCAGCATCGCATTTAGTGCTTACAGGAACATCGTCATTAGGATGATCCGTTACCGTTACTTTACCCGGTGTACAGGATGAATCCATTGCTGATGGTTCCCCTCCTTACACTTCAGCGCCAGCCATCGTCGCGCATCTTTCGCGTGAATTCGCGGTATTTCATCTTTATGCACCGCATCCGGGCAGATCTGGAGAAAATGCACTCCAGTTTTTGGCGCCCTTTTCGTAGACGATCATGTATTCACAGTCTTTCATTTCGCTTTTGGCCTCTGGCTAAGGATAAAGTCCACTGACTCCTTGACGATAGCCCTGAACAGGTCCTCGTGTTTCCGAAGATCAACGGTCTTCAATCCATAAAAGTCGTACTTGTGCTTGCTGAGGACCGCCGCTGATTTCGCGGGCTCGGGTTTGAAACCTTCAAGTATTGCTTGATTCACAAGATCGGTCGAACGTATGTAAAACGATACCCGGTCCTTGCTCCAT
Organism: Occallatibacter sp.; assembly: GCA_052147235.1. GTDB lineage: Bacteria > Acidobacteriota > Terriglobia > Terriglobales > Acidobacteriaceae > Telmatobacter. Next base: position 5,391 of record JBKQLG010000041.1, read on the forward strand.
GCGAGGGCTACCGCATTGCAATATGGGGGTGTTCCGACCTGTAGCGCAAGGTACCTTTGGTTCTCTTTCTTGGAGAGAACAGCAGAACTCAATTCAACAATTTGCTCAGCGAGCACTAACCGTTCTTCCTTTGAGGGGATCAGTAACGTTTGCATTCCTATTTCTCCTTTCTTTCGTCATACAACCGCCAAATCAACATGCTTTGCGAACAGACAGGGCTTGCCGTTCAGGTGTTCCTCAAACTCCTTGCGGAACTTCTTCACAAATCCCAGAATCGGCATGGCCGCCGCGTCGCCCAGTGGGCAAAACGTCCGGCCCAGCATATTTTCCGCAAGATACTGAATGTTGTCGATGTCCTTGCGCTCGCCGAAGCCGGCATGGAAGCGCGTCAGCGATTTTTTGAGCCAGTCGGTTCCTTCGCGGCAGGGGATGCACCAGCCGCAGCTTTCGTGCTGATAGAAGCTGATTGTCCGCAGCGCGAACTCGACGATGCAGGTCTGGTCATCGATGACCACCACGCCCGCCGAGCCGAGCATCGAACCGGCCTTGCCCACCTGGTCGAAGTCCATGCCGATGTCGATCTCTTCGGGCAGCAGCACCGGCGTCGAAGAGCCGCCGGGGATGACGGCCTTCAGGCCACGCCCGCCGCGCATGCCGCCCGCTACTTCGTAGATCATTTTTTTGAGGTTGTAGCCCATGGGCAGCTCATAGACTCCGGGCCGCTCAACGTGGCCGCTAATGCTGAAGAGACGCGTCCCACCATTGCGCGGCGAACCAACCGCGGCAAAGGCCGCGCCGCCCATCGCGATCACGTGCGGCACGGCGGCGATGGTCTCGGCGTTGTTGATCACTGTAGGCCCGCCATAGAGGCCGACGACGGCAGGGAAGGGCGGCTTGATGCGCGGAATCCCCCGCTTGCCTTCCAGCGACTCCATCAGCGCCGACTCCTCGCCCACCTCATACGCGCCCGCGCCGGTTTGCGTGATGATTTGAAACTCCGTTCCGTAGCCGAAGATTCTCTTGCCGAGAAAGCCGCGCGCGTAAGCGTCGGCGACGGCCTTCTCCATGATTTCGAGCAGATAGCGGTACTCGCCGCGCAGATAGATGAAGCCCAGCCGGGCGCCGATGGCCAGGCCGGCGATGATCGTGCCTTCGATGACCGCGTGGGGGTCATGCAGAAAGATCAGATGATCCTTGCAGGTTCCCGGCTCGCTCTCGTCGCCGTTGAACAGAACGTACTTTGGCTTGGTTGACTGCTTGGGCACAAACGACCATTTCATGCCGGTGGGGAAGCCTGCGCCGCCGCGCCCGCGCAGGCCAGAGGCCTTCATCTCGTTGATGATCCAATCCGGCCCCAGTTCCAGGCACTTCCGCACCGACGCATAGCCGCCGAGTTCGAGATAGCGGTCGATGCTGGCCGCTCCATGACCGAAGCGCCGGGAGACGATCTTGACCTCATCGGGATGGGTGACCAGTCCTGGCAGAGCGGTCTTCCCATGCGCCTGACGATAGCTGTCCAGAATGCCGGGAACCTGTTCCGGCGTCAGCTCATCGTGGAAGTCGTAGTTGACTTGAATCGCCGGCGCCCAGCAGCAAGCTCCGATGCACTCGACTTCTTCGAGCGAAAAATCTCCGTCTGCGGTAACTCCCTTGTGCCCGATGTTCAACTCCTGCTGGAATCGCTCGTAGACTTCATAGCCGCCGCGCAACATGCAACTGATGTTCGTACAGACCTGCACGTTGAATTTACCCGACGGCTTGAAGCGCAGCATCGAGTAGTAACTGGCCACATTGCGAACGTCTAGCTGGGTAATTCCAATCCGCTCGGCCACTTCGCTGATCACCGCATCCGACAAGTAGCCGATTTCATCCTGAGCATAGAGCAGCATCGGAACGAGCGCCGAGCGCTTGAGCGGATACTTGGCCGCCAGCGCGTCAAAGCGCGCCGCCAGCTGGGGAGAAAACACGCTCATGGTTTCTTCGTTCATTGCATTAACTTCCCGCAAAGACTTCAGCAACCGAATTCATCCGCAACGGCGGTGGCCGAATTCAACTTAATCAAGTCCGCCACGTAGGATACAGGAAATGATGTCGACTGCAATTTCCTCAGGACATAATCCTTCGGGCGACTTTCCCTCTTCAACGGCTGGAGGCACCTCCTGGCAGGCTTTATCCTGATTGCAAAGATATTCCTTCCGCGAGAGTTCATATCCATTCGGGGGGCCGCTGATCACGGCCGTGACACGACATCCTCCTCCTATGATCCCAAGTCCCACGCGGCATAGCGAATCCGTTCCGTACGTCAGAAAAAGTTCGTCGGAGAAGCCGGGCAGATAATTCCGGTCAAAGGTCGCAGCGCCCCTCTTGCGCAGCTCCACATTGGCCTTTTTCATCTCATCCGTGATATGCGACTTTACCTTTTCAAAGAAGACGCAAGGGTCCGTTCTCAGTTGTTTATGCCTTTCGACCTCCAATTGATCGGCATTCTGTATCATCTTTGCCTTTTCGGCAAGCTTCGCGTAATTAACCATGTTTCCCCCTTTTCACCTGTCAATCTCCCCCAGCACAATGTCAATCGACCCCACCACAGCAACCACGTCGGCCAGCATCCGGCCCTTGCACATAGTCTCTAGCGCCTGCAACGTCGCGAACGACGGATTGCGGAAGTGCACGCGATAAGGCTTGGCCGTGCCGTCGGAGACAATATAGTAGCCCATCTGCCCGCGCGGCGATTCAATCCCCTGATAAACTTCACCCGCCGG
>JBKQLG010000042.1:0-11376 GCA_052147235.1 Occallatibacter sp.
CCGTGATCGAGCAGAAATTCGGAGCGCTGGAAGCCTTCCGGGAGTTTCTGGCGAATGGTCTGTTCGATCTCACGCGGGCCGGCAAATCCGATCAGCGCGCCCGGCTCGGCGATATTCAGGTCGCCGAGCATGGCAAAGCTGGCCGTCTCGCCGCCGGTGGTGGGGTCGGTCAGTACGCAGATGTACGGCACACGAGCATCGTCCAGTTGCGCCAGCGCGCTGGAGATTTTGGCCATCTGCATCAGGCTGGCCACGCCCTCCATCATGCGCGCCCCGCCCGATGCCGCAACAATGATCAGCGGCTTACGGCCCAGGCGCGCGCGATCCACGGCGCGAGCAATCGTCTCGCCTACCACCGCGCCCATCGAGCCGCCGATGAAGCTGTATTCCATCGCGCTGAGCACCACCTCATGCGGCCCGAGCCGGCCTGTCGCGTTGAGAATCGCGTCGTCGAGGCCAGTAGCCTCCCGCGCCGCGCGCAGCCGCTGCTGGTATTGCTTCACGTCGGTAAAGTTCAACGGGTCGGTTGAGCGCAGTCCGCCGTCCACCAGCTCATAGCCCGGATCGAGCAGCAGATCGATCCGCTGCCGCGCGCCGATCTTAAAGTGATGCTGACAGCGAGGGCAGACATTCAGGTTGGCGGCAAGCTCCGCCTTCCAGAGCGGTGTCCGGCAGCCCACGCACTTGATCCACAAGCCCTCGGTGCGCACGCGCGTCTCCGCAGCGCCCCTCAGGCCGGAACCGTACTCCTCACGCTTGAACCAGGTCATTCAACCTCTCTCCAGTTGTCAGTTCACAGTTCTCAGTTTTCAGTAAACAATTGCCTGTTCAAAGAGATATACATTGCGATCACGGCTCTCGGCTAACAACTGATAATTGACAACTGTCAATACTCGATGCCGCGCTGGGCCAAAATGCCCTTCTGATAAGCGTGCTTCACTTCGCGCATCTCGGTCACCGTATCGGCCAGCTCCACCAGCAACGGATGAGCACTGCGCCCGGTCAGAATCACATGCACCATCTCCGGCCGCGAGCGCAGCGCTTCAGCCACTACCTCCGCATCCAACATTCCGTAACTGATGGCGTAGTTGATCTCATCCAGCACCACCATATCCCACTCGCCGGAGTCGATGGCCGCGCGTGCCTCCGCCCAGGCCGCCTGCACCAGGCGAATGTCCTCCGGATCGGTCTGAGCGCCGCCGACCTTCACGAAGCCCCGGCCCATCTGCTTGAGCACGAATTTGCCGCCAAAGGCCTCGACCGCGTCCAGTTCGCCGTAGTGCCAGGAGCCCTTGAGGAACTGGAGCATCAGCACTCGCATCCCGTTGCCCACGGCGCGTAGAGCCGTCCCCATGGCAGCGGTCGTCTTGCCCTTGCCGGGGCCGGTGTTGATCAGAATCAGTCCGCGTCGCGAATCGGTCATCACAGTTCTCAGTTGTCAGTTCTCAGTTGTCAGTAAAAAACCGGCCTACAGAAAAACTTGGAGAACAACTGCCGGTTCACAATCTTCATTGTACCGGGATGTCGGTGGCTGAAATCTGACAACTGGGAACTGAGAACTGAGAACTGGCGTCAGTGTCCGGCATGGTAGGGATGGCCGGTCAGAATCGCATAGGCGCGATAGATCTGCTCGGCCATCACCAGCCGCGCCAAGGAGTGGGCCAGCGTCATGGGCCCCAGCGAGAGCAGCAGTTGCGCCCGCGCCCGCGCTACGTCCGACCAGCCGCTGGCCGGCCCCACCGCGAAGACTATCTGTTGCTTCCCCTCGTCGCGCCGCGCGCCCAGCCACGCGGCAAAGGCCTCCGAAGTCATCTGCCGCCCGCGGCTGTCCAGCAGCACGGCCACGGCAGGCGTGCGCCCCTGCTGCCGTTCCAGCCAGTCCAGCAGCGACTCCTCGGTGCGGAAGGCCTGCGCCTTGCAGCGCGCGAAGGCCGCGCAGCGCCCGAGATAAACCGCGGTCAGAGCGTCGAACTCGTCCTTCGAGCCAGTTCGCGCGCCGATGTGCGCCAGGGTAAGGTTCATGGAAGAGAGCATATCCCACTGCACCACGAAGAGTGCATAGCAGCGGCTGAATGGGCGTGGAGTCTCTGCCGCAAGGACGTTGGAGTACCGCCAGGGTTGTCCCAAAAATAGAACCCATTGTCCATTTTTGGGATTCATGTCGATATTTCTACAGATATTCATATTTCGTATTATTTTTATCTAGTTGAAGAAATCCAATAACCAACTTGTTTTCAATAGGAAACAACTATTTCTCACACTCCGGAAAGAATGGCAATCAACCTGCATATTTACCTCGATAAGTCGTGCCATGCTTATTGGGAGTAGCGTCCACACCCCCCAGTTGAGACGCTGAAGCACAGTAAGCGGATCGAGAAGCTTCCCGAACCGGGCTTCCAGCCCCCACAGACTTTTTGGAGGAAATCAATGAGATTTTTCCGGTTGCAGAAAACAGCATTGGCAACGGTCGCATCGTTGCTTTTCCCACTCAGTGTTATTTTTATTGGAATGAATGGTGTGCCAGTTCTGCACGCCCAGTCGAACCTAGCGGGCGACATTATCGGCGTCGTGACGGACCCCGGCGGCGCAGTCGTTGTCGGGGCGAAGGTGATGGCGACGAGCAAGGAATTCGGAACCAGTACCACCGCCACGACATCGGCAACCGGCAGCTACCGGTTTTCCCTGCTCAAGCCCGGCACCTACATGCTGTCTGCTTCCGCGACTGGATTTAAGGCGGCTACTACGACCGTGACGGTCGCCATCGGCCAGATTACCACGCAAAACATCGCCTTGGCCCTGGGAGCGGCATCCGAAACCATTCAGGTGAGCTCCACCTCGCAATTGCTACAGGTAGACACCGCGCAATTAAGCACCGAGGTCAGTTTCGAGCAGATGCAAGCCATTCCCAACCCTGGCAGCGATATCACCTACACAGCGCAGTCCAAGCCCGGCGTGATCATGAATTCCGAAGCAGGCACCTCGACCGGCCTCACGGGTTACGGCAACTTTTCTGCCTTCGGTCTGCCCGGAACCTCCAACAACTTCACTGTGAATGGCATGCAAGTTAACGACCCATTCCTGAACCTGAACAACTCCGGCCCGTCCAACCTGCTGCTGGGACTGAACGACATTGAGGAAACCAATGTCGTCACCAACGCCTATGAAGTGCAGTACGGCAGCTTCGGAGGCTTACAGCTGAACTCCATCAGCCGGTCAGGCTCGGATCAATTCCACGGCAACTTGAACTACTCCTGGAACGGCCGTTCCATAAACGCCAACGACACGTTTAACAAGAACCCAAACTATGTCGGGACGTCGATTATCGGGCGCCCGTTTTCTAACTTCAACCAGTGGGCAGGCTCTGTCGGCGGCCCGGTTTTGAAGAAGAAGCTCTTCTTCTTTTTCAACACCGAAGGTATTACGTTTATCACTTCGAGTCAGAGCATCGTTTACTTGCCAGACTCCGGTTTTGAGAGCAGCGTCGTGGGCACGAACTCAACCTGCTCCGACGCCTCCAGCAGCCTGTTCACTGCGGGAATGACCAGCGAGTGCGCGTTTTACAATAGCGCCTTCGCCCTCTACAACGGCACACCTGGTATCGCGCATGCAGTCGAGAATCCAAGTACTCCAGGGCAGCTTGAACTCTCGACTCCCTCAGAGTTCAAATTGACCGAGAAGATGTACACCGGGCGCGTGGACGCGAACCTTACCGACAACGACAAGGCCTTCGTGCACTTCAAGTACGATAACGGCGTCCAGCCATCCTATACCGACCCGATCAACCCGGCCTTTGACGCGGATAGCGCACAACCTGACTACGAAGGGCAGCTTGCTGAAACCCACACCTTCGGCACGCGGGCCGTCAACGTCTTCCTGATGACCGGCTCTTATTACAGCGCCATCTTCGTCAACAAGGACCCAGCGAAGGAGCTGGCCACCTTCCCCATGGAGATGGAATGGTTTGACGGTTTTGCCAACACGCTGAACAACAACGCTCTTGCCTGGCCAGAGGGACGCAACGTCACGCAGTATCAATTCGGAGACGACTTCAGCTACACCAAGGGCAAGCATACGATGAAGGCCGGCGTAGCTTTCAAGAAGGACGATGTTTCCGACTTCGACACTGGTGTCCTGCAGACGCCGCTGGTCTTCACAGACCAGGCGTACGGCGACTTCCAGAGTGGACAGTCGCTGCTGGGCGTACAGAACTTCACCACGAACCTCGATTTGCCGCTCTCGCTTTATACCCTCGGCTTCTACGGCGAGGATCAATGGAAGCCAATCTCCAAGGCGACTGTGAATGCCGGTATCCGCGTGGAGCGGAATTCGAATGTAGCTTGCCGTAAAAACTGCCTCTCGAATTTCGGCGGCGACTTTTTCACCCTGGCATCCAGCGCGCCACTTAACTCGGCCTCAGGCGCCTATAACGCCCAGATCAAATCTGGCCTCAGCTCGGCTTTCACCAGTTATCAGGGTTTCATGATCGAACCGCGTGTGGGCTTCGACTATTCGCTCGACGATAAGACCGTTCTCCGCGGCGGCTTTGGTATCTTCACCGATGTATTTCCTGGAACCATCGCCGATACCATGCTGGACAACCCGCCGCTCACACTGGAATTCCAGATCCTCGGCGCCTCGTTCGGCGGTCCGGCGATGCCGTTGCAACCGTCGGCAGCAGGAAGCTACCAGCTATTGGCGTCTGGCGCGAACACGACCTTCCAGAGTGGCTTCGCGGCCGGCGGAAGCTCCACTTCGATGACTGCTTCCAACCCGAACTACTCGGTTCCCAGCTTCACTACTGTTGAAGCCAAGCTGCACTATCCCACGTACAACGAATGGAATCTCCAAATCCAGCGCCAGCTCACGCGCTCCCAGAGCGTTCAGGTCGGCTACGTGGGCACTCGCGGGTACCACGAGCCGGTGGAAAACGTGGGCGTGAATGCAACCGGCGGATATGGCCTGCCGGCAGCCGTGCCGCCCGCTCCCAGCTTTGGCCCGGTCCTCGAAGTCGATAGCACCGCTGTGTCCCATTACAACGGCCTCATAGCCAGCTACCTGTTCCAGGGGCACGGCCTGAATGCGCAGTTCAACTACGCGTGGAGCCACGCACTCGATGAGATATCGAACGGCGGAATCCTGCCGTTTGACGCCGCCAGCATCACATACCAGGATAACCCGCACAGTCTGCGCGATCAGTACGGCAACGCGGATTACGATGTACGCCAGTACTTCAGCGGCAACTACTTTTACCAGTTGCCGTACTTAGGCGGGCCCAAGATCCTGACAGGCGGTTGGCAGATCGGCGGAACGGTATACTTTGGCAGCGGCAACCCGTTCACACCGGTGGCCCACGTCTCCGACTGGGGAATCGGCAACTTCGGAAACGGAGAGAACGTTGTTCCGATCGAGCTTTCAGCCACTGCCCCGCACCACTGCAGTCCGAGTGCGACCAACCCGAACACCCCATGTTTCAACCTGCCAACTTTGCCCGCGACTTCCACGCCTGGCGCAACCATGACTTCGCCAGACTTCCCGACAGAGGTGTGGACGAACACCGCTACGACCGCTGGTCCTGCAAACTGGGTCGTCGGGCCGACCGCGGCGTCCGTTCCCTTCGGCCAGGAGCATCGCAACCAGGTGTTCGGACCTCGCTTCTTTGACACCGATGCGACGCTGCTGAAGGCCTTCACGCTGCCGCATACTTCGGAAAAGGCCAAGCTTCAGATAGGCCTGACAGCGTTTAACCTGCTCAATCACCCGAACTTCGGTTTGCCCAATGCGAACATCGACGAAGCGAATTTCGGTATCACTACAGTAGCCGTGGGCCCGCCGACCAGCATCTACGGCGCAGGCCTCGGTGGCGATCCCTCGATCCGCATCGTGGAATTGTTGGCGCGGTTCACATTCTAACTTCCGGTTCGATCGGATCAACAATGAAGGGCGCCTGCAATGGGCGCCCTTTGTTTTTGATCTGCAATTCCTTGCAGCGTCTGCCAGTCAGGCGTATACCATCAATCCATGGCGCTGGTTGAGGTGAACGCGGTGGGGAAGAGCTACCCGCGGCGGGCGGGGCTGGGCACGGAGCAGCGTGCCGTCGTCACGGACGTTACGCTCTGGATTGAATCCGGCGAGACGCTGGGGCTGGTGGGCGAATCAGGATCGGGCAAGACAACGCTGGCGCGGATGATTCTGGGTCTGGTGGAACCCACCCATGGCTGCGTCCGCGTGAACGGCATCGACGTGGCACGGGCATCGCGCGCCGAGTTGCGCCGCCTGCGCCGCCAGATGCAGCCCGTCTTCCAGGATCCCTACGCCGCCCTGAATCCACGTATGAGAGTGCAGGAGATTGTCACCGAGCCGCTGCTCATCCATCGGCACGAGGCCGGAATAAAGACAGACTCCACCGCCCTGCGCGCGAAGGCGGTCGAGCTTCTGCATGAGGTGGGCCTCGACGAATCGGCGCTGGGCCGCTATCCGCACGAGTTCAGCGGAGGACAGCGGCAGCGCATCAACATTGCCCGCGCGCTGGCGTTGCGGCCGAAGCTGTTGATTCTGGATGAACCGGTTTCGGCGCTGGATGTGAGCGTGGGAGCGCAGATTGTAAATCTGCTGCGGCGGTTGCAGCACGAGCACGGGCTGACTTATCTGTTCATCTCGCACTCCATGCCGCTGGTGCGCTACCTGTCAACGCGGATCGCGGTGATGGAGCGGGGCAGGCTGGTGGAGGCTGGCGAGGCCGTGGCGCTGTGCGAGCAGCCGCAAGAGGCTTATACCCGCCAACTGATTCAGGCCACGCCGGAGTTGCCTCTGCCCGTGGCCACCTGCGGTGGGGCAGCCTGATTTTCCTAGTAGATTTTGTACGGGTTGAGGCTTGTGGTATCCCACCCTTTCCGCGGAAAAAAGCGGAAAGGATGGGGCACCCAACTATCAAGCGCTACTTGGCTGGCGGCGCAGCCGGAGCTGGAGTGGTTGCCGGAGGCGCTGGCGTTGGCGGAGCCGGTGCGTTCGGCGCTGTGCCGGGTGTGGATGGGGCAGCCGGTTTAGGCGCTACCATCATCCGCATCGGCGCGCCGGGAGCGCCAGGGGCACCGGAAGCGCCGGGTGCGCCAGGAGCACCGGGCCTCGGCGGCATTGGCTGCCCACCGGGCATCGGGCGCCCTCCCGGCATCATGCCGGGGCGTTGGGGCGGCAGCGGAGCGTCCGCTACATCGACCAATTCGAGATCGAGGATCAAATCGGATTTGGCTGGAATCGCTGGATGGGTGGCGTCACGCGCGGGTACCTCGCGAGCGCCCAATCCCAACTGCCAGGGGATGTAGACGCGGCGCTGTCCACCTGCCTTCATGCCCTCGAATCCCATATCCCAACCGGGCAGCGGACGGTCCTGTCCCATGATCAGCGAGACCGGCTGAGGATCGCCCAGCTTGGGCTTGCCGTCGGCATCCATGACAGGCTTGTGGTCCTTGTCAAGGAGTGGGGCGCGGTGATCGCTGTTGGAGTCGATCTTCGCTCCAGTCGCCGCTACCCATAATGTGAAATTGCATTTGAGCAGCTTGCCGGGCTCGGCCGGGACGCCCGTTCCGGCCTTGATCTCCTTGTAACGCAGGGCGACCGTGAAGAGTGGCTTCTCAATTCCCTTGATGGCAATCGCAGCGGGATCCTTGATGAACGCCGCAACGGTCGGGGGCGTAGCTGGAGCCGCTTTCACCGCCGGGACAGCCAGCTTGGCTGTTGGTGATTTTGCGGCAGTGGCAGCGACGGCGGGCTTGGCGGGGGCGGTAGCCGGCTTGACGGCTGTGGTGGCAGGCTTGGCTGCGGGTGCAGCTGGCGGCACAGGGGTTTGGGCGCTTGCGACCAGGGTGCAGGCCGCCAACATCAGAATCAGTGCTGTGGGTTTCATGGTATTTTCTAACTCCGAATGGTGCTTGAAGGAAGTGTATCAGGCGCTACGGCCACTCTGCACTCCACTGGCGATTGTGCCATAGAACCACCTGCTGATGAGACGCTCGCGTAAGGCAGAGTGCTCAGTTTATGCTGGTAAAATCGTCTGATTGGCGCAAAGTGTGGCAAAAATGCCACAGGACAGGGATAACTACGTGAGTCTAATCTAACTTTTACGCTTGTTTTGCGCCATTGGAGACAAATTATTGGCTAATCTCGCGCACCTGGAGCAGACAATTGCCGCGCCTCTGGAGTTTACCGGGGTGGGGCTGCACTCCGGAGTGCCGGTGCATCTGCGCCTGTTGCCTGCGCCCGCCGGCTCGGGCATCGTCTTCCGCCGCACCGACCTGGACAACTTCGAGATTCCCGCCATCGGCCGCTACGTGGCCAAGGTGAGTTACGCCACCAGCTTGATGCGCCAAGGCGTGCTGATTCAGACCACGGAACATTTGCTTTCGGCACTGATCGGCATGGGCGTGGACAACGTGATTGCGGAGCTGGACAACCTGGAGCTGCCCATCCTGGACGGTAGCGCCCTGGCCTACGTCGAGGCGTTCCAGAGCGTGGGCATCCGCACCCAGCGCCGCCGCCGCGAGACCGTTCGCGTCCTGCGCGCAGTCGAGGTGCGCGAAGGGAACAAATTCATCGGAGTCTATCCCGGCTCCGGCTACAGCATCGAATATGTCATCGATTTTCCCGCGCCAGTAGGTCACCAGAGCGCCTCCATCGATTTGGCCGCCGAGACCTACGGCACCTTCATCGCTCCGGCGCGCACCTTCGGCTATCAGGCAGACGAGAAGCGGCTGCGCGACATGGGCCTGATCCGCGGCGCGGGGCCGGAGAACGCCATCATCCTCGACACCGATGGCCCGGTGAATGGACCGCTGCGCTACTCCGACGAGTACGTGCGCCATAAAGTCCTTGACCTGATCGGCGACCTTTCGCTGGCCGGGCGGCGGATCGAGGGCCATGTGGTCGCGGAGCGCGCCGGCCACGCCATGCACACAGCACTGGTCTCGCGCCTGCTCAAGGACCGCTCCGCCTGGGAGCTGGCGCACGTGCCGGTGAAGACCGCGGCGGTTGGGGAAGCTGAGACTGAAGCGAATGTCCAGCTTGGCGCTCCGGTTATGATGAGTGCGTGATTCTTTGGGCTTTTTTTCTGTTCCTAGTTCCCTGACTTCACGCAAACAATATGCGCATCGGCTCGGCTGCCGCAAAGCTCTTGCCTTCATTGGCCAGCGTTCCGGTCGGCGTATTCCTCCGGAAGACGCTGATCAGATTCGAGTCCTGATTCGCCACCAGCATCCAGCTCTCCGTGGGATCCAGCACAAAATTGCGCGGAGTCTTGCCGCCGCAATTGCTGCGCGCGATCGGAGTTAGTTTGCCACTCGCAAAGTCAGCGCGGAAGCTATAAAGGAAGTTATTGTCACGATTGGCAAAATAAACAAACTTTCCATCGCGAGTATTCACCGTGTCGCAGGCGCGCGTGGGGCCGTGATAGCCCTCTGGCAGAAGCTCAGTCCGACTGACAAGAGCAAGGCTGCCGTCCGCAGGACTCCACTCCAGCACGTCCACCGTCGAATCCAGCTCATTGACTGAGTAGCCTGTGTGGCCGTTGGGATGAAAGTGCAGCGTCCGCGGGCCAGCGCCGGACCTGGCCGTGTAACTCCCAGCCGCAGTCAGCATCGCCGTCTCGGAGTTCAGCTTGTAAATGTGAATGCAATCACTGCCCAGGTCGTTGATATAAACAAACCTGTTGTCCGGTGAGTAGGAAACAAAGTGCGCGTGCGCCTTCTCCTGACGGCCCTTGTTAGGACCGTGGCCAATGTAGATTTCACTCCACACAGCTGGGCTGAGCTTGCCATCGGTCACTAGAAAGCTGGCCGCGCCGCCGCCGTTGTAGTCGGCTGAGACGAGTACCCTTCCGGTGTGGTCCAGAGCGATGTGAACTGTGCCCACGCTGGCCGAGTTCTGGCGCGAGAGCTGCTTCAGTTCCCCATTCGCCACACTAAAGCTGACCACGCCGCCGGTTGGCCTGCCGTTGAAGGCACCGACCTCGGATGCGGCAAAGAGGAATTTACGGTCTTCCGAATATGTCAGCCAATCCACCCGGTCGAGTTTGGCAGCGACTCCGGCCGGAACCAGTTCGCCGGTGGCCGGGTTCCAATCGTAGGCCAAAATGCCATCGGCTGTGTTGGAGCCGACCAGCACCCGATTCCGGCCCATTCCGGCGAGTGGCGTGGTTGCGGCAAGCGAGGGCGCGGCGGCGGCGGCAAGCGTGGCGGCGGAAGCGGTCATCAGAAAATCCCGGCGTGTCAGTGGGTCCATGGCAAGGATTGTCGCCGATCAACCATGGAATGCGCCAGTTCAAAAGAGAACACTCGCACGCCGACCGTCTGCACCCCGATCGATCTTTGGGCCAGTATCGCGGTCGTACTCAATCTCGATCATTGTCTGCGGTCTGCGGCAGGCAAGTCTTGTAACAAGGGCACGACTTTGCCGGGGTTCCCATCGACAGGTCTTCGTCGATGGGGTGGCTTTAGTCGGGCAGAAGATGAATGTTATGAGATATTGGGCTTTAGCCCCTGCGTTTTCTATAAGATTGAATGCAAATTCCCTCAGGGGCTAAAGCCCTCGCTCTCTATTAGGGTATCTTTGCGGCCCGGCTAAAGCCGTGCCCTTGTTGCAAAGCGGCGGGGGTTCGTGGTCTCCCACTCATCCGTCCTGAACGCAGTCGAAGGATCTGCGTTTTTTAGGTTGGATGAATGGGGGACAGCGGTTCTTGGTTATTTCATGACCGGGCCGGCTATCATTTCTCCCGGAGGGAGTATGGTTATTAGCCCAGGATGAAGCGAAGCGCAATCCTGGGTTAGCATCAACATAGGCCTCACAGTCCCGTAGGGACGATGCGAAATACGGCACCGTCCCTACGGGACTCCGGCTGCTTGCTGGTTGATCCATCCCCACCGTTACCACCCCAAGAAACCAAGACCGTTTCTTGGGGACCCCGTTGAAACTCCATCGAGGAGTTGGTTACGTTCCAGAAGACTCTTTATGAAGGCAGCAAGCTTTGCCTTCCCGCCAGGATACCTAAGTGGTGTGAAGTGGATCAGGCGGCCTAGTTTTGGTTGAGTAGGTTCTTTCACGGCCATATCTTCTCAAAAAGCGGCTGGGCGTTGTCCCACGCAGCGATAAGATGCGTGTCAACCGGTGTAAAGAAACGATTGTGAATGTAGGCATGGAGGCTTTCAATTGAAAATGGGTGGTTTGGATCGTTCAGGCCCCTCGTGACGCCCAGGAAGTCCTTTGCATCCGCACCGTTTTGGACCAAGTAGTCGATTGTCTCCTTGACCTTCGCCTTTAGGGAACCTCTGAAAAACTCTTTGATCCTTATGGCCTTTGAGTGAAGCTATATTCAGAGGTGGATCACGAATG
>JBKQLG010000043.1:0-18010 GCA_052147235.1 Occallatibacter sp.
GCATAGCCGAGGCCGGACCGGAGTCAAGGCCGCGCTGAAGCGCGCCGCTTCGCGGTCGTAGAGCCTTGACACCGGCCCTCGTGCCTCGGCACATCTTCCAATATCCGGGGAATGTCAGCTATTCTGAGCGGCTATTTGGAAGCAGAGGCAATCCGCTCCACTACAGACAGCTTATGCGCAGGGGAAAGGTGGCTGTAACGGGCGGACATGATGATCGACTTGTGACCCGCCGCTTCTTGAATCTCTTTGATCGACGCGCCAGCCATCGCCAGCCAGGAACAAAATGTGTGCCGGTTTGAGTGCCCATAAGACGGGCTGAAATGGGCCAATCTTAGTGGCTGTTTTGATGGCTGTTCGCTTCCAGCTTTTCTGCGTTTCGGTGCGATTCTTTGCAAAGAAGAATCGCACTTTATGTTTATGAACATAAACACTTTATTCGCAGATTTGCGACGCATTGCGATGTGATGCAAAACTCGCAAAGTAGGACTCATAATCCCTTGGTTCGGGGTTCGAATCCCTGCAGGCCCACCATTGCATGGAGCAGCCGCTCGCTGCTCGCTCGCACCAACAATCTCGTTGAATTCAGGAAGAGCTTCGCACCGCAGTACATCCTCCTCTACTCTGTCGTCGCAGGCATTCGGCCCCATCCCCTACACTGAATCTTGCTCCCATGCCCGCTTACTGCGAAGTCGCATTGCCGGTGCCGCTGGACCGCGCGTTCACCTACGCGGTGCGGGAGGGGCAACTGCCGCGGCGCGGAGCGCGGGTCATCGTTCCCTTTCGCAATGAAAAACTAATAGGCGTGGTGACCGGGCTCAGCGCCAAGGCTCCGGCCGACTTAGAAGTTCGTTACCTGGAAGCTGTTCTGGATGACGAGCCGCTGCTCAGCGAGCCGCTGCTGGCCCTGGCCGAGTGGATGGCGCAGTACTACCTAGCTCCGCTGGGCGAAGTGCTGCGCGGGATGCTGCCGCTGATGGCCGAGGTGCGGCGCACCGTCTACTACCGCATCACCGACCTGGGACGGGATGTGCTGGCGAAAAGTTTGGAAGGGAACGAGGCAGACTCCCAACTCCGAGACTCTGGACCTGGGGCACCCAAATTTGTTCTCGGACCCAAGAATGCTTCGAAGCGCAAAAGGGGGCGGCACGAGAAGTGCTCTGCCGAGGAGCAGGACCTGGAGCGCCGTGTGCTTGCGCGCCTTGCCTCGGGCGAGCCGGTAAAGGTCTCCACGCTGCGCACGGCTACCGCGGCCTCGCTGCCGGTGCTGGCCGGACTCACGCGCAAGAAATGGATTGTCCGCGAGACGGCGGCGGTGGAGCGCGATGCGCGGCGCACGGAGCGCTTTGCCGTGCTCATTCCCGAGGCCCGTCTGCCTGCGCTGACCGTGAAGCAGCAGGCCATTTTGGCAGAGTTGGCGGCCTGCGACGGCGAATTGCCGCTGGCCGAACTGCGCCGTAAAGATCTGCCCTCATCCACGCTGCAAACGCTGGTGCGGCGCGGTTTGGTGCGCATCGACGAACGGCCGGCAGCCTTCCGCATGGGCGGCTTGCAAAGCCAGCCTGCGCCGCTCCGGCTCAACGAGCCGCAGATCGACGCCCTGGCCAGCCTGGCGACGGCATTGGGTGGATTCCATCCCTTTTTGCTACATGGAGTGACCGGCTCAGGTAAGACTGCGGTTTATCTGGCGGCGATGCAGCGGGCGCTGGACCGTGGCCTGGCGTCGATTCTGCTGGTTCCGGAGATCGGCCTCACGCCGCAGTCGGTGGGCCTGCTGGACGCGGTCTTTGGAGATAAAGTCGCGCTGCTGCACTCCGCGCT
The DNA here is from genome assembly GCA_052147235.1 of Occallatibacter sp. Taxonomy (GTDB): domain Bacteria; phylum Acidobacteriota; class Terriglobia; order Terriglobales; family Acidobacteriaceae; genus Telmatobacter. The sequence goes on from JBKQLG010000043.1 coordinate 1,819, forward strand.
CACTCCCGAAGAGCGCAGCGAGCAGTGGCGTCGCATCCGGCGGGGTGAGGCGCCGGTCGTCGTCGGCACACGCTCGGCGATCTTCGCGCCGGTGCCTCATCTCGGCCTGATCCTGGTGGATGAAGAGCACGACCAGAGCTACAAGCAGGAGGAGACGCCGCGCTACAACGCTCGCGACGTGGCCGTGATGCGAGCCAAAATCGAAGGCGCGGTTGTGGTGATGGGCTCGGCGACGCCGTCGCTGGAAAGCTGGCAGAACTCGGCCGCGGGTAAGTACCAGCGCATCGAGATGCGCGACCGCGTGATGAACCGGCCTCTGCCCGCGGTCGAGGTGATCGACATGCGCCGCGAGTTTCAGGAGACCGGGCAGGAGCAGCTTTTTTCGCGCGCCCTGGTGGAGCAGACGCAGACCGCTCTGGATCGCGGCGAGCAGGCGCTGATCCTGCTGAACCGCCGCGGCTACTCCTTCGCCGTCCTCTGCCGCGCCTGCGGAGAAAAGCTGGAGTGCCAAAACTGTGCCATCGCTTTGACCCATCACAAGCCGCCGGCGGGAGAAGATGTCGAAGTGGCGCGCGAAGGCCAACGTCTGGAATGTCACTATTGCGGCTTCAGGCGCGTTGTTCCGGCTTGCTGCCCCAAGTGCGACAGCGAGCACCTTTACTATCTTGGTGCGGGTTCGCAGCAAGGTGAAGAACGGCTCGGGGAAATCTTCCCCACGGCGCGCATAGGCCGCATGGATCGCGACACGGTGCGCGGCCGCTACGATCTGGAACGGCTGTTGGCGCGGCTGCACTCGGGCGAAATCAACCTGCTCGTCGGCACGCAGATGATCGCCAAGGGCCACGACATTCACGGCGTCACGCTGGTGGGGGTGGTGGGCTGCGACTATGCGCTCTCCATGCCCGACTTTCGCGCCGCCGAGCGGGTCTTCCAGTTGATGACGCAGGTTTCAGGCCGCGCCGGACGGGGCGATCTGCCGGGCCGCGTCGTGGTGCAGACCTACTACCCGGACCATTACGCGATTCTCGCAGCCAGCACCCACGACTACAACAGTTTCGTCGAGCGCGAACTGAAGTACCGGCGCTGGATGCACTATCCGCCCTTCGGCGTGCTGGCCAACGTGTTGGTGCTATCACCAAAACTCGAAGAAGCAGTCGGCTGGTCGGCCGTGCTGGGCAAATGGTTCCAGCGAGCCGCTCCGGAGGGTGTGCGCGTACTCGGCCCCTGCACCGCGCCCATCGCCCGCATCAAGAATGTCTACCGCTTTCACCTGATTTTGAAAGCAGCCTCACGCAAGGCGCTCAACGCGTCTCTACGCGGGATGCTTGCCCACGCCGACACCGCCCAAATCCCGCGCCGCAATCTGATTGTGGATGTGGATGCGCTGCGGCTGATGTAACCACCTGCGGTGGGGCAGCCGCTCGCTGTTCGCTCGCAGGATCTTCCTTGCTTCCCACCCTTGCAGGGAAAAACTCGCAAGAATGCGGCACGCAGCAGGAATAGCAGGATAGCGAATCAGCGAGTTAGTAAGTCAACGGACTCCATGCTACGGTCAATACGGTAATATCGTCTTCCTGCCCGAAATCCTGTGCAGCGGTGGCCAGCGCGACGGCGGCTACGCCCTTGCGAAGCATCTAAGTAATTCGCTCGAAGCCGGGGTCGGCCCAGGCCGGATTGTCGCCGGTGTGGAAGCGCCACAGGCCGTCGAGCGACGCCACCGGCAGACGGCCCGTCGCGAGGTCAAAGCTTTGTGCGTACAGCGCGCCGTCCCAGCCGGCGAGCAGCATGGCGACCAGCAACGCTGGCAAAGCGGGGATCTTTTTCATGCGGTCAACGGGCCCCATTCGGTGCGGTAAAAGGGTTGTTGGCCTTGCTGGACGGCGCTTATTTGGCGGGCTCGCCGGTCTCCAGCACGTGCAGTTCCTTGCCGGGTTTGAAGCGCACCGCCTTGCCGGGCTTGATACTGACCTCGGTTCCGGTGCGGGGGTTGCGGCCGATGCCGGTCTTGCGGGCTCGGACGCTGAAGACGCCGAAGCCGCGCAATTCAATACGCTCGCCGGCCGTTAGAGCCTGTTTCAGGCCCTCGAAGACTGTATCCACGGCCGCCTCCGCCTTGGTGCGGGGCAGGCCCGTGCGCTCAATCACATGATGGACGATGTCCTGCTTAATCAATGGAGGTACCTCGCTGGCGCAACTGAATTGACTGTACTACGACTTACAGCAATGATGCTACAAGATTTAGAGCGATTTTGGAACCCCAGACGGCAAATTTACGCAATGTCCGATCTTTCCTCCCGAAATGGAGGCTCGTGGTGGAGGGCTCAACCGGATTCCTGTGGTTGCGAGAAGACCGAATCGCCCTTTTCCCTATTGAAAAGCACTGAACGATTTCGTAGCATGAATGATTGAATCTCGTTCAGTACTAATCCACTCAAAAAAATGACATCAGAAAGGCCCGGAAAGAGTGCTCTATGTCGATTCAGAGTGACCGATGGATCAGGGAAAACGCTGTCCAGCGCCGCATCGTCGAGCCTTTCAGCGAGAAGCAGTTGGCTACCGGTGTCCGCTTCCGGCGGCTCTCCTCGTCGGGCGATGATCTGAGTGCCTATGCTGAGCCGGGAGGCGCGAAATGAGCTTGATTCGCAACGTTGAACCGATTCGCGTGGGTGTGCTGACCGATGAGCCGCTGCGTCTGGAGGGCCTTGCCAGCATCTTCGAACACAGTCAAGGAGAAGGCAGCGCGCAACTGATTCCGGTCGTCGGGAAGATCGACGAACTCTTATCCGACTCCACGCTGGAGTACATGGTCGTGGACCTGAACTCTTCATCTGAGAGTATGTGGACCTTGTACGCCATCCGGCTCAAGCGTCCCAAAATACGGTTGATCGTCATCGGCCCGGAGAATGACGATAATCTGGTCCTGGAATCGATCATGGCCGGCGCTCGCGCCTACCTCGATCTGAAGGCCAGCCCGCAGATTGTGCATGAGGCCGTCGAAATGGTCACCAGCGGCTCCATCTGGGCTCCGCGGCGGCTGCTCTCCCTGCTGATCGACCGTCTGCTGGGAGCTTCCGACGCCAGCCTCACCAAAGAACCCCCTCGCTTGACCGAGCGCGAGCAACAGGTGCTCGATCTGATCCTGCAAGCCTATTCCAATCGTGAGATCGCCCAGGAGTTGGGTATCGAAGAGCGTACCGTCCAGGCTCATGTCGGCCGGTTGATGCGTAAGACCGGCGCGGAGAGCCGGCTCGATCTGCTGATGCGCACGTCGAACTCCGCGCTTCGCGATGCCGCCGGAATCAGCGATCGCCGCCATGAGAATCGCCGCTCGACTGATCGCCGCCCGGTTCCCGCCTCAGGCCCGAGGTTCGCGGATCACGAGTAAACTGCCGGGGTTACTCTACCCATACGCCTTTCGTAAACATCTTTATATACAATGGTTTAGATCGCAGAATTGGAGTGGATTCCTGTGCCAGGAGCATGGTTTGCTGCTCGTTACTCATCAGTCAATAGGTGATATTACTTTTATCCATACTCCTTTCGTAACTTTCTCCTTGATCAATATTGATCACACGCATTCGTGACGACTGTCACAGAATGATTCCAGAAACAACGCAGATCTGGGGAAAGGAGTTCCCCGGCGGCATGACTTCCGTGAAGCCTGGGAACTCCTATTTTTTTGCCTTTCATCGCGAACCCCGCCCTGCGATTGATCCCATCAGCCCTCCCCTACAGTAAATCTTTATATTCTAGAAACATGACCGGCTCGTCCGGTCCCAATTCTTCCTCCGCGATCGGAAAACTCATGCGCGAAAACGTTAAATATTGTAGCCTGTCAATAGAAAGGAGCAGGATATGAAGAAGACACTCGCATTGCTCTGCCTCTGTTTCGTGCTTCCATCAACCGCCTTCGCAGGCTCCACGCGGGAGAGCCTGCAGGCACGCATCGACGCCGCCAAGACAGTGCTGGACGAGATTATGGCGGCCCAGGACAAAACCATCCCCATGGATATTCTCGAGCGCGCCACCTGCGTTGCCGTTGTGCCCGGAATGATCAAGGGCGCCTTTGTCTTCGGCGGGCAGTATGGCCAGGGGGTGGTGACCTGCCGCACCGGCCAAGGCTGGAGCGCGCCGGTCTTCATCCGCATGGCGGGTGGTTCATGGGGGCTGCAGATCGGCGGCCAGTCCACCGACCTGGTGCTGGTGGCCGTCAATGATCGCGGCTTGCAGGACCTGTTGAAGAACAAGTTCAAGATCGGCGGCGATGCTTCAGCCGCGGCGGGTCCGGTGGGACGCGCCGGTCAGGCCTCCACCGACTGGAAGATGAACGCTGAGCTGCTCAGCTACTCGCGCAACAAGGGGCTTTTTGCCGGCATCGACCTGGACGGCACCAGCGTGAGCCAGAACTCGGAGGATACCGAGATCTACTTCGGCGCACCGCACAAGTTCGAGACTGTCCTCAAAGGCAACGTGGAAGTTCCTGAGGGGGCTAAGGCCTTTGTGCTTGACGTGGCGCATCACTTTGTCGCCGCCAGGAACCGCAAGTAGTTCTTCATCAGTCCTGTGGTGAGAGCACAGCCCAACCCACCAGCCAGTCGGGCTAAGACGCGGCGGGGGCGGGAATCCGGCGAGGGGAGCGGTACGTCGGACCACCCCGCTTTTGCTTTGCACCTGGAACCCGCACCGGGGGCTACACTTATCTTTACTAACGAAGATGCGGAAAAAACTTGAATATTGGCTGGTGCTGGCCGTGGCGCGTCCCCTGGGCCGTCTGCCGCGCGGCCTCGCCCGCTGGCTCTCCGGCGTGCTTGCCTGGAGCGTCTACCACTTGCACGGCCGCCTGCGCCGCGTGGGCGAGCGCAACCTGGAGATGGCTTTTCCAGGGCTCTTAACCAAAAGTAGAAGAGCGGAGCTCCTGCGGGGAGTCTTCCATCACCTCGGCTGGCAGTTAGTCGAGTTCTGCCGCATGAACCGCTACACCGTCGAGAACTGTAACGGATGGATTCGAACCGAGGGCCTCGATCACTATCTGGCTGCGAAGGTGCGCGGCAAGGGGGTGCTCATCGTCACCGGCCACCTGGGCGCATGGGAGATTTCAGGCTTCTACCATTCACTGATGGGCCACACCATGAGCGTGGTCATTCGTCCCCTGGACAACCAGCTCCTCGACGACTTCGTCAACGCCAACCGCTGCCGGTACGGCAACCGCATGCTGCCCAAGAACGACTTCGCGCGGGGCCTGCTTAACGCCATGCGCTCAGGCGAGACCGTGGCCATTCTGATGGATACGAATATGACCCCGCCTCAGGGCGTCTTCGTGGATTTCTTCGGCAAGCAAGCTTGTACGGCTTCGGGCCTGGCCCGCATCGCCCTCAAAACAGGCGCGGCTGTGCTGCCGGGTTTTATGCTGTGGGAGAAGGCCGAGCGCCGCTATGTCCTCCACTTTGGACCGGAGCTTGTCTTCAAGCGCACCGGGGACACGCAAGCCGACATCGTCGCCGCCACCCAGCAATGCACCAGCGCCATCGAAGCCTGGATTCGGCGCTATCCTGACCAGTGGCTGTGGATTCACCGCCGCTGGAAGACCAGGCCGGCGGGTGAGCCGGGGCTGTACTGAGGAGAATCGCATGAAGATAAGCGAACTGATCGAAGCCCTCGGCGGCAATTTGGTTGCGGGAGACCCGGAGCATCAAGTCGTGGGTGTCTACTCTGTCGAGATGGCCGGAGCCTTCGAGCTGGTCTTTGCTGAAGATGCGGCCTCGGCGGCCAAGGCCCTCGCCAGCCAGGCCGGTGAGATTGTGCTGCGCAAAGCCCCCGCAAATCCGCCGCAAGGCAAGTGCGTCGTCGAAGCCGATCAGCCGCGGCTATGGTTTGCGCGGGCGGCCCAGCTGCTCAAGCCCGTGCTGCCGCCCACAGGTGTGCATCCCACGGCGGTCGTTGCCGCGAATGTGCAACTCGGCGAAGGCGTCAGCATCGGTCCCTGCGCGGTCGTCGGCGAAGGGGCCAGCATCGGCGCCCGCAGCCGCATTGAAGCCGGAACGATCATCGGCGAGGGCGTACGGATCGGCAACGACTGCCGCATCTATCCCCGCGCCGTTCTCTATCCCGGAACCAAGCTCGGCAACCGCGTCATCGTCCACGCCGGTGCAGTGCTGGGTGCGGACGGCTTCGGCTACGTACGTAACGAGAAGACCGGCGCATACACGCAGTTCCCGCAGCTAGGGACGCTGCTCATCGAAGACGACGTGGAGATCGGCGCCAATACCACCATCGATCGCGGCGCGTTGAAGCGGACGAGAATCGGCCGTGGGACCAAGACGGATAATCTGGTTCACGTCGGCCATAACTGCGAGATCGGCGAAGACGTCATTCTGGTCACCGGGGTGGGCATCAGCGGCTCCTGCACGGTGGGCAACGGCGCGGTTCTCGCCGGTCAGGTGGGCATTGGCGACCACGCACACATCGGTCCCGGTGTCATCCTGGGTGGCCAGGCAGGAGTCTTGAGCGGCAAGACCGTCACCAACGAAGGCTTGGGCGTCAAACCGGGAACCGTGCTGTGGGGCACACCGGCGCGTCCGCTCACCCAGGTCCTGCGCGAGATCGCTGCTTTGACCAGGCTGGCCAGGAAGGGATCAGGGGGCAGGGGTCAGGGATCAGGAAACAGGGAATAGCGCCGAGCTACTGATAGGAGTATTTTGCCTGTTGGTAAAGAGTGGATCTCATGCTTGGCGCAAGGTTGCCGGTCGCTGCAAGAACAAGTAGCGCCGGCCTCCTCGCCGCCTGTCGCGTGTACCTCCCGGACCACGCCGCACTCTATATCAACAAGAAAAAACGCTCGAATTGCCTGAGATTTAACTGATCGCAAAGGAGGAAACAGCCATGCGGCAAGGGCGGAGATTAGGGATGTTTACAGGAGTATTGGTAGGGCTGATCCTGGTCACAGGGCTGGCGCGGGCGGCCTCTGCGCAGGCGGATTACCCCTTCCGGGACACCCGGCTGACCGATGATCAGCGCATCAATGACCTGCTGGGGCGGTTGACGCTCGACGAGAAGATCCAACTGATGTCGAGCAATCCCAAGTATCCCCGGCTGGGGCTGGCTTTTTCTGGTCAGGTGGAGGGACTGCATGGTTTGGCGCTGGGCGGGCCGGGCGGATGGGGCGGCAGGGGAAAGCTGTCGCTGCCCACCACGACCTTTCCCCAGGAAAAAGGTCTCGGCGCAATGTGGGATCCGGAGCTGCTCCAGAAGATAGCCGCACTGGAGGGCTACGAAGCCCGCTACGACTATCAGAGCCAGGAGTACGACAGGGGCGGCGTAGTGGTGCGCGCGCCCAATGCCGACCTGAGCCGCGAACCGCGCTGGGGCCGGACTGAAGAGTCGTATGGCGAGGACCCGTTCCTGGTTGGCACGCTCACCGTCGCCTTCGCCCACGGCCTGCAAGGCCCCGATCCGAAGCACTGGCAGGCCGCTTCGCTGATGAAGCATTTCCTTGCCAATGAGAACGAAGACACCCGCTCCTCTTCCTCGTCGGACTTCGATGAGCGGCTCTTTCGCGAGTACTACTCCGTGCCCTTCCGCATGGGCTTCGAGCAGGGTGGCTCGCGCGCGGTGATGGCCGCCTACAACTCCTGGAACGGCACGCCGATGCTCATTCATCCGGTGCTGAAAGACGTGATGATCAAGGAGTGGGGCAACAACGGGATCATCTGCTCCGACGGCGGCGCGCTGGGCCTGCTGATTACCGCGCACAAGAGCTTTGCCGACAAGGAGCATGGCGTGGCGGCGGCGGTGAAGGCCGGCGTCAACAACTTCCTCGATTCGTTTAAGGACGATCTTTCCAAGGCGCTGAAGGACGATCTCGTTACTGAAGCGGATATGGATGCTGCGCTGCGCAATGAGCTGCGCGTCCTTCTGCGGCTGGGCGAGTTCGATCCGCCCGGAGTGGACCCTTACGCCAGCATCGGCCGGGGCGGCGACGGAGAGCTGCCGCCCTGGGAGCGCGACTCCAGCAAGGCGCTGGCTAGGCTGGCCACAGACGAGTCCATTGTCCTGCTCAAGAATGAAGCCGGCACGCTGCCGCTCAACCGCTCCAGACTGAAATCCATTGCCGTGATCGGTCCCTTTGCCGACCAGGTGCTGCTGGATTGGTACAGCGGAACGCCGCCCTATGCGGTAAGCGCTTTAGAAGGGATTCGTGACGGGGCAGGCAAGGGAATCAAAGTGCTCTTCAACGACGGCTCGGACCCGGCGCAGGCTGCGGCGCTGGCCGCCAAAGCCGATGTGGCGATTGTGGTGGTCGGCAACCACCCGGAGTGTAATGCCGGATGGAACGTCTGTCCCACTCCCTCAAACGGCAAGGAGAGCGTGGACCGCAAGACTATCGTGCTGGAGCAGGAAGAACTGGTCAAGAAGGTCTTCGCCGCCAATTCGCGGACTATCGAGGTGCTGCGCGCCAGCTTTCCCTATGCAATCGTCTGGAGCCAGCAGAATCTGCCCGCGATTGTGCATATGACCCACAACAGCCAGGAGGAGGGCCACGGACTGGCCGATGTGCTCTTTGGCGATTACTCCCCGGCCGGCCGGCTCACCCAGACCTGGCCCACCGGCGACGCGCAACTGCTGCCCATTCTGGATTACAACCTGCTCCATGGGCGCACCTACCTCTACAGCCGGGACAAGCCGCTCTATCCCTTTGGCTATGGGCTCAGCTATACGAGTTTTGCCTATGAAGCCCTGAGCCTGAGCGCGCCCAAAGTGGCCGCGGATGGCAGCGTCCAGGTAACCGTGAAGGTCAGGAATACCGGCAAGCGGGCGGGCGACGAGGTGGTCCAGCTTTATGTGCAGCATCTGGACTCGGCAGTTATGCGTCCACAGTTGGAATTGAAGGGCTTCAAGCGCGTAAGGATCGGGGCCGGGGCGGTGCAGGATGTGAAGCTGGAGCTGAAACCGCGCGATCTGGCGTATTGGGACACGGCGCACCATGCCTGGAGGGTGGAAAAGGAACAGGTGCGTGTGCTGGCCGGGGGATCGAGCGACAAACTTCCGCTGCACGCCATCTTGGGGGTGACAACCAGCCAGGAGTTCAAACCGTAGGGGGAGGGGATACGGCTGTTGCAATTCCAACGGTCTTTGCCGTTTCTGGATGAGGACCTCAGAAAAATGGATGAGGCCTCAAGTACAACGCAGAATGAGGAATCTATGGTGCGCCCGGAGAGAGTCGAACTCCCGACCTACTGGTTCGTAGCCAGTCGCTCTATCCAGCTGAGCTACGGGCGCACACGGGTAATTTCAAGTGAAACCATAGACAGAATATCAGGGTTTTTCCGACGGCGCAATCGAGAAAGCTAGGCTGCGGGCGCCTGCTCAGAGACCCGCTGTCCCGTAGTCAGTGGAAGGTCGGCCTCAATCTCCAGTCCTGCCTGGCGAACGAGCTTGGCGACGGCCGCTGCATCGAGCCGGGTAGCGTCATACTCCACGCGCAGCGTGCGGGCGGCGCGGTCAAGGGTGAGCCGGTGAATGCCGTATACCTCGCGGATATTGGCCAGCGCGCGCGTCACCGCATCGATACTGGCGGGCTGCGCGGCCGTGCGAAAGAGAATCTCCACCGATGTCATAGGGCAATGATAGCAAGGCAAGGGGCCTCACTGCGCCTCAGAGACTGCTTCGCGTGGGAACGGACGCACTTTGAATCGCGAAGGCCGCTGCTGCTCCAGCCACAGGTCATATTGCATTTGCATCTTCAGCCAGAAATCCGGCGACGTACCCAGCGCCGCGGATAGCCGCAAAGACGTATTGGCGGTGATGCCCGCATGCCCATTCAGGACACGGGAGAGATGCGCTCGGGTGAGGCCAAGCCGGGAGGCCGCTTCGGAAACGCTAATTTCACCGAGATAGTCGCGCAATACTTCACCGGGATGTGCGGGATTGAAGATCATTGCTTTCCCCCTTTGTCAGTGGTAGTCCAGGTAATCGACTAGAATCACGTCGTTTTGCTCGAATGTGAACGTAATTCGCCAATTGCCGCTTACCCAGACGGACCAGTGATCTTCGAGGCTCCCGCGAAGCGAATGCAGATTATTTCCTGGCGCGTTCATATCAGTTGCCACTGCCGCAACATCCAGAGCAGTAAGGAGTTTGCGTAGCCTTGCAGCGTGCTCTGGCCTGATTCCCGCCTTCGAACCCGTCTCCGCGAATCTCTGCAACCCTTTGTGACGGTAGCTCTTGATCACTTGTATAGTATATGCACACACTATACATAAAGTCAAGATCGGTGGCAATTTGTAGGGCTCTACAGGCTCTTCAGATAAGCTCGTATCTCCGGGCTGCTCCAGTCCTGCGCACCGATGAACTTGCGCCGGATGACGCCCTGGCGGTCGATCACGTAGCTCTCCGGCCACATCTCCGAGTGGTAGAGCCGGGCGGCCTTCTGGCCGGGGTCGCGAACGGTGATCAGGTCCACGTGGCGGCGGGCAATGAAACTGTTGTAGGCGTCCGGGTCTTCGTCGATGCTGACAGCCACGATTGCCAGGCTCGGCTGGTCATGATGCAGCGCCAGCAGTGAGGGCATCTCCTCGATGCAGGGCGCGCACCAACTGGCCCAGAAGTTCAGCAGCACCACCTGGCCCCGGTAGCTGGCCAGATGGACGGTTGTAGAGCCGTCGGAGACGGTAAAATCGGGAGCAACCTGGCCGGTCTGAGCGGGATGCGCGCCGCGGTCGCAGCCCGGCGAGAGGGCCAGCGGCGCAAGCAAAGCGAGAGAGAGGAAGCGAGGGAGCCGCACATCCCTATAATACGGAGCGAAGGGGCGCAACGTCATGGCGAAGGACAGAGCGGAGAGAAACGAGATGGCCGGCCGGTTCACACCGGTGCTCGGACTCTCCGAGACGCCTGGTGAGCTGGCGACGCTGCCGGCTCCGGAAAGAACGGTTCCAGAAACAGTTTATGCCCAGCCCGAACCGGAAGAGTTGCTGGAGCTGACCGTCATCATTCCGGCGCGCAACGAGGAAGACTGCCTTGCCGAATGCCTCGAATCGCTGACGAGCCAGTCAGAGAAAGTCTTTGAGCTGGGCCGCGACTGGGAGCTGATCGTAGTCGACGACCACTCGACCGACCGAACGGCGGAAATTGCTCGCGGCTTTTCCGGGGTCACGGTGGTCGGGGCAGGGAAGCTGGAGCCAGGCTGGACGGGCAAGAACAATGCCCTCTGGACGGCGGCCCGCCGGGCGCGAGGCCGCTGGCTGCTCTTCACCGACGCCGATACGATCCACGAGCCGGGCAATCTGCACCGCGCCCTGCATGAGGCCGCCCGCTACAAGGTGGGCGTGTTGAGCTACTCGCCCCGCCAGATCGTGAGCGGCTTCGCGCAGCGCTCGCTGATGCCGCTGATCTTTTCCGAACTTGCCCTGGCCTATCCGCCGGCCAAGGTCTCCGACCCCGCCGAGCGCATCGCCGCGGCTAACGGGCAGTTCCTGCTCATCGAGCGCGAGGCCTATCGCCGCCTTGGCGGTCACGCCATGGTTGCCGAAAAGGTTCTTGAAGACGTGGAGCTGGCCTTCCTGGCCAAGCGGCGCAAGATCGGCCTGCGCTTCCGCTACGCCGCAGACGCCGTCTCCACGCGCATGTACCGCACAACCGCGGTGATGATCGAGGGCTGGACCAAGAACTTGGCGCTGCTCTTCTCGAACTGCCTGGCGCTGGCCCTCTGGCGAATCCTCGACATTCTACTGCTCTTTGTGTTGCCGGTGCTGGCCGTCGAGCTGTGGAACGTGCATTTCGCTCCGCACGTGATGCCCTGGGTCTACGACGGCTGGCTGATCGTGATTCTGTGGGTACGCAACCTCTTCCGCTTCTATGGCCGCGTCGCCAAATCCAACTTTCCGTTCCTTGATTGCGCCATCTCGCCATTGGGCCTGCCGCTGTTCATCGTGCTGCTCTACAGCAGTTGGTACCAGCACCGCATCCTGAAACGCGTAAGCTGGAAGGGCAGACGCTACGCGGCGTAAGACAACTTAAAGCTCAAAGCCTGAAGCCTTGGTTGTTGCAAAAGCATCTTCATTAGTAAGGGGACGCAATGATCTATCTGACGCGGCGGGCCACATTTTCCGCATCGCACTACTACTGGAACCCTTCCTGGTCCGCCGAGAAGAATGAGCAGGTCTTCGGCCGCTGCGCCAATCGCAACGGCCACGGGCACAACTATACGCTGGAGGTCACGGTGGAGGGTGAAGTTGACCCGGTCACCGGCTTTGTTGTCGATCTCAAATGGCTCAAGAGCGTGATCGAGCGCGAGGTGCTCGCCGCCTGGGACCATCGCCACCTCAATCTCGAAGCCCCCGAATTTGCCGCGACGGAGTCCACCGCAACGATTCCGACCACAGAAAATCTGGCCATTGCCGCATGGAAGCGGTTGGAGCCGTCTGTCCATAAAGCCGGCGGGGCGCGATTAAGCCGTGTCCGCGTCTACGAGACGCCGGAGATATTCGCCGAATACCGGGGTGAGGCATGAAAGCCTACTTCGGCCGCCGCTACACAATCTCCGCCAGCCACCGGCTGCACGCGGAGGCGCTCTCGGCGGAGGAGAACCGCGCCACCTACGGCAAGTGCAACAACCCTCACGGTCACGGCCACAACTATGTCGTGGAAGTGCTGGTAGGCGGCGGGGTAGACGCGGAGACAGGCATGGTAGTGAATCTGGCCGCTCTCGATGACGTGGTGCGAGCGCGGGTCATCGAGCGCTTCGACCACGCCAATCTCAACCTCGACCCGCTCTTTGTGAATCGTGTGCCGACGACGGAGAATCTCTGTAGAGTGGTTTACGGATTATTGAAGGACGCGCTGCCCGTCGGCGAGCTGACGCGGGTGCGCGTGGAAGAGACCGAGAACAACTTTTTTGAGTGCGAGGGCAAGTGAACACGCCCCATTCCCCAAGGCGGAAGGAAGAGGACCATGGCACAGCCTATTGCAATGAGGAAGGCGATCCATCGGGCAGCGGAGATCGAAGACGGCATCAGCGGATTCAGCACCGAGGAGATCGTGCGCGAAATTCTGCGCCGCCTGGGCGAGGACCCCAGCCGCGACGGCCTGCAGGCCACGCCGGAGCGCGTGGAGAAGTCGATGGGCTTTCTCACCAAGGGCTACCGCGAGAATCCGGCCGAAATCCTGCGCGGGGCGCTCTTCGACGAGGACTATGACGAGATGGTCATCGTTAAGGACATCGAGATCTTCTCGCTCTGCGAGCATCACATGCTGCCCTTCTTCGGCAAGGCGCACGTGGCCTACGTCCCCAAGGGCAAGGTTATTGGTCTCAGCAAGATACCGCGATTAGTTGAAGTCTTTGCTCGCCGTTTGCAGATTCAGGAGAGGCTCACCCGGCAGATCGCCGACGCCATTCAGGAGGCGATTGATCCCCAGGGCGTGGGTGTGGTGATCGAGGCGCGCCACCTGTGCATGATGATGCGCGGCATTGAGAAGCAGCACTCCTCCACGGTGACGAGCGCGATGCTGGGCTGCTTCCGTAAAAAGGAGACCCGCCTGGAGTTCCTCTCGCTGGTCCGCCAGCCCGGTAACGGCGGAGTTTAAGCTCCGCGTGGTGAGGTGAAAACTTCGTGCCCCAACCTAGGCGCGTTCTTGTTTTGCGCCTTGGAACTTGTTGAAAATTCCTGGTTTTGTGTCAGGGCACGACTTCCCAGGCTGCGGAAAAACTCGATAGCAAGCCTGTTTTGTGTCAGGGCACGACTTCAGTCGTGCCGCAAAGGGCCGTAAAAACAAGGGGCTTTAGCCCCTGAGGGAAAACTCTCTTCTCGGAGTTACTTTTTCAACAAGTTTCAAGTGTGGGAGACCTTGAACCTCTATTAGCCCCGTCAGCTACAGTGAAGAAGTGAACGGGCTTCTCGTTATCGACAAACCGGCCGGAATGACCAGCCACGATGTGGTCTATCGCCTGCGCAAGATCACCGGCGAAAAATCCATCGGACATCTGGGCACGCTGGACCCCATGGCCACCGGTGTTCTGCCCATGCTGCTGGGCAAGTTCACCCGTCTGGCGCAGTACTTCTCCTCGGCGGAAAAAAGCTATACGGGAACCATCCGTTTCGGCTTCGCCACCGACACCTACGACGCCGAGGGCGAGCCTGCCGGGCTGGACCGCTCAGCGGTTTTGGACCCTCCGTTGTCGTTGGAGAGGATACAGGCTGCTGCCGCCCGCTTCCACGGCGAGATGGAGCAGATGCCGCCGCCCTTTTCCGCCAAGAAGATTGCCGGCACGCCCGCCTACAAGCTGGCCCGCGAGGGCAAGCCGGTGGAACTGAAGGCCGCGCGGGTCCATATTGCCAACTTTGAGATTCTCGCTCTCACCGGGGCCGAAGCCGGGTTCACAATCAGCATCAGCGCCGGGGGTTATGTGCGCTCGGTGGCTCACGAGCTAGGCCAGGATTTGGGCTGCGGGGCGCACCTGAGCAGCCTGCGCCGCACCCAGGCCGGAGTCTTTACGTTAGCCGAGTCGCACACACTGGAGGAACTGCAACTGCTGGCCGGGAACGTCGAAGCGTTGGAAGCTCTGTGCCTCCATCCGCGCAGCCTGCTGCCGGAGATGCCCTCGGTCACCGGCGATGAGTTGGCTCTGGGAAAGCTGCGCAACGGCGCGCAGGCCAACCTGCCGGAGTTTTCCTCGGCGCCGCTGGTCAAGGTCTTCGCCAGCCAACGCGAACTGGTAGGAATCGCCAAACGCGTGGCCGGAACGCTCTTTCAGCCGGTGGTGGTGATGGGGTAAAGCAGTTCTAAGTTTTCAGTTCTCAGTTGTCAGTCGTGTCTGCGCTGATACGAGATATTGCCTTCACAGGAAGATCGATCCAATCAGCGGCATTGCGTGAAAACTGAGAACTAACAACTGAAAACTGAGAACTAACAACTGAGAACTGAGAACTAGTTTTTTCGAAGCAACGGTGCGAGTGCCGGCAGCAGCGTTCGCGCAATGATCTCTGAGCCTTTGGCGGTGGGATGGATGCCGTCGGGCTGAATCGTGCCGGGGACGTTGATCAGGTCTTTGTAGAGCATGGGCACGAAGGCGACGTGGTGTTTCGCCGTCAGCTCGCGGAAGAGCTGCTCGAAGGCATGGATGTACTCCCGCCCATAATTCGGTGGCAGCGTGATTCCGGCCAGCACAACTTTGATGTGGGCATTTTCGAGAGCAGTCAGAACGGCGTCGAGGTTGCGGCGGCTCTCGGTCAGTGGCAGGCCGCGCAGTCCGTCGTTGCCGCCGAATTCGAGGATGACCACTGCCGGATGCAACTCCAGGATCGCTCGCAAACCGGCGACGGCGTCTTTGGTGGTCGCGCCGCTGGTTCCCTGGTTGATTACCTGGTAGTGGTAGCCGCGCGCGTCCAGGTCGCGTTGCAGAGCGTCGGGGAAGGATTGGCCGTCCTGCAGGCCGTAGCCGGCGGTGATGCTGTCGCCGTAGCAAACGAGCAGCGGTCGGTCGGCGGCCAGCAGCTGGCCAACGGCCAGTAGAATAAACCCCAGCGAAACAAACAATGCGCGGCGAACGTACACATGGATAGTGTAGCGAAAAGCAGGGATCAGGGAGGGTGGCGATTGATCGAGGTTCGGGACGCGAAAAAGTGGATTCAAAACGGCGCGCGGCGGGTCGAGATTCTGAAAGGAATCACCCTGACGATTCCCGCCGGTCAGTTTATCGCCATCCTCGGGGCAAGCGGCAGCGGCAAAAGCACGCTGCTGGGCCTGCTGGCTGGCCTCGACACGCCTAGCTCCGGCGAAATTTACCTCGACGGCGTCCCCATCCACAATCTGGCCGAGGCAGAGTTGGCCGCGGTGCGCGGCGCCAAGATAGGCTTCGTCTTCCAGTCCTACCAACTGATCGCCACGTTGACGGCTCTGGAGAACGTTCTGCTGCCCTATGAATTGAATGTGGAAGGCAGCGGGCTCGCGCAAGCACGGCGGCTGCTCGGCGAGGTAGGCCTCACCGAGCGCGTCGACCATTACCCGGTGCAGCTCTCCGGCGGCGAGCAGCAGCGGGTGGCGCTGGCCCGCGCCTTTGTCGTCGAGCCACCCATCGTGATGGCCGATGAGCCGACCGGTAATCTGGACTCCGCCAATGGAAAGTTGGTGCTGGACCTGCTGCTGGAGCGCAACAAGCGGGCGGGCACGACTTTAGTTCTAGTCACACACGACCCTGAAG
>JBKQLG010000044.1:0-2529 GCA_052147235.1 Occallatibacter sp.
TCCAAGGTGATGAGCGGGGTGAAGGTCAGCTTCACTCCATATTGCCGAAACTGAATGGTGACCACCGGGACACCTCCGGTCGACCCCTGCACCACGGGAAACGGAAATTGCCCGCCATCCAGAAAGGTCGCCTCCTTACCCGACTCTGCCAGCACGTTGGGCTCGGCGAGAATTTGCACCAGGTTCTTTTCTTCCAACGCCTGGATGACCACGCCGAGATTAATGTCCGAGCGGAAGATAAAGATATTCAGCAACTGGCCGATGGTAAGGGGAATTCCCGCCGCACTGACCGCGGTCGTCGAAGTCGACGTCGTAGTTCCGGTGATGCTTGTACCGGATTGGAGCGTGGGGGGGGAATACTGTCCGGTCGAGGTAGTAAAAACAGTTTTCGCCGGTGATGTGCTGAGGAGGTTCGCGCCAAACTGGGTCAGCGTGGACCGGTCAACATCCGCAAATTTCACTTCCAGCAGCACCTCGCCGGTCTTCGGCGCAGGTACTTGCAGGAGGCTGACCACGCTTTCCTTCCGGGGCGACATGGCCTGCGCGATGGCCAATACGCGGTCGGCCACGGCCTGCGATGAAACCTCGCCGGAAAGCGTTATAACGCCTCCCCGTGCTTCCACCTGGATCGGCTCGTTGGGCAGCACCTGGTGGATTTTCGCCACCATTTCCGCCACGTCCATATCGACGTAGGCATCAAAAGTCTGGCTTTGTCCCGTCTCATCCCAGATCACCAAGGAAGCCACACCGGGTGTCTTGCCGCTAATCAGGATTTGGGTTGGACTTACTACGAGCGCGTCGACGATCCCAGGATCGGCCACTGAAATACGGAAGATGCGCGCTTGCGACGAAATCACCAGTGAGCGCCCCACCAAGAGGTGCAGCGCCTCGGCGGAAGGTGCAGAGGCACCTGCTTGCGGCTCCGCCGCAGCGTTGGCTTGCGCCGCACTCCCCTGCGCGCCCAGGTTTATGAGGACCAGCAGAGTGACCGCCAGCATTGTGGCCGCCAGCGTCAACAAATTAAATCGCGTATTAGGGACCTTCATGGAGCCGCCTAGTTTACTCGGTCATCGCGGAAAGGATTGGGTTTCCACCTTGTCGCCACGAATCACTTGCACGGTATACGGTGCCGCTACGGGCGCCGGCGCCGGCTTGGCCCTGACCACCCGCGGACCCGCGGTCACAGGCGCTGTACCTAAGAAAATGGTGGCGCCATAGATCGGAGCGGTATTCGTGTCGGCCATGTCAATCGTATTGCGCAAAGCCAAATGAATTTTCCCCTCGGAAGCAGCGAGCGTCAACTTTTCTCCGTCTTCAGGCTTCACTAATACCGTGACCACGGGGGCCGTCTGGGGTTTTCCGTTCTCCGTTTGCAACTCCTGCCCCACGGCCAATACCCGAACGTGTTCCAGGATGGTTCGGGTTACCGGCCCTCCCGGCCCATTCCCGGTCACCAGGACGTCCACGATCGTGCCCGGGGTCACAAAGCCTGCCACGGCGACGACGTTATCAACGCCTACGGATACGGCTCGCATGCCTTCCGGAATGGCTACCGAAAGACCTGCTCCCGCCTCGCGCTTCGCCAGTTCCTGATCCAGAACGACCTCGCCCTGCACCAACGGGACAATCAAGGCGCGGCCTACGCAATCTTCCACGCCCGAAAACGATCCCGCCGGCTGCTTCCCCTCCGGCCAGTCCACCAGCCTCAAGTCACTGGCACTCACAGCCTGGCCCATTTTTAGGGGGCCCGCTGCCACCACCAATTGAACCTGCTTCACCACAGTCACTGCGCCGCGCCGCTGGACCTGCTGGAGCTGCCGGTAAACGTAGCTGCTCGCCAGAAAAGCCACGATCAGCGCCGCGCCTAACCCGAGCAACATCCGATCACGATTCATACTTTCATCCCAACTTATGGAAAAATCGGAGTGCAGACATAATCACGAAAAATAAGCCTGTTGAAAGAGCTGCTGCCACGCCGAACGGGACTTTCAACAATCCCGGATTATCCAGCGTGATGGCACGTGCATTATTAACGTGAAAAGTTGAATATGCAACGAAAATCATCCAGAGATTCTTGAGGGTCTCTCGCACCTTCCGTTGCCGGATAACCTCTATTGCGGACATTACACCAGCAATCAGGACCGTACCAATGAGCACGACAATGAGGCGTGGCAGTCCCAGGAACGCGCCGAGCGCTCCCATAAGTTTCCAGTCCCCCGCCCCCAACCCCCGCATCAACACGAACGGCAGCAGGACAGCCAAGCTGACGCCCGCGCCTTCCAAGGATAACTTCGCCCCCGGCCATCCCCACAGCACCGTGCTCAGGATTAATCCCACCAATAGCGCGGGCACGGTCAGCCAGTTGGGAATCTTCCGGATACGCCAATCAAGCCAACCGGCCCACCCTGCCAAGCCCAGTGCGCTTGCCGAAATCAGAACTTCCTTCCACAAACCACTAGCCATTTCGACGCCGCCACTCTCCCGCTTGACCGCGCTGCTACATGGAAAGCGTTGCCACCATGCGCGGGA
>JBKQLG010000045.1:0-9423 GCA_052147235.1 Occallatibacter sp.
GGCGCAAAGATATTCAAAAAACAATTTCATTCCTACCATTCTCTTCATGCGCCCCTCATGTTATCTGCCTAGTATCAAAGCATGGGAGGTATCAATCACATGAATCGCAACCTATTCGCAACATGCATTCTGGCTCTCGCATTCGCGGGTGCCGCAAGCGCGCAGAGCGCGGCCTCTTCCGCGAAGACTGGCGCCCATTTCACCAAGGCGTATGTGAGGGAGTTGGCGTTGAACGCTCACGCGCCGGAGCAATACGCGGCTCTTGCCGGTTACTACGGCGCGCAGAAGGCGGACTATCTTCGCCAGGCCGCAGAGGAGAAGAAGGAGTGGGAGCGGAGGAGCCAGAATATCACGGGGTCCTTTGCCAAGTATCCAAGGCCTGTAGACTCGGCTCGCAATCTTTACGAGTACTACATGTACAAGGCATCCAAGGCAGAAACGCTCCAGGCAAAGTACAGCCAACTGGCGGCGCCGAATGCGCCAGTAAACGCTGAATAAGGCTTTGCACATCTTTATTTTGCCAGAGGAGCAGCTTGGCAGACGATGTCCGGCAGGGAGCGGGGTTGATGACCCGCTCCCTGTTCTGCATATATACCATACAAATTAAATCCTTATAGTATCTTCACGACACTCCGGTTAAGCTATAGCTTGCCCGGAAAACCAGTTCAGTAAGGTGCAAACAGATGGAAAAAACAGTCGTACTGGAACCGGCGCAATTTCCGCGAAGACTTCGGACTCTGGCACAGTGTATGGCAGCCAGTGCCGTTCTCGCACTGCTGACCTATGGCGGGTTCGTGCTTCAGATCAACCTGCTGACAATCAGCCTCATATTCCTGTTGATTGTCATGGCCGTGGCGTCGCGCTTCGGATTCTGGCAGGCGTCTTTCACGTCGCTAGTGGCAGTGCTACTGCTTGACTATTTTTTTGAACCGCCGCTCTTCAGTTTTGAAGTTGAGAACTATACGATATTCGTTGCGCTTGTAACGTTTGAGGTAACGGCGCTTGCGATCAGCAGATTGCATGGGCGAGAAATGCGGGTTGCCAGAGAGGCTGCAAGCCATAGATCGGGGATGGAGCAGTTGTACGAGTTGAGCCGAAGTTCACTTTTGCTGGATTTGCGCCAGCCGCAGGGGCCGCAACTGGCTGTTTTGATTCATCGGATATTCAACGCGCAAGCTGTGGCTTTATTCGATGTGAACCTGAGCCGTCAGGACAGGATGGGCGATTGGGAGGTGGGCGAAGAGGATCTGGCGAAAGAATGCTACTTGCGCGATGCTTCGCAGGATGACGCGAGCACTCAGACCTGGCAGCGCGCCTTGCGTGCCAGTTCCGGCTCTGTGGGCGCATTGGTAGTGCGGGGGAAGCTGAATCCACTGGTGGTCGACGCATTGGCGTCCCTTGCCGCAATTGCGATTGACAGACACCAGTGGTTCGATAAGGAAGAAAGAGCTGAGACGTCAAAAAAGGGTGAGCAGTTGCGCGCGACGGTGATGGATGCGCTGGCGCATGAGTTCAAAACACCTCTGACAGCCGTTCAGACTGCCAGTTCCGGCTTGCTCGAGCTCGGAGGATTGACTGAGTCTCAAGACAATTTGATTAGGCTGATCGACGGGGAAGCAATTCGACTGAACAAATTATGCACGCAGCTTCTTAAAGCGGCCAAGCTTGAGGCCAAGCAGGTCGGCTTGGATACAGCCGACGTGAATGTGGTTGATTTGGTGCATGAAGTATTGGCCAGCCATCCGGCAGATGCGGGAAGGAACAGCATTCGTGTCGTGGTGGAGGATTCTTCGTTGATTGTGCGCGCAGATCGCGAATTGCTTGCAATGATTCTGAATCAGTACATCGACAATGCACGGAAGTATTCGACGGTCGGGACGCCGATTGAGATTGACGCGCGAGCGGGCCATAACGAGGTTCTATTTTCCGTCCGCAATTTCGGATCGGTGATTCGGATTGAAGACAGGGAAAGGATTTTCGAGCGCTTTTACCGGTCGTCTGAGTTTAAGGATGCGGTTGCGGGCACTGGCATTGGACTTTCTGTAGTAAAGAAGGCAGCAGAGGCTCATTATGGGCATGTGTGGGTCATCAGCGATAATCAGGAAGGAACGACATTCTATTTTTCCCTTCCCATGGACGCAAGGAGGACGCATTGAACACGGAGCAGTCGAATGCTGGGCAGGGCACGATCCTGGTGGTGGACGACGACAGTTCCACGCGGCGGGCATTGCGTGTGACATTGACTGGCATGGGCTTTACGGTAGTGGAAGCAGCTCGCGGAGAGGAAGCGCTGTCGTTGGCTCGTGTAACCTGGTTCGATGCAGTGCTGCTGGACGTGGATATGCCTGGGATGGGCGGAGTTGAAGCCTGCCGCTGCATACGACGCGCGGTGGCGCGCTTGCCGATTCTGATGCTGACAGTAATGGATAGCGAAGATGACAAAGTGCTCGCCCTGGATGCCGGTGCCGACGATTACATCACGAAGCCATTTCAGGTGCGGGAACTTACTGCGAGATTGCGCTCCGCGGTGCGCAGAAGAAATGCTCAGGATAACAACCGTGACTCGCCAATTCGCCACGGCCAACTCGAACTGGATCCGGTGAAATACCGAGTGCTGAAGAGTGGGCACTCGATTCATCTGACGCCCAAGGAATTCGAGGTTCTGCATTACTTGATGATGCACGCCGGTGAGCCGATTCCACATGCGCGTCTGCTTAAGTCTGTATGGGGGCCGGAGTACGGAAATGAACTGGAATACCTCCGCACATTTATCCGCCAACTTCGTAAGAAGATCGAAGATGATCCGAAGAACCCGCAGTATTTGCTGACAGACGCATACGTCGGCTACCGGTTCAATGAACTGCCTCAAGAATCTTGAGTTGCGATTTACAGGTCCTTTGATTGAGCGAGTCGTTGAAAATGCGGATTCTTCTTTGAGGAACCCTTATGGTTTCTTTTTGTAATGTGGTCAATACTAAACTATGTACAGTCGTCTGAATCAGACCCGCAGAGCCTTCAATGTACTTCTTGGCTAAGTTATACTCGGCAGCGTGGGAGTGCTGCTCGCCTGGGATGCTTTTCCAGAACTGTTTCCTGCCAGAGCACATGACACTCTTGCTTCATTTCCACTGGCCATGATTGCTCTCGCATACATCGTTTATCAGTGTGCGCGTCGGCCAGCGCGCATGGAACTAATAAAGGCGATCATGCTGGCTGTAGCCTTTCTTTTTGGGGCAGCAAATCAACTGTTGCCTACAATGCGACTCGCGACGCTCTTCAACGACATTGCCATTGCGCTCTTTGTACTCGATATGTTTTTGGTCATGGTCGGCTGGCCAGCGACCTCGCCGGACGAGTCCTTTGCTGAAACCTTTGCGGAGTCACGTAGGAAAAGGGAACCATAGACTCGGCGGTTGGGTTTTTGCCAGCATTCAGCGAATGAGAGTACGAACGTAAACGAAAAAAGCGAACCGGGCTAGACAACTCTTTGGAAAGGCGATTGCGTCAGAAAGAATTCTGGAATGACGCCAAATCGCCTAAGCACTCACCGAGCCGAAAATCCAGTTCCGGTCGTGTCACCAGCTACCCGAAAACAGTACCACTGCCCGCACTTCGGATTCGCTCCGGAATTGCCCATCTTTTAACCAAACTCGGCTCCAATATTCATCATCTTCTCCACTGCGCTCCCTACACTCAGACCAGACTCCAGAATCGCGCCCAGATTCGGAGCAGAGGAGCTTCCCTGCCATGGCGACCGCAAACGGCCTGCCCAGTGAATTCAGCGTCCGGCAGATGACCCTGGACGACGTCCCGGGGGTCATCGATCTGCAAGTGCGCGCGTTTCCCGGCCTGCCACCCTGGAGGCCCGACCAGTTGGAGCGTCATCTTGAGATTTTTCCAGAGGGCCAGCTGGTCGTCTCAGACCACGAAGGCCATATCCTGGGTTCGGCCAGTTCGCTGATTATCGACTGGGACGATTACGCCGAGTCGGCCAACTGGTCGGCGATCACCGGGGATGGATCCTTCGATACCCACAACCCGCTCGGTAAAACCCTCTACGGGGCGGACATGGGCGTGGACCCGGAGGCGCGCAAACAAGGCATCGGAACGATGCTCTACGAGGCGCGCAAGGAGCTGATCCGGGAGCGCGGCCTCAAGCGGCTGCTCACCGGCGGGCGCATCGCCGGCTACTCCGCGGCCGCCGGACAGATGACGGCGAAGGAATACGTGGCCGCGGTGGTGGACGGCAAACGCCGGGACCCCGCGCTCAGCTTCCAGCTTGAAAATGGGCTGGTGGTTCTGGATGTGGTTCCCGGTTACATGCACGACACCGAATCGCACGGCTTCGCCACGGTGCTGGAATGGCTGAATCCGGAGTACACCTCCTCGGTCAGCCTCCAGGCCAGCCTACAGCACGCGGCTCTGGAACAGGCAGCCGCCGAAGCCATGCGCGGAACGCCGCGTCCGCGCCGAGTGCGCATCGCCGCCGTCCAGTACCTTTTGCGGCCCATCGCCTGCTTCGAGGACTTTGTGCGCCAGGTTGAGTTCTTCGTTCACAGCGCCAAGGACTACAAGGCTCACTTCGTTCTCTTCCCGGAATTCTTCACCATGCAATTGCTCAGCTACATCAATGAGCCCGCTCCAGCTCTGGCAGTACGGCGGCTGGCGCGCATGGCTCCCCAGTACGAGCAGCTATTCATCCGCCTGGCCAAGGAAACGGGAATCTACATCATCGGCGGAACCCATCCCGTCTTCCAGCGGGGCAAGGTCTTCAACGCCGCGCACCTGTTCACCCCCAACGGGCAAGTCTTCCGCCAGAAGAAAGTCCACCTGACTCCCACCGAGAGCGGCCCCTATCAATTGAGCCGCGGCCATGGCCTCTATCTCTTCCACACCGACTTCGGCAATATCGCCATTCTGATCTGCTACGACGTGGAGTTTCCTGAAGTCGCGCGGGTGATGGCCGAGGCGGGCGCCGAGATTCTCTTCGTTCCCTCCTGCACCGACGGCCGCGAGGGCTTTTGCCGGGTCCGCTATTGCGCCCAGGCCCGGGCCATCGAGAACCAGATCTACGTCGCCATGACCGGAACCGTGGGCAATCTCCCGCTGGTTCCCTACATGAATACGAATTACGGCCAGGCCGCCATCCTCACCCCGTCGGATTACTTCTTCGCGCGGGACGGAATCGCCGCCGAGGGCACCATCAACCAGGAGCAGTTGGTGGTGGCCGACGTGGACCTTGATCTGCTGGACGAACAGCGCGTCAACGGCAGCGTCATTCCCCTCCAGGACCTGATCAAGGACGCCTATGACAGCGTCGTCCACTTCTCCGATTACAAGAGCCAAAAGCCGGCCGAAGCTGACGTGAATGGGGTTCTTTCAGCCCTGCAAACCCAGGATTTGGGAATCAAAAGGTCTCCGGAGCATGAGGGAATCGACGCTTTCGCGGATATAGATATGCAAGGAGTTCCGGCGGATTGATGAGACCGCACGGAAGAGTGCCGGCGTGAAGTAGGCGGCATTGGCCGGTGGCCCGGTCATTGTATTTACATCCATTGTCCTTACGCCGAAAAATCTAGCTGTGCCCCGTTTATCGCGAAAAGCGCGATGAACGGGGCACAGTCACGGTGAATGGGAAAAGCGGGCAACCTGCCAGGTAATTATTCCTGCAATCGGTCGGCTAGAAGGCGTTACTGTTCCGCCTCCCGCCAATAATTCGCACGCGCCACGATGCGCGCGCCGTAGTCCTCAACCGTGCGCACGCGAATCGTATGCAGCCCCGGCGTAGGGTCGGAGGGGCTGAAGGTGATCAGATAGCGATTGCGCGCGTGCTGTGCCGACTCGACGATGCGCGCCTCGAAGCCCTTGTCGCCGGTGAAGGCGTGGTACTCGCCCCCGCTCATTGCCGCCACCTCTTTGGTCACGTTTTTCTTGAAGGCCGGCACAATCATCGCCAGCGTAGAAAACAGATTCATTACCCGCTCATCGCCCGAATCCTTGATGTCGTGCGCCAGCTCGGCGCGCGCCGGAGAGAAGGAGACGCTTAGCACCAGAATGTCGGAGCCGCCGATCTTCTCGATCAACTGCGCGGGCTTGGTGTGCTTGCTGCCGTGGTCGCGCTGCTCGCTGATCAGCAGCAGCACCCGCCGGTACTCTTTAGGCTGGCTTTCGAGCAGATCGACCGCGTAGCTGACGGTATCCAGAATCGCCGCGCCGCCGTTGCCCGGCTGCAGATGCTTGAGCGCCTCGTTGACCTCTTCGCTCTTATGCGTAAAGTCGCGGATCAGATGCGGCTTGGCGTCAAAGCCCACCAGCGCGGCAATGCCCTTGCCGTCGCTCAGGAAGAGATCGAGCAGCGGCCCCAGCCTGGCCAGCTTGCCGAACTCCAGCACGCTCACCCCGCCCAGCTCGACCGCGACCACCAGCGCCACCGGCGCGGTATCCATCTCCTCCTGCACGCGAATCTTCTGTGCCACGCCGTTGTCTTCGAGGATGAAATCCTGCGGCTTGAGGCCGTAGATTACTCCCCCGTCGCGCTTCTCCACCAGCGTGGGCACCAGCACCTCATTGGCCGTCACGTGCAACGTGGTTGTGGTGGTGTCGGCATGGGCACTTGGCAACGGCTGCGCTGGCTCAATGGGCGGCAATTGCTGCGCGCTTGCAGCCGCGGCAAGTAACGCCGCATTCGAAAAGCAGACCAAACGGAATGAACGAAATCTCATGCAGAATAGACTCCGATACAAGGGAACAACGAATAGTATTTCGAACACCGAATCAATGACCGGGATAAAGAATTGCAATCTGAGGAACCTATGAACAATTCTTCATTGCAGTTCAACATTCCCTCAGGGGCTAAAGCCCGCGTTGATTTTGCGGCTTTTGCGGCACGACTAAAGTCGTGCCCTTTCAAAACCAGACTTTCACCACGAGCTGTTAACGCAGAATGAACAGTTGCATAATTCCATCTGATCTCTGACCACTCGTCTACGCTCTTTTATGCACTTCGGCGTCCATGTGGGCAATCCAGCCCAGGTAGCTGAGAAACTCCCAGCGCGAGGTCCACAGGAAGCCCAACACATCCCAGGAGGTCAGCGTCTCCGCCTTCATGCCGGAGTAGGTCTCAACCCGCCAGCGCATATACTCGCTGCGCCACGGCGCCAGACGGTGGCCGCGCGTGGCATTCCAGAGAAAACGGAGCGGTGCGAGGAAGGCAAGTCTCATTGCATTGAGTATAGACGGAGCGGGTTCGCAGTATCCCACCCTTGCGGCAAAGACAAGAACGCCGCAAGGATGGGGCACCCGGCCTTTGCCGAACGCTTAACTGCCCAGCATCGAATCCACAACCCTGGAGGCCACGGCCCCGGCTGATACCTTGTACGTTCCCGCCGCCAGCGCCGCCTGAATGCTGGCTACCTTGTCCATGCGCACACCCATATCGCCCGTCTTCTGAGAGAGCTCGCTCCCCACGCTGCTGAATTCCGCCTGATCACTGCCCAGCGCGCTTCCGTCCGCCATCGCGCCGCTCTTCGGCTGCGGCGTTGTGGCTGGCGCGAACGCGGGCGTCTCCAATTGCGGCTTTAATCCTTCAACTCTGCTGCGCATGTAGATATCATGGCTCCTGCCGGATTCATCGACATCTCTGCTAATCACTTTAGTCATTCATGAATTGTCATGAGGTATTACCGTGCAGATTTACAGTTACTTGCATGGTTGCTGACTTGTTACTCGCGCAGCCTGAGTTGCCGCACAATACTGGCGGCTATTCCCTGTTCCCTGTTCCTTGTTCTCAGCTCTCAGATCTCAGTTCTCAGCTCTCAGTTCCCTGCTCTCACTGCCGCACCCGCTCGACCGGCTTGCGCAAACGCATCCGGTCAAAGGCTCCATGCGCCGCCAAATCCTTGAGCGCGCCCCGCAGATGCACCACCGCCGAGGCATGCACCTGCGAGACTCGCGACTCTACCACCCCCAGCGCCAGGCCGATCTCGCGCATTGTCATTTCCTCGTAGTAGTAGAGGCTCATCACCAGCCGCTCCCGGTCGGGCAGCTTCTGAATCGCCTCGGCCAGCCGCTCTTCCAGTTCGCCCCGCAGGCAGCGAAAGAGTGGGTCTTCCTCCGGACGGCCGGGCACATAGGCCAGCTCCTCTTCGCCCGAATCCTCATTGCGCTCCAGGTGCAAAGTGCCGATCTCCAGGCCCTTCAGATCGCCCAGCAACTGCTGATACCTTTCCAGCTCCATCGTCATCTCCACAGCCACCTCAGCCTCGTTGGGCGCGCGGCCCATCCTCGCCGTCAGCACCCGGATCGCCTCTTCCACCGCCCGGCCCTTGCGGCGAAGCTCCCGCGGACTCCAGTCCAGCGTCCGCAAACTGTCCAGAATCGCACCCCGGATGCGAAATTGCGCATAGCTGCGGAACTGGACTTTTTTGGCCGGGTCGAACTTGGAAAAGGCGTCCATCAACCCCAACACCCCGGCCGAAACCATATCCTCGATGTCCACATGCTGGGGTAGCCGCTCGTGAATGCGGCGGGCCAGGAAGCGAACAATGGGCAGGTGTTCGAGCAACACTTGCTCCTGCTCGCCGGTCAGCACCGGAAACTGCACGCCGCAGGGCGGAAAACCGCCCGGTGGAGTACCGTACCGCGCCGTCCCCTGGCTCCCCACCGTATTCGCCGCTTCCGTCCCCATTCGCTTCCCCTTTTCGAATCTCCAGACGAGGCATCATTGGCTCCAGCCAGAGCTTGACGTGATTGCAAGCTGGACTAGGGAATCAATGCACGGGAAGCGCCGCGGCGGAGGCAGCGGGAATAAGATGTCTCAAAGAATCGGCCATGCGGCGGACCACCGGAGTTACTGGCGTCGCACCCGTAGCCAGCATCCTCGGCCGATCTCCGGCTAAAGCGTGGGGTTTGTGGGCGCTCTTTGTGTGCCCAGCGTCTGGCGCAGGAAGTGGAAGACCACCAGAAGCAACACCATCGGGGTCGCGGCCATCAGTATCGCCGGCAAAAGCGCGAACCAGCTGGCTCTCTTCAGCGTCCCCGCATGATGCGCCTTGACCTTGTTGTCCCAGCTCTGCTCAATCACACCTAGGCTGCGTGCTGCTGCCCCGTGTTCAGGCCCGACTCCACATGCCGCGCCGCCTCTTGCTTCAACTCAAGGGTGTAACATCCCCGCATGGCTTCGTCATGTTCGCTTCCCGTACGCGCTATCAGAGCAGTTCGCTTGGGGTACGTATTCGGAGGCAGAATCAGACGCAGTAACAGCAAGTGCTTCCATCATGCCAAGAAGAGCCTTTTTATCCAATTTGCCGGCATATATGACCCAGAAATCTACTCATCGTCCGACTGTGCGGATACAGTCTGAGGTGGTCCCGGTAGTTCGGACAGTTTTTACTTTTTCCTTAAGTGGAAGTTCTTGCTTTTGCT
>JBKQLG010000046.1:0-15033 GCA_052147235.1 Occallatibacter sp.
GGAGCGGATCGTGGAACTGGCACAGAAGAGATTGGGAAATTGCCGATTGCCGATTGCCGATTGACGATTGGAAGAGAAGACGCGAACCGGTCTTCCAATCGTCAATTCTTTGTCGGTGGTGTGGTCAGTCCCGCCAAGCCCATCGCCAATCGTCAATTCCCTATCGGCCACCGTTACTCATGGAAGAAAGGAATTCGGCGTTGCCCTTCGTCTTGGTCAGCTTGTCGATGATAAGTTCCATGCTCTCGACGGGGGACAGCGGGCTCAGAACCTTGCGCAGCACCCAGATCCGATTCAGCTCGTCCTTGGGCACCAGCAATTCCTCCTTGCGGGTGGCGGACCGGTTGATGTCCATGGCCGGGAAGACGCGCTTGTCCACCAGCTTGCGGTCGAGGATGATCTCCATGTTGCCGGTTCCCTTGAACTCCTCGAAGATGACCTCGTCCATGCGCGACCCTGTATCGATCAGCGCGGTGGAAATAATTGTTAAGGACCCGCCCTCTTCGATGTTCCTGGCTGCGCCGAAGAAGCGCTTGGGGCGTTGCAGGGCGTTGGAGTCCACGCCTCCGGAGAGCACCTTGCCCGATGGGGGCACGATGGTGTTGTAGGCGCGGGCGAGACGAGTGATGGAATCCAGCAGAATCACCACGTCGCGCTTGTGCTCGACGAGCCGCTTGGCCTTTTCGATGACCATCTCGGCCACCTGCACGTGGCGGGCCGCGGGCTCATCAAAGGTGGAGCTGATCACCTCGCCCTTCACCGAGCGCTGCATGTCGGTGACTTCCTCGGGGCGCTCGTCGATCAGCAGCACGATCAGCACCACGTCGGGGTGGTTGGTGGAGATGGAGTTGGCCAGCGACTGCAAGAGCATGGTCTTGCCGGTGCGGGGCGGGGCGACGATGAGGCCGCGCTGGCCCTTGCCCACCGGCGTCAGCAGGTCCATCACCCGGCCGCTGATGGCCTCCTTCACTGTCTCCAGCTTGATGCGTTCCTGGGGATAGAGCGGGGTGAGGTTGTCGAAGAGAATCTTGTTGCGCGTCTCCTCGGGCGACTCGAAGTTGATGGCCTCGATCTTGACCAGGGCGAAATACTTCTCGCCCTCGTGCGGCGGGCGGACGTTGCCGCTGATGGAGTCGCCGGTCTTCAGATCGAATTTGCGAATCTGCGACGGCGAGACGTAGATATCGTCGGGGCCGGGCAGATAGTTGTAGTCGGGCGAGCGCAGGAAGCCATAGCCGTCGGGCAGAATCTCCAGCACGCCCTCGGCAAAGATGTGGCCTTCTTTTTCGCTCTGCGCCTGGAGGATCTTGAAGATCAGATCCTGTTTGCGAAGGCCGCTGGTGCCCGGAATCTCCAGGGTGCGCGCGATGCGGGTTAGTTCCGTGATGTTTTTTTCTTTGAGTTCAGCAATGGTCATGATCACCTGCGATAAGGGGAGATGGGAGTGGAAGAATCCGGAAAGGGGAAGTGCTCCGGGAAAAGAACCGGCTTGATTTCAATGCCGACAGCCGACCATGCGACGCATGGGAAGGCACTCTCGAAATCAAGGGTAGCATCGAAGACCGGAAAGCACGGCTGCCTTGAACGGCAAGCCGCCTGGAACCGCTGCCTGACTTAACTATACCCTTCGAGGGCTGGATCAGGCGGCGCGGCGGGTTTCGATTGGCTGTTGCGCGGATGCCTCAAGGGGCATCGCGGAGCCAGGGTTGGTGGTTTGAAAGCGGCCCAGGACTTCATTGGTGGTGTCCTGCAGCCGTGTGTTCGGCTTGTGTAGCTTACGGGTTGCCTTGCTCGCCAGTTGGCACAACTGGTAGCGATTGGAAACTTGAGAAAGAGCCCCAAAGACCAAATCTGAACGCATTGCAAAATTCTCCTTCAAAAAAATTGGCTCCAGCCGGCACAAAACAGTCGCCAGCGGCGCAGCAGGAGCAGTCGATGCATTGCGCACTGCCCCCAATTTCCACACCCAAGGCTTAGACGCACGAGTTGAGCGTATAGTTCAAAATCCTGACGCACTCTCGCAGAAAATGGAACAGGCATACTGCCGTATCAGAGATACAGATTGCCGCCTTGGGAACCATCCGCCCTGTATTACCGATCCGGCTGAAATAAAAACGCACCGGAGCATCAACCAATGAGCCTCAGCTCAAAACTGATGCGGAAAACAGCAGGAAAGCGTTCACGAACGCTCTGGACTATCTGCCCTTTATGGATGGCATAAACCAATATATACAGAGTTGGCTTTGAGGTCAACAGTTTTTTTACGCCCAGTAGCTGCGGTCTAGCGCGCGATACTGGATGGCCTCGGCCAAGTGGGAGACGGTGAGGTGTTCGGCGCCTTCCAGATCGGCGATCGTGCGGGCAACCTTGAGGATGCGGTCGTGGGCGCGGGCGGTCAGCCCCTGCTGTTGCATGGCGCGCTCCAGCAGGCGCTCGGCGTCGGCCCCCAGCTCGCAGTGGACGCGAATCTGGCGGGTGGTCATCTGCGCATTGGAGTAGATTTTGTCTCCGAATTTGCGGAATCGCTGCCGCTGGCGCTCGCGGGCGGCCAACACGCGGGTGCGAATCTCAGTCGAGCCTTCGGCCGCCGCCCCGCCGCGCAGCTCCTTATATTGCACCGCTGGAACCTCGATGTGAATGTCGATGCGGTCGAGCAACGGGCCGGAGATTTTGGCGATATAGCGCTGAATCAGCGGTGGGGTGCACTGGCATTCGCGCGATTTGTCGTTGAAAAAGCCGCAGGGGCAGGGGTTCATCGCCGCAGCCAGCATGAAGCGCGCCGGGAAGCTGAGCGACATGGAGGCGCGGGCGATGGTCACAGTGTGGTCTTCCAGTGGCTGGCGCAGAACCTCGAGGACGTTGCGGGGAAACTCAGGCAGCTCGTCTAGAAACAAGAGCCCATTGTGGGCCAGCGAAACCTCGCCCGGCCGGGGAATGATGCCGCCGCCGATCAGGCCGGCGTCGCTGATGGTGTGATGCGGCGAGCGGAAGGGGCGTTGGGTGACGAGGCCCTGGGCGGCGTCCAGCACTCCGGCGACGGAGTGAATCTTGGTGGTCTCCAGAGCCTCCTCGAATGTGAGCGGCGCCAGGATCGAGGGCAGCCGCTTGGCCAGCATTGTCTTGCCGGAGCCGGGCGGGCCGATCATCAGAATATTGTGGCTGCCGGCGGCGGCTACTTCGAGAGCGCGCTTGGCCGTCTGCTGCCCGCGCACATCCTTGAAGTCGACATTGAAATGCTGAAGTTCGCCGAGCAACGCTTCGGTGGAAACGCGGTAGGGCTCGCGCTGGATTTGGCCTACGACCATGGTGTTGAGCAACTCCAGCACGTCGAGCAGCGAGCTGGCGGGGTAGACGTTGACGCCCTCGACCACCGCGGCCTCGGCGGCGTTGGCTGCCGGAAGAATCAGGTTGGCGATGCCTTTTTCGCGAGCCATGATCGCCACCGGCAACATCCCCGGAACGGCGCGCACGCTGCCGTCCAGGCCCAGTTCGCCTACCAGCAGAAAGCGGCTCAGGTCGTTGGTGTGCAGCGCGCCGTACGCGCCCAGAATGCCCACGGCGATGGGCAGATCGAAGCCCGAGCCTTCCTTCTTCAGGTCGGCCGGCGCCAGATTGATGGTGATGTGCGTGGGCGGAATCAGGTAGCCGGAGTTCTTGATGGCTGCGCGCACCCGGTCGCGGCTCTCGCGCCCCGCGGCGTCGGGCAGGCCGACAGTGTGGAAGACGTCCTTTTCCGCAACCACGCCGCTATAGTCCACCTCGACATCAATGAGGCTGGCGTCGATTCCGTAAACAGCCGCGCTATGAGCCTTGAAGAGCATATTCTCTACGATTGCAGCGAGTGTAGCAGATGAGAGGGGCGGGGGAAAATGCCGCCCCCTCTCCATGATTCTCCGCCGCTCGGAAGTTATTTATCTTGACGGCTCATAAACAATCCGTCTAATGTTCTAGCCAGAACGTTGATCGACCAACTCTCATAAGAGGTGTATATGAGCGATAAAAGATTACCGTCATCGCTTGACGAGGCGCTCGCGCATGTGGATCCTGATCGGCGTAAATTCCTGGGAATGCTGCTTGCCGGCGTCGCGACAGTTCCGCTGCTTACCTCAGCGGTCTTGAATGCAGAGGACAATACCCATTTCCCCAAGTCTGAGCTGAAGACCCAGTCCAAGGCGAAGGCCCAGTCCAATGCGAAGTCCCAGACCTGGACCAAAGGCGGCGTGACTTCCAATGACGACAAGCGGAGTAATCTTAAAGCCCAGGATGTCAAGCACAACGAAGGCGGCGCGGGCGCGCGATCAACAGTAAAGCATGGGCCGCTTGATTTTTCGAAGAGTGCACCCGCAGACGGCACGAACGGCAAGACCATCAAGAACGACAAGGCCGTCAAGCATCAGTGATCAGCATCTGCCTTCACCCACGGGCGCCGGGCGTAGAGGTGCTCTAAGCCGGATCTTTGCCCGGATCGTCCCCGGTTGCGCATGGCTAATCCCGTAATCAACTCTAACGTTGGGCTGTCGCCGGTCGAGGGCGGTTATCTCGCCTATGATTCCGTTAGTGACCGCCTGCATGAATTGAACGCGACCGGCGCCTTGATCGCGGAACTGTGCGATGGCAGCAGAAGCGTGGCAGAGATCCGCGCATTGGCCGGACCGTTTCTGCCGGAGGACCGGGCGGCTGAGATCGATCGTTGGATCGGCGCTGGAGTTGAAGCCGGCCTGCTGGTCTGGGGCGACGGCGCGGCCGTCCGGCCCCGTGAACTCTCCGTCAGCGAGTTGACCGAGCTGGCTGAACACCTCCGGGAGAACGGCAAGACTGAGACCGCATTCCTGTGTTTGAAACGAGTGACGGAGTTGGCGCCGGAAGACCCGGAGGCGTGGTATGCCCTGGGCTATGCGGCCCAGGCCGCCGAACGCCGCGATGAAGCGCGTGGCGCGTATGAGAAGTATCTTGAATCCGGTGCCGATGACGCTACGATTCGTCATTTGCTAACCGCCTTGAGGGACGAGACGCCGCCACCCCGCGCCTCGGATGAATGTATTCTGCAAACATTCAGCGGGTTCTCCTCTTACTACGATTCCAAGATGCGCGACAAGCTGGCTTATCAGGCTCCGGAGCGCCTTCAGGATCTGATCCGGTCCGAGATCGGCGATGCCGCGGGCCTTGAAATTCTCGATCTTGGTTGCGGAACGGGGCTGGCGGGAGCCGGTTTGAAGGAGCGAGCGGCACGCCTGGTAGGGATCGATCTCTCTCCGGAGATGATCGCATTTGCCAGGGAGCGCGGCATCTATGATCGGCTGGAGGTCGCCGAGATCACCGCCTGGCTCGATCAAACCCAAGCACAATTCCATCTCATTGTCGCCTGCGATTGCCTGGTCTATTTAGGCGACCTTCAAAGGGTGGTGGAGATGACGGCCAAGCTACTCAAGCCCGGCGGATGCTTCGCTTTCACGGTGGAACGTGGCCAGAGATATCCATTTCATCTAACTGATTCCGGACGATTTACACATCATCCCAACCACATTCGCGAGATTGCGGCAAACTCCAGGCTACTGCTTGCCCGACTGGAAGAGGGATTTCTGCGGACGGAACGTGGCCTCGAAGTGACCGGCCTCCTCGCGCTGCTGAGGAAATCAGGCGAGGCCTGAGGTGGAAGGGGACACCCTGATTTCAGTGGCGGACCATCCGCTATTCAGCCGCGGGTCGAACTGGCGCTTGAAGCGGATCAGCGCAATCCACTGCCCTTGGTCCTCCTGCTTCCAGACCACCTCGAAATCGATGATACTGGCATCGGTGTTGATTCCGTAAACAGCAGCGCTGTGAGCCTTGAAGAGCATCTTCTTCCAGATTGCAGCGGGTGTAGCAGATGAGAGGGATTATGGAACAGGGAACAGAGAACGAGGACCGGATCACGCATTGAACATGATGTATTTCAGCCTCACCGTTTGACTTCCCAACCCCGCTTTGCTCAGATAAACATTCGGGAGCACTATCGATTCAGGAAGAGCAGGAACGAACATGAAGATTTTGATTTTGGGTTCAGGAGGCCGGGAACACGCGCTGGCCTGGGCGGTCAAGCGCAGCCCAAGGGTGAGCGAGGTGGTTTGCGCCCCAGGCAACGGCGGCATCGCGGAGATTGCGCGCTGCGTCACGGTGGATTTGAAAGACGTGACCGCGATGGTTCGCCTGGTCGAGGCCGAGCAGCCCGCCCTGACCATCGTGGGGCCGGAGGTGCCGCTCTCGCTGGGAATTGTAGATGCTCTTCAAGAGCGCGGCTTGAGAGTCTTCGGACCCACGCGGGCGGCGGCCATGCTGGAGTCCAGCAAGGGCTTCGCCAAGCGCTTCCTGCAGCGCCACAAGATTCCCACCGCCAACTACGCGGTCTGCACGACTGCTGCCGAGATAGAAAAGGCTATCGACTTCTTTCATTCGCCCATCGTGGTCAAGGCCGACGGACTGCACGCCGGCAAGGGCGTCATTATTTGCGAGTCGCGTCATTCCGCCATCGAGACCGCCGAGGAGTTGCTGAGCGGAAGGCTGCTGGGCGCTAAGGAGTCGCACGTCATCTTCGAGGAGTTTCTTTCGGGCGATGAGATCAGCTTCCTCTGCCTCAGCGATGGCAAGCACGTGGCCCCGCTGGTTCCTGCGCAGGATCACAAGCGCATCGGCGAGGGCGACACCGGCCCCAACACCGGCGGCATGGGCGTCTACTCGACCGACGCGATGCTGGATCCCGCGATGACCGAATGGATTCTGCGCCACATCGCCGAGCCCACCGTGCGCGGCATGGCCGAGGAGGGGACACCCTTCATTGGCGTACTTTATTGCGGGTTGATGATGACCGCTCGTGGGCCCGAGGTGCTGGAGTTCAATGCCCGTTTTGGCGATCCCGAGACGCAGGCCATTCTGCTGCGCATGGAAAGCGACCTGGTGGATGCGCTGGAAGCCTGTATTGATGGCCGGCTGGCGGAGACCGAGCTGCGCTGGAGCCCCGGCGCTTCGGCTTGCGTAGTGGCCAGTTCATCGGGCTATCCGGGCAGTTACAAGACCGGCTTCCCGATAACCGGCCTGGACCAAACCGCACGGGTTTCGGGGGTACAGGTCTTCCACGCCGGCTCTTCTCGGACGGTAGACGGACAAATCCTCACCGCTGGAGGCCGCGTGCTGGGCGTGACCGCCGCCGCGCCGACGTTGGAAGAGGCGCTGGCTCGCGCCTACGAGGCCATGAAGCCGATTCATTTTGAAGGAATGTACTATCGCCGCGACATCGGCTATCGCGCTTTGAAGAAACGCTGAGATTCCCAAGGAGGAAACCATGACACCTGCAATCACGCTGGAAGAGCTTCTGGCCTGGAACCAGGAGTCCTCCAACTTTTGGAAGGAATACCTGGACGCCAATCCCGCGCTGCTGGAGCTGCCCTGCGGCATCGGTGGAACCGCCAACGTGAAGGAGTTCGCCGGCCATATTTGGGGGGTGGAGCTGCGCTGGGGCCAGCGTATCGCCGGCTTGCCCGTGCTAGCCAAGGAAGACGTGCCTCAGCATTCGCTCGATGCCCTCTTTGAGCTGCACGTCAGGGCTGTTCAGGTCTTCCGAACGCTGCTGGACGACCCCACCCTGAACTGGGAGGAGACGATGACGCTGGACTACAACTGGCTGCCGCCACAGGCGCGGACCTTCTCGCGCAGAAAGGTCGCGGCCCACGCACTCTTCCACAGCCAGCGCCACTGGGCGCAACTGGCTACTCTGGTCCGCATGGCCGGGTTCCCATCGGGATTCAAGGGAGATCTGCTTTTCAGCGCTGCTCTGCGATAAACATCGGCTCTGGGCTGAATGCAGGCGCTGGTATCGGCTTTCCAGTGAATAAAGCCAAAAGAAAAATCGTGACAGGCCGCCCCGGCTTGGGTCTTTGGCTTTCTGCCCGCATCTCTATGCGGGAGTCGCCAGGGCGGCGTCTGTCACGATTGTTGTGAAGCTAGTCAGCCTCTTTACGAGCCTTCTTGCGATTCCGCTTGCGCGCCAAAGCCGCCTTAACGCGTTTCTTTTCACCGGGCTTCAGGTAGTAGGAGTGACGCTTGACTTCCTTGATGATGTCCTCCTGCTGTACCTTCCGTTTGAACCGGCGCAGCGCATTTTCCAGCGGCTCGCCTTCTTGCACTCGAACCTCTGCCAAAAAAATCCACCTCCAAACCTGCCTAGGGGCATCTTTATGATACGGGAAAGATTGGGTCTGTGGTCAAGCCGGAGGCCTTAATCGCCAAAATTCTCCGGGAAATGCAGATCATTTCGGCTGAATAGTGCATCCTTGTCTTGTCGGGTCCGAATTGGAACAGTCTTGCGGCCCTGTGGGACGGCTCGGAGTTCCGGGGCGGTGCGTGTCAGTCCAGGGAGCGCCAACCGTAACATCGCTCGTTGCGGGACTTGTGATGCTTTTTCGTATTTGACCGATAGGCAATTCAGTTTCACAATCTTGTGTGGTTCTTCAGCTTTTTGGTGCTTCTCCAGGGAATCATGCGTCAAATTATTCAACGGTGAGAACCGGCAAGCCCCGGAATCCGTAACCCTAGTCGGAAGGCAGAGAAAGGCAGCTTCGCGATGCAACCCTCTTCCCAAATCGTATCCATCTCCATGTCAGCGCCCCCCGTTGAGCAAGCGCGCTCCGGGCAGACAGAGGACAGGGTCTACCAGGTTGTTACAGTTGCCGCCATCCTGCTGGTGCTGGTAAGCCTTTGGGTGTTTTGAGGGCTTGAACAACTGCCGCCAAAGCTCATAATCTGATCGCTTCCAGGCATACGCACGCGAGGGACTTTCGGGATTGGGCTGTATCGAAACGATACATGGGACCCGGTGAGGGTGCAGCGTCAGGGCTGGCGTTGCGCGGGTCAGGATGATAGCGGGGAATGTGGCTTTTCGCCGAAGCTGGCGCGTTTGACGCTCTGGCGGTAGTCCTCGCCCGTCATCTCGACCCGGACGCACATCTCGGCCAACCTGGATCTCATGCGGTCGCCGATGCGGTCGCCGAGGGTTTGTTCGCGGGCCGCGCGCTCAACATCGGTCAGATTTCCGCCACCAGCAGGCAGGTCAGCATAATTGGTGGTAATGATGGTCGACAGTTTGTCGTTGTAACGCGAGTTCAGAATCAGCGCGACAGTATCCCAGACCCACTCGTTCGGCTTTTGCGCGCCCAGGTCGTCCAGCACCAGTACCTCGGCGGCGAAGACCGGCTTGAGCAATTCGAGCTCGGTGGTCTGTACCTGGGAGTTGTAGCTATTCTGGATGCTTTTGAGCAGTTCGCGGTAGTCGCAGAAGAGGCCTTTGACGCCACGCTCCTGCACCAGTCGGCTCAGCACACCCACGGCCAGATGAGTTTTTCCCACGCCGATTGCGCCGGTAAACAGCAGTCCCTTGCCGGCGGTGCCTACCGGGTATTCATTGACAAACGAACAAGCCGTCCGGCGGGCTTCACGTTGAGAGGTATGCGTTTTGGAACGGACAGTGACATAGTTGTCCAGGGAACAATGACGGTAGCGCTCGGGGATATGTGCGGCGGCCAGGCGGCGCTGCTCGCGTTCCATCTCCTGACAATCGCAGGCGCGCGAGACCCACTGGCCGGCGGAATTGACCACCCGCACCAGCCCCACTCCATTGCAGATTGCGCACACACTCATCTCTCCCAGCGTAGCGCACCGGCTGGCTCAGGGCGGCGGTGCATCGGCAGTCCCCGAATGTGGAAAAAGGTCTTGGCCGTGGTTTGGAGCGGTTGTCTCCATTCCCTGTTCCCTGCTTCATGGCAATTGCCATTCCCGCCAAATCCCCCTACAATGGGAGAGAAGCATTGCAGGAAAGGTCTGTCTAGCGAGATGCCCAAGGAAAAGATTCATCCCAACTACGCCGCGGTGCAGGTGAAGTGCGCCTGCGGGAACCACTTTGAGACCCGTTCGACCCACAAGGGCGACATCCATGTGGAAATCTGCTCGGTTTGCCACCAGTTCTACACCGGCAAGCAGCGCTTGGTTGACACCGCCGGCCGCGTCGAGCGCTTCCGCCGCAAGTACGCCAAGTCCGACGAGGCTGTGGCAGCGGCAGCGACCAAGTAACCGCGCCCCGGCAAACGGTTCGCACGATTGGGCCTCCGCCATGGCGGAGGCCCATCTTCGTTCTTGAGACAGCTTTTAGCTGTTAGCTTATCGACTTTCGCGGTATTGTATTACTCCGCAAAGCTGCCCAGGGCAAGGACAAGCTAGAAGCTAGTGGCTCACAGCTAAGGGACTTTCATGGCGGGCAAGGGCTTTACCGTGAGAAAGAACTGGGACAACCCAGCCGAGCACGCGATGCCCGCGGAGGCGCGGGTGCCGGCGGAGATGCGCCTGGGACAGGTGTTGGTGGCTCCGGCCACGGTGCTGGCGCCGATGGCCGGGGTTACCGACACGGTCTTCCGTCGCTTCATCCGCCACGCCAGTTTGTTTTCTGCTGGCGGGTTCAATGAATCCCACCCTAACGGCAACTACAACGACGCCGCGAGGGTGGGGCACCCGGAGATTGAGGGCATAGTTACCAACGCCCAATCCGGCTGCGGCCTGCTGATGACCGAGTTCACCTCCGCCGACGGCTTGGCTCGGATGCGCGAAAGCAAGCGCCAGCGCTATCTGACCTTCTACGACGACGAACACCCCATCGGTGCGCAACTCTTCGGAGCTAATCCGGAGACGCTGGCCGAGGCGGCGCGGATTGTCGAAGAGACCGGCTTTGATCTGGTGGACCTGAACCTGGGCTGTCCGGCCAAGCGGGTGGTCGGCTCGAACGGTGGTTCGGGTCTGTTACGCGATCTGCCGCGCATTGACGAGATCTTCCGCGCTGTGCGCAAGGCAGTGACGATTCCCTTCACGGTGAAGTTCCGACTGGGCTGGAATGACGCCGACATAGTATGCCTGGAGCTGGCGCGGATGGCCGAAATGGAGGGGCTGAACGGACTGGCGCTGCACGCCCGGACTCGAGAACAAGGTTACAGCGGACAGGCGCGCTGGGAGTGGATTGTGCGGGTCAAGCAGGCAGTCAGGATTCCGGTCATCGGCAACGGAGACATCCGCACTCCGGAGGATGCGGCGGCAATGGTGGCCGAGACCGGATGCGACGCGGTAATGATTGGCCGCGCCGCGCCGGCGAACCCTTGGATTTTCAGGCAGATTGCACAGTACACGGCCACCGGCAGCTATGAGCGGCCCACGGTGGAAGACCGTTACCGCATGATCCGGGCTTACTTTCAAATGCTGCTGGATGAGGCCGAGGCGACGAAGGACCTGCCCCGCGCCGCGCGGTTGGGAGAGACGGCGGGCAAGATGAAACAGTTCGCCACCTGGTTCACCCACGGCGTGGCGGGTGGGGCAAAGCTGCGGGGAGCGATCTATCAGGCGCGGAGCGGAGCCGAGGTGCTGGCCCAGGTGGATGCCTTTTTCACGGCCCAGCTTGCGAACGGCGCGCAGCAGGATGCGGCGCCCGAAGATGCAGCGGCGACGGAGTTTCCGGAAGAGATGCTGGAGTGCGGTTCCTGATCCGGGCGGATCATATCGCAATAGTGTTGGCCACTTCCATCCGAAGCTTCAAAGCGGCGTTTGCGGCGCGGATGAGTCAGTTGCTCCAGAAGGTGAGCCAGGCCAGCACGCACAAACCGGCGATTGCCAGCAGGAAGACCGTTATAACCCACTTGGTGGCGGGGTTGTGCTCGGTTTGATGGCGGGAGGCGGGGTCGGGAGGTGCGCTTAGCTGCGCTACCTCAATACCAATATTGTTGTGGCCGCCCGTGGTGAGGGCCAGTTCAAGCAGTTTGTGGGCGGTAGCCTCAATGCTTAGAGTGGCTGCCGCAGTCTGAATCTCCGACTCCGGGACGTATCCCCAGAGGCCGTGGGAACAGAGCAGCAGTGTGTCACCGACGGCCAGCGGTAGCTGCTCGATTTCGATTTCCACATCAAGTTGATGGCCCAGGCAGCGGGTCAGCACCGTGGCGTCAGGATGGTCCTTCGCCTCTTCAGGAGTAATGAGATTACGGTTGAGCAAGGTCTGAACGGCAGTGTGATCGGTGGTGAGCCGGTGGAGGCGGCCGGCACGTATCAGGTAAGCGCGGCTGTTGCCGATGTGGCCGATCCAGGCCTCGGTCATATTGCCGTGCTGTTGCAGCAGGGCTACCACCACCGTGGAACCCATGCGCGGGTGCGGCGAGCCTGGCGCTCTGGCTGCGACCGCAATGCTTGTATTGGCGCGCGCCGCTGCTTCACGGAGAGCGTTGTCAGCTGGGTAGTCATCCGGCAGGGCAGCCATGTGCGCGTAAAAATACTCGACCGCCAACCGCGATGCAGTGGCCCCTCCCGCGGATTCGCTGATGCCGTCGGCGACGATCAACAAGTCGCCCAACGCGATACGGATATGGAGGGCGGAATCCTGGTTCTCTTCGCGCAGCATTCTCCGGTCGCATTCCTCGGTAAAGAGGATGATTGGTTGCTCATTAACCGGTAAATCGCTCATGCCTGAACTTCACCTATAGGACAAAACCTGATCGGCGCTCTCGGGTTATGCGCGAACGGGTGTTGTAACTCTGCCGCACCTCCTGTGGAAAACCTCCCCGATCACACCAGCAGGAAGTTTGCCGCGGTCGGCCAGTCTTGTCCTTGCCGATGAGGTCTCATGCAGGAGCTTGCGGATCGTCGTACTACGTGCGCTGGATGCCGCGCAACGCCTTGCCGGTTTGAGAGACCTAGGCAAAAAAACAAGAAACACTAAGAATAAACCAACTTTAACACGAAAATCACCTGCCGGAGCAAGTAGATTGGTAATCCGCGTTGGTCCGACGCATATAAATCATACCAGTCAGGTGTCTGCTTGACACAGGTATTCCCCAGATTCCTGCCTGGAGTTGAATTGACAGCATCTGGCTCGCTTGGCGGCCATGCTCTGGCCACAGTTGTTCTTGATAGCGCAAGTCTCAACCAAGACCGGCTTCTCCGGCCGCTACGAAAGTTTCCATAGCTCAGCGCTCGGACAATTCCATCTGGAATGATGCCATTCGAGAGATTCCAAGTTTTTCGTCCTGGCTCAACTTTCCGGGGACCATTCCGTCGTTGGTTTCTTGCGTTATTACTCCTATGAGCAGGAAGACATATCACTGTTTCTGAAAGATGACGTATGGATTATGAACGAAGAAAGAGCATAGTCTCAAATCGACGTACCGGAAATATTGCACTCCGAGAGTCTGGAATTGAATCCGTCCCTTTTCTGAATACCGGAAAGAACGAACCCCGTGGGAAAACCTGACGCGTTAAAATCATAGACAATATGCCTGTAACCGCGCTTTCGCCCCAACTCCTGGCCAAGTACGAGCCCGTCATCGGACTCGAGGTCCATGTGCAGTTGCT
Source organism: Occallatibacter sp. (assembly GCA_052147235.1). Lineage (GTDB taxonomy): Bacteria > Acidobacteriota > Terriglobia > Terriglobales > Acidobacteriaceae > Telmatobacter. The sequence continues at coordinate 13,402 of JBKQLG010000046.1, forward strand.
CACCGCCTCCAAGGCCTTCTGCGGCTGCGCCAATCATTTCGGCTCGGCGCCGAACTCGAATGTCTGCCCGGTCTGCCTGGGTCTGCCGGGTGCATTGCCGGTGCTTAACGCCCAAGCCGTGGAGTTCGCTTCGCTGGCCTCTCTGGCAATCAACTGCCAGGCGCGCGAGCGCTCCGTCTTTGCGCGTAAAAACTACTTCTATCCCGACCTGCCCAAGGGCTATCAGATCTCGCAGTTCGACAAGCCGATAGCCGAGCACGGCTGGATCGACGTGCCAATTGCGGATGGCAACATGAAGCGCATCGGCATCACACGCCTGCACATGGAAGAGGACGCCGGCAAGAGTATCCACGACGGCTTTGCCGACTCGGCGACGCGGACGTATCTTGATTTGAACCGCTGCGGCACGCCGCTGGCGGAGATCGTCTCCGACCCGGATATGCGCACCCCGGACGAGGCCTTCGAGTACCTGACGCGCCTTAAGGAAATCCTGCTCTACTGCGGCGTCTCGGACTGCAACATGGAAGAAGGCTCGCTGCGCTGCGATGCCAATGTGAGCGTGCGCCCGTGCGGGCAGACAGAATTCGGAACCAAGGTGGAAGTGAAAAACGTCAACAGCTTCCGCTTTGTTCGCCTGGCTCTGGAATACGAGATCGAACGGCAGATCGAGGTGATCGAAGGGGGCGGGCGCGTGACGCAGGAGAGCCGCCTATGGAACGCGAACGAAGGCCGGACGTACTCGATGCGCTCCAAGGAGCAAGCACACGACTACCGCTACTTTCCCGAGCCGGATCTGCCGCCGCTGATTGTGACGGCGGAGTTTTTGGCCGAGGTGAAAAAGAAGCTTCCTGAGCTGCCCGAAGCCCGCCGCGCGCGCATGATCGCCGAGTACGATCTGAGCGCGCAGGACGCGGCTACGCTGACCGCCGAGCGCGCCTTCGCCGACCGCTTTGAAGCCGCAGCCAGGACTGCGCGCAACCCGCGCCGCGTGGCGAATCTGCTGCTCAGCGAGATTGGCGGGCGGCTGAAGTCGCTGGGCCTGGAGCAGGCGCAATCGCCAGTCTCGATGACGGGCATTGTGCAGGCCGCCGATCTTCTTGATGAGGGAAAGCTCAGTTCCAAGCAGCTCAAGCAGCTCTTCGACGTCTGCTTCGAAAAGGGCGAGGATTTCGGCCCGGTCTACGAGCGCGAGAAACCGGAGCAGATCAGCGACGCTGCGGCGATTGAAGCGCTAATTGACGAGGTGATTGCCGCCAACCCCAAACAGGTTGAGCAGTATCGCGCCGGCAAGAAGACCATGGCGGGCTTCTTTGTGGGCCAGGTGATGAAGGCCACCAAGGGCCAAGCCAATCCGGCGCTGCTTAACGAGCTGGTGACGAAAAAGCTGGAGGGGTAGAGCCAATGAACGAAGAAATGGAGGCGAAGATTATCGCTGCTGAAGAACAGCTCAGGATTGCGATGCTGAATTCTGATCTTCGTGCGTTGGATGAGTTGCTCGCCCCTGAACTGATCTTTACGAATCATCTTGGGCAACGGCTTGGCAAGAAAGACGACCTTGACGCCTATCAATCCGGTCTTGTCAAGGTGCAAGAATTAACTCCTTCTGAACGGCATATTCAACTTCATGAAAAT
>JBKQLG010000047.1:0-11153 GCA_052147235.1 Occallatibacter sp.
CCCCGGTCCCTCGCTTTTGGGGACCGGGGAGACGATGAACCTCGACCAGTGGTTTTTTGTTCTCTTCCATTCCGGCTTAAGAGGTTTCTCAGGCCTGAAAATCCAGACCTGGGAGATCACGATCCTCCGGAAAGAGCCCCTTTTTCGGCCCCATCACAACCTCGGGCGCGGTGTGCGGAAGAGCATCCTATCGAGGTCAGGCGAACGCGAGGCCGATGCGATTACAGTCCCAGGGTCTGGAACTGCTCATTGCCGCGCGCGGCAAGAGGGATATGATTCTGCGGTTTGAGGAAAGTCTTCTCACAAGCATCCACGAGCCGATTGCGCACGGAACTGGCCTTCGAGATTGCCTGGTCTGTCCAACTCGAGTCAAACTCTTTATTGGATTCACTGGCCTGGGAGCGCTGCAGGTGCCATAGGCCATCCACGCCTCTGATATAGCTTGCGCCCATATAGATGCGCGTTTGGCTTCCCGCGTTGCGCAGGATCGTCACCCAGGCATCCTTGGTTTCCAGGTAACGGCGGATCTTGTCTTGCACTGCTTCGATTTTCTTATTTAACAGCTCCGACTCGGAATGGACCATTTCCAGGAAATCGACATTAAGTTCGCTTCCCGCACGGCACACGACCGTATTCCATGCATCCTTGGTTTCGCTGTGCAGGCGAATCTCCCCTTGGAGCGCTTCTATCTCCATATCCAGCCGCTGCAGGTGCCATTTGCCATCCTCGCCGCTGACATAAGTTACATCCTGGTAAAGGCGCGCTTTGCATCCCGCGTTGCGCACGATCATATCCCATGCATCCCGGGTTTCGATGTGGCGGCGAATTTCTTCCTGCACCGCCTCGATCTCCGCGTTCAGCCGCTCAGTCTCTGAATGGGCAATTTCGAGCACGGTGGCACTCGATTTGCCTCCCGTGTTGCGCACGATCGTATTCCATGTCTTCTTGGTTTCATTGTGGAGACGAATACTCTCTTCGAGGGCTTCAATCTTCTTCATCAGCCGTTCTGTCTCACGCTTTGCAATGTTCAGACAACTCTCAGCCATTACCCAACTCCTCTTTCGTGTGTTTACCAGCGCCAAATGTTATTTCACAACAGCAAACCAAGGCGCAAAGGCAACCTATACGCCAGGAGGGCTATCACTTATAAATCAATCTCCGGAAGCCGCCACAGAATGAGATCATTCCCATTTCATCCTGCCTATTGGAATTTGAGGGGTTTCCTTCCATCCCAGTATATCTAAATCGAGTCTTGCGGAATGTTGCAATTCCTTGAATAAAAGCCATTTGGGCGCATTGGGTCCGCATTGCGCCATCTGGAGAGCCGCTCGGCCCATGAACCCGATCCCACCCTGAAATCGGAGCAGCGCAACCGCTTTCGTGCGTTACTGGAATAGTGCAACCACGCTATTGGAGGTGCTTATGGCGCGGCTGAAGCCATGCCCTGACGCTTCTCAGCTTATTCGAATTGCACCTGGCTAGTGAAGTTATCTATGTAACTCCTGGCTAATTCCTATATCTATCTCGAGATCTGACGTTCTGAAGCGGGTGGCGCGGTCTCAATGAATGAATCTGAGTGTCCCAGGTCCCGCTTTTGGGACCTGGGAATCCACGAACCTCAACCGGGCGGGGAGTAACTGCCGTCTATTTGACCCGTTTGGCAGTCAGTTCCTCGGTGGCGAAGTCGCCCACCTTGCGGGTGAACTTGATCGTATCGCCGTCGATCTTGCCGGTGTAAGTGATCTTGATGTCCATGCCGTTGAAGCTGAGGGCCTCGACAAAAGTGATAGTATCGCCGTCGATCTTGCCCTCGGTAATGGGGGTTGAGCCGCGCTCGTTGGTGGCCGTGCCGGTGACCGTCGCGCCGTCAACATGGAAGTCGTAGGTGTACTTCTGCGGGCCGATCTGGGTGTCGAACTCGGCAGTCCATTTGCCGTTGAAGTCGGCGGCGTGGGCGCCGATGGCGGTGAAGGCGACGAAGAGAAGTGCGAGGGCTATCTTGCGGATCATGCTTTCCTCCTAACCAGATTCACGGGAGCGAACGACCCCCGCCTGTGTGGAAAGACGCGGCGGAGGGGCGAGATGTCTCAGAAAAATACATCAATGATGAGGCCGGCAGGTGGCCCAGGTCTGACTATCCCAAAATGATTGGGTGGCCCAGGTCTCGCGTTTGAGACCTGGGAGACAAAGAACCGCAAGCCGCCGCTTTTCGTTTTCTATCGATCGAATCAGAAATAAGTACTGTTTTCGAGCGAAATTTACCGGCGCCTCCGGCCTGGATAATCAGAGCTGGGAGAGTTCAACTCCCGGCTACCGCTCCCGCGGCTTCGCCCCGACCGGCTTGTTGTAGCGTCCGCAGAAGGCGTTCCAGCGAATCGTGGCGATCTCTTCCAGCACCTTGACGCCGTCGCGTAGGTAGCTCATGCGGGTGCGCTCATCGTTGGCCCAGCTGACTGGCACCTCGACAACGCGGTAACCGTGCTTGAGGGCGATCAACAGAATCTCCGGGTCGAAGCCCCAGCGCTCGATGGTCTGGAGCCGGAAGACGGTCTGCGCGGCCTCGCGGGTGAAAGCCTTGAGGCCGCACTGGGTGTCGGCGAAGGGCAACCGCATCACGGCGCGGGTGACGGCGTTGAAGCAGCGGCCAAAAAATTGGCGGAAGAGCGGCTGGCGATGAGTCTGGCGGGCGCTCTCCAGCCAGCGGGAGCCAATGGCAATGTCCGCGCCCTGCTCAATGGCGGCAAAAAGGCGTTCGGCCTCCTCGATGGGCGCGGAGAGATCGGCGTCGGTGAAGAGCGCCACTTCGCCCCTCGCCTGCAGCATCCCGGCGCGCACGCTGTAGCCCTTGCCGCGATTGCCGGGGTTCTCGATCAGCCGGATTTCGGGCGCGGTGCGGGCAAAGGCGCTCACTACCTCGGCCGTCGCGTCGGTTGAGCCGTCGTTGACAACGATGACCTCGGCCTGCCAGCCACGCGCGCGGATGCACTCAACGACCGACTTGAGCGTCGCCGGAATGCGGGCGCTCTCGTTGAAGGCCGGAATCACGATGCTGTACTTTGGCCCGGCGCTGTGGCTGATCTCGTCCGTCACGTTCTCTTCCCGCTCTCCACTCCCCGCTCCATGCCGCTGGAAATCACGGGGAATCTCTCAGGTCATCATAAACGCCGCCGGGCGAAGTTGGGCAGCGGAGGCTCCGGCACGGGTCGACTCCGCCAAGCTGTTGAGGAGAAACGGCCAGAATCTGCGGGGTAACCAACTTTTTCATTCCAGAATGAGCCGAATCCGGTTATGCTGAGAGCGGAGGCATTGAAAATATGACAAAGGCAGACCTGGTGGAAAAAGTGACTGCGGCGGGCGACCTGACACGGCGCGACGGCGAGGTCATCGTCGAGACGATCTTCGACGCGGTGATCGGCGCGCTCAAAAGCGGCGACAAGATTGAGATTCGCGGCTTTGGATCGTTCCGCATTCGCCAGCGCAATCCGCGCATTGGACGCAACCCCAAGAGCGGCGAGCGCGTCGAGGTTCCGGCGAAGAAGGTGCCCTACTTCAAGCCTTCCAAAGAGCTGCGCGACCTGGTGAACCCCAGGTAAGCCAAGAGCGCTGCCAGAAGAGTGGGCGGATTGAGGTTTTGGATTCCCACCTTAGCGACAAAAACAAGAACGTCGCGAGGGGTGGGGCACCCAGATAGCCACATAAACCGACCTTCGCGATAAATAATGCTTCACAAATGGTGCAACTTGTGGCCTATAATCCCACTAGAGCAGGGTTTCCGCGCGCGTAGCGGTTTCCTCCTCGTCTCAATATGGCCATGCAACTCACGCAGAAGAGCGTCCTCGACTCGCAGCCCGCAATCCCCGACCGCCTCTACTTCAAGATTGGCGACGTAGCCCGCATCTGCCAGCTTGAAACCTATGTTCTGCGTTTTTGGGAGACGCAGTTTCCCCAGCTCAAACCCAACAAAAGCGGAACCGGCCAGCGGCTCTACCGCCGTCGCGACGTCGAGTTGGCCCTTAGAATCAAGCACCTGGTTCACACAGAGGGTTATACACTGGCCGGTGCCCGCCAGGTTCTTGGGCAGGTCCAGCGCCGCACCATTCCCCAGCCTGCCCCGCTACCGGAATTCCAGGCCGATCCACAATCTCAGCTGCCGCTGCTGGCCTCCGCCACCACACAACCCCTCTCCGGCCAGACGCTTGAGGCCGTTGCCGCAACCCTCGCCCAGGCCCGCGCCGAACTACGCGAGATTGCCAGCCTGCTGGCATCACCTGATACTCAGCCGCCCAGTCGCCGCTCGCGCCTGGCCACGATGCCGCCCGCTTCCGGCTCACTCTTCCCGCTATGAATTGATTCCGCGGCTGTCTGCTGCTCAACCTGGGCATTGCGCCACAGCTCGGTCTCGGCCTCGCGGCGCGCCTTCAGGGCCACGTGTTCTTGCCCGGCTATCCGAGGGGCGAATCGGTCTATGTGAATGAAATTTCACAAGATTGCACCGATTCTGTTGCAATTTTCAAGTTGTGGAAAACGAACGAGTTCGTAGGAAAACCCGGAAAAGTGTTCGTTTTTGAACATAAAACCCCTGTGCATTTTTTGATAACAATTAGGTAAATCAGTATCAAATTGGTAAAATATGTAGATGGTGAAACGAGAACCATGCAACACGAGCTCAAAAACTTCGCTACGGGTTTGGCTGCTGGCGGGGGCTTCTTCTGTTGCGCTGACCGCGGGAGTGGTGGCAGTTTCCACGCGGACAGTGCATGCGGATGCGCCACTTCCCCGGCCAGCGGCAACCGCTCCCCTTGCGGTTCCAGTAGTGAGCGCGACGCCAGCAATTTTGGCGCCACATCAGCCCGTGGAATCAGCTACGGCTCACGCACTTCACGGTCTTGCCTCCTGGTATGGCGGCAAGTTTAACGGACGTCTCACGGCCAGTGGTGAGCGCTACGACATGTATGCGATGACCGCCTGCCATCCAACCCTGCCCTTCGGCTCGGTGGTTCGTGTGGTGAACCTCGACAACAACAAGTCGGTCGTAGTGCGCATTACCGACCGCGGCTACCTTTTCAAGGGGCGCATCATCGATCTATCGTATGGCGCCGCCAGGCAGCTTGAGATGATCAAGCCCGGGATCGTTCGGGTTGAACTGGAAGTCATCTCCCTGGGTGGCTCTCACCGCAAAAAGTAAGCAACCGGATGCGTTCAGCGGCGGCAAGGCCGGCCCTCGGGCTGGCCTTGTCGTTTTTGATGGTCTGATCCTTGCTGCGCCCGTCGCGATAACACTGTCTGCTTATTCCTGGGTAACTGTGATGCTTAACGGGCCAAAGGTGGTTGAGCGCCCGTTCGAGTCGGTGGCTATCACGGTGACGGCGTGTGTGCCCGCTGCCAGCGACCCGGCGGAGTAGAAGATCTGGTATCCGGAGTTGGCGTAAGCCGTGTTATTGAAGTACGCGGCCACATCCGGGCGAGCCAGGCCCAGTGTAGGCGTGCCGATCAGGCTTCCATCGATGTAGACCTTCACATTGCTCACGGGAGCGCCATCGACCAGGTCGGCGACCCAGCCTTGGGTCAGCAGTGTACCCGTCTGTGGAATCGTGGTGCTGGTGGTCACGCTGTTCACGGCCAGGTCAAGGTTCCCGAAGGGCGGCGTCACGCTGGCCGAGCCGGCGGCAACGGTGATCGTAGCCGGGCCGAAGGTGGTTGACCGGCCGCCTGAGTCAATCGCCACAACGGTGACGGCGTGTGTGCCGGCGGAGAGCGCCGCGGCGGAATAAACGAGCTGGAAGCCGGAGCTGGCGTAAGACGGATTATTGAAGTATGCGGCCACATCCGGGCGAGCCAGGCCCAGAGTCGGCGTGCCAATCAGGCTGCCGTCGATGTAAACCATGACGTTGCTCAGCGGCGCGCCGTCCACGGGGTCGGCGACCCATCCTCGCACCAGCAACGAATCCGACTGGGGAATCGTGGTGCTGCCGGTCGTGCTGTCGGCGGCCGCGTCCAGGTTTCCGATGGGCGGTCCCATGGTAATGGTGATGGTCAACGGGCCGAAAGTGATGGTCCGCCCACCCATATTGATTGCCACCACGGTGACGGCGTGTGGTCCAAGGGCCAGCACCGACGCCCCGCAGAAGAGCTGGTAGCCGGATTTGCCGTAAGCCGCGTTGTGATAGTACGCGGCCACATCCGGGCGTGCCAGGCCCATGGTGGGCGTGCCGAAGGGAACTCCGTCAACGTACACCCTGACATTGCCCAGGGGAGAGCCATCGGTGGGGTCGGCAACCCATCCCGACACCATCAATGCATCCGTCTGATAAACTGTCGTGCTTGATGTCTCGGCGTCCACTGCGTATTCGAGGTTTCCAAAGGGCGGCGGAGCGGCGGCAACAACGGTGATGGTATTTGGACCGAAGGTGGTTGACCGGCCGCCGGAGTCGATTGCGATCACGGTGACGGCGTGTGTGCCGATGGCCAGCGTCGCGGCGGAGTAGAAAATCTGGTATCCGGAGTTGGTATAAGCCGGATTGTTAAAGTAAGCTGCCACATCTGGGCGAGTGAAGCGCTGCAGCGGCGTGACGATCAGGTTGCCGTCGATGTAAATCTTGAGGTTGCTGATAGGTGCGCCGTCGGTTGGATCGGCGGCCCAGCCGGAGACCATCAGCGAATCCGACTGTTGAACGGTGACGCTGCTGGTTCTGCTGTCCACGGCCTGGTCGAGGTTTCCCAGGGGCGGGTTCGCGTAGACCGCGTAGGTTGCCGCGGCCACCGACGAAGGCGCATAGCCGCTGGCCACCGCGATGGCCTGGATCGTCCCCATTGTTGAAATAGTGATCACGCCGGTGTACCGCGTTGAGCTGGTGGTGGGCATTGTTCCATCGGTGGTGTAGTAGATCGTCGTACCGGGGGTAGCGTCGGTGAGGGTAATCGATTGGACGGTCAGGTAGGTTCCCGGCGCGGGCGAGAAGGTTGGCGCCGCAACCGACAGGACCCGCACCAGAATCTGCGCGGTGTGGACGTGTCCGCCGCCGCTGGCGATCACGGAGACCGGATAGATTCCAGAGGCCATGGAGGCGGCAACATTGAGGTTGAGCGCGTCCGTGGCTGGGGCGTTTACAGCCAATGAGGCCGCGGCCAGGGACGCCGTGAGGCCGGCGGGGGCGCTGGCGGAGAGCGTAATGTTTCCGCTGAACCCGTTGATCGGTGTCAGAGCCAGCGTGCTGATTCCCGACCCGGAGGGGGAGATCGACACCTCGGCATTCTGTGAGGTGAATGAGAAATCCGGTTGCGCAGTGGTGACATTGACCGCATTGGAGGAGGCTGCGGTGTAAGTGTTGTTACCCTGGTATACAGCGGTGAAGGCGTTGGTCCCATTGGCGAGTGCGTAGCTGGGAATGGTTAGAGTGGCCATGCCATTGCTGATGGTTGCGGCAATGTCGAAGCTCTGGTAGTCGGAGAGGAAGGCTACTGTGCCGGTGGGGGTCGCCGATCCCGCGGGGCCGGAGACGACGGCCGTCAGCGTGAAGTTCTGGCCGGACGCCGGGCTGGCTGAGCTGGTCGAGAGCGTGACGGTGGGCGTAACTTTGCTGGAGAGTGCGATCACCGTTCCCCCGTTGGCCAGGCTGCCCAGCCAGTTGCTGTCGCCTGCATAGGAGGCGGTCACCGGCAGCATGCCCGCCGATACATTGTTGAAGGTGACTACCGCTTCCAGGCTTGCGGCGCTGCTGGGGCCGTAGGCCTGCCATGCCGCGTTGGCTGTTTGTCCGCCCAAAGTCACAGTCACATTGCCGGTGGGCGGCGTTCCGTAGAGGGAAAGGTAGCCGGTCGTTAGTTGCACATCAACGGCCACACTGGCTCCCGCGGCAACCGACGTGACCAGCGGCTTGACGGTCAGGCTGGTGCTGCCTTGAATCACAGTGAACGAGGCCGCGCCGGCGGCCGAGGAGGGGTTGTAGCTGGCGTCGCCGGAGTAGGACTCGCTGACCGCGTGGCTGCCCGGCGCAAAGACGCCGGTAGACCACTCCGCCACGCCGGCGGCGTTCAGCGGCTCTGTCGAGGTGGTGGTCGCCGTTCCCAGCACATCCGTATAGGTGACGGTACCGGTGGCCGGAGTGAGTTGGGTGGAGATGGTGGCGTTGCCGCTCACCGGCTGCGCATCCAGGTAGATTTGCGCTCCATAAGGCAGGGTGATGCCGGGGGTAAGCTGGTAGAGGTTGAGGTCGTAGGGGTTCCATGCCCAGCCGGTGGCGGCCAGCGTATTGTTCTCCGGGGTGATGGTGACGGTCACGGGCGCGGACTTGCTGGGAGCGAAGGTTGCATCGCCCCCGTAGTCGGCGGTGAGCTGGTAGGTTCCACCGGGCAGGTTGTCCACCAGCGCGTAAAAGCTGCCCGCCGTCAGGGTGGGCGAGTCGATACTCGCGTAGTGGGTCACGCCGTCGTTGCCGGTCAGGTTGACCGCGCCGGTAGGCGTGCCCGAGCTACTCGTGGGCGCTACTGTGCCGGAGATTGTCGTCGACTTGCCGTGGGCAAAGCTGGACGGGCTTATGCTGAGCGTCGCGCTGGTCGGCGTGAGCGTGACCGTGTTCCAGTATTTGATCAGGTTGGCCACGTCGAGGGAGCCCAGGCCGGTGGCCAGGTCGTAGCCCGCGCCGGCCGCGTAGCCGCTCTCGACGTTGAAGCCGCTGGAGTTCGTAGCCGAGGAGCCGGCCACACAGTTGGCCGAAGTCGCGTTGCAGAGTACGCGGTTGCCGCCCACGGTCACGTCGTGGAAGACCGTAGCCTGGCGCGCGGCGAGAGGATAGTAGATGAAGTCGGCCTGCCCCTGCCAACTGCCGGTGCTCTGGTTGACCAGGGCCTGGATGGCGGCCATCGACGGAGAGCTGATGGAGGTGCCGCCCACCCCAGTGACGACCTCCGTCCCATTGCTGTTCAGATTCGCGCTGGAGCAATCGCCGGGAAGCGCGCAGATGGGATAGAAGCTGTAGTTGTAGCCATTGGCGGCAAACAGAGATACGTCGGGAAGGTCGCGCACGCCGTCGGCCGGTACGCCGGTTCCTGTCTGCCAGGCCGGTTTGGGGTAACCTTCTCCAGTCCCATTGGGATAGAGCGCGGCGCTGCTGGCTCCGCCGCTGCCGGCGATAATATTTTGACTGCCCAGATTGGCTGGGTTGCCGCTGTCGGCCAGGTTGTAGCCGAAGAAATCGTTCCAGGCCTGCTCCGGGATCGTCTGCTTCAGTGAAACGGCGGGTGCGGTGGTGGTTCCGTACCAGTAATTGCCCAACTGCGTGTTAATGACCGAGGAGGTGCTGGCGTACTGGCTGTAGTAGAAGTCGGTACCGCCCACAGCTACGTTGTAGGGCGTGGAGGCGATGCCGTTGACCTGGAGCCCGTCGTAGGCGACCGCCTGCGTGTCGAAGTCGTCACAGCCGGCCGAGCCGCCGTCGCCGGTGGAGACAAAGGCCGTCTGGCCCTGCGCCGCCGCCTGCTGCCAAAGCGCGCTCCAGAAGGCGTTGCCGCTCTGCCCCAATTGCTGCTCGCACTCGCCGTAGCTGGTGCTGATGACCCCGGCCACATCGTCTTCCACCGCCCGCATCGCGGCCAGCGCCAGGCCGTCGGTCAGCGCCGTTCCCTCCGAGGTGTACAGCATGATCGTGGTGCCGGGCGCAACCGAGGTCGCAATCTCGATGTCGAGGTACGCTTCAGTGGCTGCTTCATTCTCGCCGGGGTCTGCGCCGTCGACAATCACTTGGGGCAGGTTGGCGCTCAACCCGAAGAGGCTCTGGTAAGCCTGAACCATGCTCAGATCTACGTTCGATGCGCTGACAATGGCGATCGACTGCCCGCTGCCGGTGATGCCGGCATTGTAGACCGGATTGATGTCGTACTGCACGGCAAAGTCGCCCGGCGTCATCAGGAAAACGACCCCGCTGCCCACCGGATAGGTCCATTGCGGCGTGGCCTGGTGAGTCTTCGCGTTGAATTGCGCCTGCCCCAGTACCTCCAACTGGGGCTGGGGATGAAAGCCGTTCACGCGCGCAAGGCCGACGATGACCGGCGCGAGCGCCGCGGGAACCGATAGGTCGGTGGCGTTGGCCAGGTGTGTCTCGCCGTTGATCAGATAACGGTGAATCCCGGTCTGAAAAGCCTCGCTCACCTGCCCCACACTTCCACTGAACTCAATTGCCAGCCGTCCGGCATGCACCTGGTTTACGGTCAGCCCGTGCGACTCCAGCCACGCGGCTACGGCGGCCACATCCGAGTCGGCCGGCCCGTAAAGGCGGCCAAACTCCGCAGGCTTGAGCCACTGGTGATAGGAGGGATTGCCCGGCGTGTGCGTTGCCTGGATAAAATCCCTCAGCGCTGCCTCCTGCGCCGGAGAGCGTTGCAGCAGGAGCAGCATCCGTCCGGCGGGCAGGGAGTCTTCCACCGCTCCCTGGTCAATTGCGGATTGAAAAGCTCCGGACCCTCCCATTCCCTGGAGCAGCGGGAGAACGTTGCCGGTGAGAAGCACGCGCGCGCCATCCTCGACTGAACCTTGAACCCGTGGCACGGTCTCGGAGGGCGCAGCCGTTTCGGCGGGATTGCGCGGCGCAGCCAATGCGCCCAAGGCTGCGACGGTGAGACTCATCGCAGCAACCAACACGACACGCAGGATAGAACGCAGCGAAATCATGCTCGTGTTATCGGCATGACGCGAGACTCGCTGTAGTGCGAAAACCGGCCAGGACGTTACCGTGGTATTTGTTCAGGGAAGCCCGCGTGCCTCAATTCGAAGCAAAAACGCAGGCAGATCGCACGGATCGTCCTCTTTCGACACAGCCAAGGCAGGCTGGCCCAGAGCCTGCACTGAGCTTGTCGAAGTGTCTGGATTTTCAAACCTGGGAAACGACGCGCTCTGGGCGCCCCACCCTTGCGACGTTTTATTGTCGCAAGGGTGGGAAACCACGAACCCAACCATCTTTGTCGAGAGGAAATGCGGCGCTACTCGTTCTCAGCCCGCTTGTACGGCTTTTGCAGCCATTGCCGCGCCTCGTTCACCGCGCCCTGGGTGTTGTCGTTGGTCTGCACCGCCAGCCGGTACTCGTTCACCGCCCGGTCGCGCTGCCCGGTGAGGTCGTAAATCTTGCCGATGGCAATGTGGCTCCAAACCTCGGTCCAGCGCG
>JBKQLG010000048.1:0-5206 GCA_052147235.1 Occallatibacter sp.
CTTGCGGAAAAGCCAATATCCTGACCATCCGATTAAGAAAACTCCCAGATACAGATCAATTGTTTGCCATTGTGCCCTCTGCATACGTATCGGCAAGAACGGGTTCAAAAGAAGCGCAACAGCGACAAACATCCATATCCAAGCTCGCTGGCCTACCTTGTACTCTCTCCACGCCCAATAAATTGCGCCGACCGTAATGACAAGCCGGAGCACCATGTAAAAGCCATAGGGATGCTTGCCGACAGATGCAATGAGCAGCAATACTGCGCCAAGCATCGTCAGAACCACTTCCAAGATTCGTTCACGGCTCATGATCGTTCCCCATTGAATATCCTACTGCCCAGGTCCGGAGTTAAGCGCCTGTTACCGGAGACAGCGTCTTTGGTTAGCTTCTCGGAGATCGGATGATTATGGCGGGCGCTGTCAGACGCGGCGCGGCATACGCAGCGAATGAGCGAGTTGCTTCCGGTGTCTTTTCATAGCGCCTCTCGGAATTGAAACAAGAATAGCACAGATTCACCGTTTCTTCTCTTTTTTGATGAGAATATTTTCATTGGCCTGTCGGCAGTCTGTTGCCCGTTTGCACCGAATACCGATGAATAGCCAGAGTTGAATACTGGCGCAGATCGAAATACCGAAAACATACCTCAGGGACTAAAGCCCGACATTTTTTCAGCGTCTGGCGGCACGACTGAAGTCGTGCCCTTTCAAAGCCACTACTCGATCATAGTGACGTTTTCACCCTGGCGGGTGGCGCACCCAAAGTTTTTAAAAAATCATGACCACTCCAACAATGCTGGGTGCCCCATCCATTCCACAGTTTTATCGTGGAATGGGTGGAAACCACGAAACTCAACCCGCCGTCTTTTTCTGACCCCTGACCCCTGACCCCTGACCACGGACCACTGCAAGACCACAAACCCGCCTTAGGCGGGTGGCCTCGCCCTCGCTTTTGGGACCGGGGAGACGATGAACCCCAACCTTGCCGAACGAACAATTGACGGCAAGTCTTTGCAGATCATTCCTTAGTTCCGGCGCATAATCAAAACAATCAAAAGCCAACGCTACTCCCGATCTTTGACAACTGGCCCGCTGCCTCCGAACCACTGTTTTTCGCCTCCGTCACATCCGCAACCCATTTATAAACTATGAGTTAGCCACGAAGAAGCCGCAAAATGCAACAAAAGTTTTCCCCATCTTCGCCTTTTTCGTCGCCAACCAAATTCGATAAGGTATATAATATCTATAACATAGCAATTTTGCAGCACCCCAAAAAGGCGAAACCCAAGCGCGGGATTTCAGGTGGCGGGTAGCCCAACCTTGACTAGCCAATGAAGTGGGTGGGAACCACGAACCTCAACCCGCCGTCTTTTCTGATCCCTGATCCCTGCCCCCTGGAAGACCACGAACCCACCTCAGCTTCTATCCGCTATACTTACACCGACCTTGGCATATCGAAAACGAGAAGGACAGGAGAGCGGGATGAAGACGAAGAGTGGATGGTTTTGGGCGGGGGTATTTGTACTGGCGGCGTTGGGAGCCTCGTTCTGCGCGCGGGCGCAAAAAGAAGAGGCGAAGGTGACCGGCACAATCGCCTTTGACGCGGGCACGGATGAGGCGAAGGGGCGGCGGGCGCTGATGCTGACGGTGGGCGATGGAGGAAACGGAGCCTACAAGGCGGTTCTGGCCAGCGAAGAGAGCCTGAAGACGCACACCATCTTCCGTCCGCGGGATTTGAGCAAGTTTGGCGGGTCGCGTCTGCTGCCGATTGTGGCCTGGGGCAACGGCGCCTGCGCCAACAGCGCCAGTGAGTTTCGCAATCTGCTCAGCGAGATTGCATCACATGGATATTTGATTGTGGCCATCGGGTCGCCGGCGGCATCGATCGATCTGGTGGCGGCGCAGGGATCGACCACGACCTCGCAACTGTTTGATGGGATCGATTGGGCGGTGAAGGAAAACAGCCGCGCGGAGAGCGTCTACTTTGGCAAGATCGACACCCAAAAAATCGCCGTCATGGGGATGAGCTGCGGTGGGTTGCAGGCGCTGGAGGCTTCGGCCGATCCGCGCATCACGACGACGATTATCTGGAACAGCGGCGCATTCATCCATCCGCCCACCTTTACGCCGCCGCCGGGCGCGAAGAGTGCCGCGCCGCAGGGCTTTCAGATGCCCGCCGTGAGCAAGGACGATCTGAAGAAGATTCATAGCCCGATTCTGTATGTGACGGGAACGAAGGGGATCGAGCTGGAAAACGCCAAGGACGACTACAGCAGGATCAACCAGGTTCCGATTATGATTGCGATCCGGGATGGCGCGCAACACTATGAAGGGACGATTTATCGCGCTCCCAACGCGGGCGATTATGGGCACTACGGCTCAGCGTGGCTGGATTGGCAACTGAAGGGCGACAAGGAAGCTGGGAAGGTTTTCTCCGGCGCCGATTGCGGCATCTGCAAAGATCCGAAGTGGAGCGTGGAGAAGAAGAATATTCCGTAGATTGCGTTAGCCAGCCGTTCCCGCCGCGACCGGCGAAATTGCGCGCAGGTGGGCGACGGCTTCGGGGACTACCTTCAAAACGTAATCCACATCGGCCTCGGTTGCGGTCTTGAGCAGGCTGAAACGGAGGCTGGCGCGGGCACGCGTCTTGTCGAGGCCCATCGCCATCAGCACGTGGCTTGGTTCCGTTGCGCCGGAGTGGCAAGCCGAGCCGCCGCTGACGGCTACGCCCTTCAGGTCGAGAGCAATCACCAGCGCCTCGCCCTCCAGATGGTCGAACCAGATGTTGGTGGTGTTGGCCACGCGAGGGACGCGGTTCGTCGATTCCCCGGTCCCCAAATGCGAGGGACCGGGGGCACCCAGCATTTGCGCTCCATTCACGCCGGTGCCGGGAAGCTCCAGAATGCCCGCTTCCAGGCGGTCGCGCAGAGCTGCCAGCCGGTCGAGTGTTCCATCTTCCAGCGAGTGCATCGCCAGTTCTGCGGCTTTGGCCAAGCCGACGATGCCGGGAACGTTCTCGGTTCCGGCGCGGCGACGGCGCTCATGGCTGCCGCCCACGATGAGCGATTCGAGAGGCGTTCCGCGGCGGACAAAGATTGCCCCCGTGCCCTTGGGTCCATGCATCTTGTGGGCGCTGATGGAGCAGAGATGGCAACCGATGCGGCGTACGTCGATGGGAACCTTGCCCGCGCCCTGCACCGCGTCGATGTGAAAGAACGCGCCGGCGGTCTTGGAGATTCTGGCTATTTCCTCGACGGGTTGCAGCACACCGGTCTCGTTGTTGGCCAGCATCACGCTAATCAATCGCGTCTCCGGGCGAAGCGCGCTCTCAATCGCCGCCGGGTCGATCAGGCCGCTCGCAGTGGGCGCGACAAAGGTCGTCTCCACACTAAACGCGGCCATGCGCTCCGCCGCCCGGAGTATCGCCGAGTGCTCTATTGAGGTCGTAATGAAGTGGTCGCCGGGGCGCAGCAGGCCGAAGATTGCAGTGTTGTCGCCCTCGGTGCCGCCGGAGTTGAAGACCACCTCGGCATCGTGGCAGTTGAGGAACTCGGCGAGTGTGGCGCGGGCGCGGTCCACGGCGGAGTGAGCCTGCTGCCCGTCGAGGTGAATCGAGCTGGCGTTGCCGAAGCGCTCCATCCAGTACGGGCGCATCGCCTCCATCACCTCCGGCAGCAGAGGAGTGGTGGCATTGGCGTCCATATAGACTCGCGTCATCGGAACTGCTCCTGACTTCGATTGTACGGGAGCCGGGAATGTTAATTTCGCAGCGCCCCGACGGGGCGCGGGAATATTCCGCGACCCATCCCAGGGCCGCGCTATGCTTGCCCTGGGCTACTATCGCTGCCTCCCTACGGGAGGCATAGTTCCCGTTCACCTTCGCACGTAACGCGCCACGGCGAGTCAGGCTGATTAGGATGACAAGCGAGGGTGAGGACCCCGGCTTTATTTTTCGCTGTCCAGCATCTTCATCTGGCGCTCGTCGTAGCGGCTGCCCGCCACGGCCTCGGCAGGAACGGCTGCCTCGATGGCCGCAAGCTCATCGGCGGTGAAATCGACGGCCAGCGCGCCCAGGCTCTCGGCCAGTTGCGCCCGTGTGCGCGCGCCCACCACGGGAACGATGAAGCTGCCCTTGGCCAGCACCCAGGCGATGGCCAACTGCACCTGCGTAATGCCCTTGCCGACGGCGATCTCCTTGAGTTTTGCAACCAGTTGCTGGTTTTTGGTCAGATTGTCGCCGGTGAAGCGCGGCAGGTTGGCGCGGAAGTCGCCGCTCGCGGCCGGTTGCGAGCCGGAGAGCAGCCCGCGCGAGAGAGCGCCGTAGGTCGTTGCGCCGATGCCAAGCTCTGCAAGCACGGGAAAGATCTTCGCCTCCGGAGAGCGGCTGACCAGCGCATATTCAATTTGCAGGTCCGAGATGGGATGCACGGCGGCGGCGCGGCGGATGGTCTCCGGGCCGACCTCGGAGAGGCCGATGTGGCGCACGTAGCCGGCCTTAACCATCTCCGCGATGGCTCCAATGGTTTCCTCGATGGGCACATTGGGGTCAAGGCGCGACGGCCGATAGATGTCGATGTACTCCGTGCCGAGCCGCTTAAGTGAATAGGCCAGCGCGGTCTTCACCGCGACGGGCCGCGAGTCAAAGCCCAGCCAGACGCCATTCGGCCCCCTCTGCGCGCCGAACTTCACCGAGAGCACGACTTTATCGCGCAGCCAGCGCAACGCCCGGCCGATCAGCATTTCGTTCGCGCCCATGCCGTAGAAGTCGCCTGTATCCAGCACGTTTACGCCTGCGTCGATGGCCGCGTGGATGGTCGCAAGGCTCTCCGCTTCGTCCGTCGCGCCGTACATTCCGCTCATGCCCATACAGCCCAGGGCGATGGGAGAGAGCTCGGGGCCGGTCCGTCCCAGCTTGCGCCGCTGCGTGGATACTGCCGTCATGGTTCGCCTCCTGCCAACGATCATCTCAGAGCTGGATGCAGCAATCATGCATGAGAGTACCGATGCTGTTGGTTGGCCCCAAGATGGAGTCAGATTCACTGTACCATGGCTTCGATCACATCAAGGATGCAGGAACGACCTAAGGAACCTCTGCACAAGTCTGCGACCCGCGTCATATTTGAATAAACTAGAAGCATGAAGCGAATGGCGCGTTTTCAGCAAACACTGGCATCGCAGGCGAGTTTTGAGAAGTTTGGCCGCAAGG
>JBKQLG010000049.1:0-6644 GCA_052147235.1 Occallatibacter sp.
AACGGCCTCCAGAGTTCAAAAAGACGAGAAGAGTCCCGCGGTTTTCCTTTGTAAAACGCACCGAAACGAGAAAAATGATCGCAGATCACTTCCTCACTACAAAATCACGCACCTGCGCAGAGGCTCCTTAGAGCATGCACCGTGATTCGCTATGGCTGTGAGGTGATCGAAGAGCCTCCTCCGGCGCAGCCGCTTTTCGAGTGGGATCTCTTCCCGGAAAGCTACTATCTTGTCGTTTGCCGCCTTGAGCCTGAAAATCACGTGTTGGAGATTCTTCGGGCGTTTCAACAGTCTCGCAGCAACAGAAGACTTATCGTGGTAGGCGATCATCTGACTAAAACGGGCTATGTCGAACAGCTCCGCGCTGTCCGGGATCCGAGGATTCGGATGATCGGTACCGTGTACGATCGGGTCAAGCTGACTTGCCTCCGCTATCATTCCTTTGCCTATCTGCACGGGCACAGCGTCGGTGGAACAAATCCTTCGCTTTTAGAGGCGATGGGATGCGGCAACCTGATTATTGCGCACGATAATTCCTTTAATCGCGAGACACTGGGAGCATGCGGGATTTATTTTTCAAATGTTTCGGAATTAATCATGGCAATTGATCTTGCTGAGCAGGAAGATACCGATCGGACGCGATTTAGAGAAGCATCCATGACGCGCGCTAGTACAAAATATCGCTGGACAGATGTTACTTTCAGATATGTGGAGCTACTTGAGCAGGCGGCTAAAGAATGACAAAGGTTGCACTCATCACCGGAGCATCCAGCGGATTTGGCTTGCTGACCTCCGTCACACTGGCGCGGCGTGGATGGCGCGTGCTGGCCACTATGCGCGATATCAACCGCCGCGGCAAGCTGGAGGAGTCTGCCCGCGCGGCCGGCGTTCTCGACCATATCGAGTTTCTCGCTTTGGACGTAAGCAACACTGAGCAAATTGCGGAGCTTGCCGCAACGATCGCCGCGCGTCCTGACTCGCTTAAGGCAATCGTCAACAATGCGGGCTTCGCGATGGCAGGTTTCGCCGAGGATGTTTCGGACACGGAGTTGCGGCAGCAGTTTGAGACTAACTTCTTTGGCGCGGCCGCGGTGACGCGGGCCTTTCTGCCTCAGTTGCGGCGGCAGGGCGCGGGGCACGTCGTGATGATTTCGTCGATCTCCGGGCTTATGGGCTTTCCAGGCGTCGGAAGCTACGTGGCCTCGAAGTACGCGCTGGAGGGATGGGCCGAGACCCTGCGAATGGAGATGAAGCCGCTGGGGATTCAGGTTGTGCTGGTCGAGCCGGGCTCGTTTGAAACCGACATCTGGAGCCGCAATGCCATACTCTCCGCGCAGACGCAGGATGCAAACTCCCCTAACGCCGCTCGCATCGCGAGCTTACTGGCCCAGCGTGAGAAGGGCAAACGAAAGGCCAACCCGCAGATTGTTGCTGACGGCATTGCGGCGATACTCGACGATCCGCGGCCTCGCCTGCGCTACGTCTTCGGCCGGGATGCGCACCTGGGGCTGGCACTCAAGCGTCTGCTGCCATCGCGTCTTCTGGAATGGCTGTTAATCAAGGTGAGCGGGATTGGCGCTTAGGTCGCGACTGTGAAGATTTGCAGGTAAACTAGAGGAATGGCGGAGATTCAGCGTAGAAAAACGGGTAAAGTCAGCATCGGACAGGTTCGTGTGGGCTGGGAGGTTCCGGTCGTCGTACAGTCGATGACAAACACCGACACGGCGGACGTAGCGGGCACCATTGAACAGGTAGCGGCACTGGCCTTGGCGGGCTCGGAGATCGTGCGCGTCACGGTCAACAACGAGGAAGCCGCTGCGGCTGTCCCCTACATAGTGGAGGGCCTCGATAAGCGCGGCTTGCGCGTGCCCATCGTCGGCGATTTCCATTACAACGGCCACCTGCTGCTGAAGAAGTTTCCCGCCACGGCGAGGGCGCTGGCCAAGTACCGCATCAATCCCGGCAACGCATCGATAGGTAAGAAAGACAACGATAATTTTCAGGTCATGGTGGAGTGCGCGGTCGAGAACCAGAAGCCGGTGCGCATCGGCGTGAACTGGGGCTCTCTGGATCAGCAGTTGCTGACACGCATGATGGACGAGAACAGCCGCCAGCCGCAGCCGCTTCCCGCTCGCGAGGTAATGATGGAGGCCATGGTGGTGAGCGCGCTGGAGTCGGCCGCCGCCGCCGAGCGCTACGGCCTGCGCCGCGACCAGATCATTCTCTCCGCCAAGGTGAGCGGGGTGCGCGACCTGATTGACGTCTATACCAACCTGGCCGCGCGCTGCGATTACGTGCTGCATCTGGGGCTGACCGAGGCCGGGATGGGAGCGAAGGGTCTGATCGCCTCGACGGCAGGCCTCGCGCCGCTGCTGCTGGCCGGCATCGGCGACACGATACGCGTGAGCCTGACACCTAAGCCGGGCGGCGACCGAACGGAAGAGGTCGTGGCCGCGCAGCAAATTCTGCAATCGCTGGGGATTCGCAGCTTCATGCCGCAGGTGACCAGTTGCCCAGGCTGCGGACGCACGACAAGTACCTATTTTCAAGAATTAGCCGAGCAGATTCAGAGCTATCTGCGCACCTCGATGCCGGAGTGGCGCAAGAAGTATCCCGGTGTGGAGGAGTTGAAGCTGGCGGTGATGGGCTGCGTTGTCAACGGACCGGGCGAATCGAAGCACGCCAACCTGGGAATTAGTTTGCCTGGAACCTTCGAGGAACCGAAAGCGCCGGTTTATGTGGATGGGAAGCTCTTGAAGACGCTGCACGGCGATACCATTGTGGCCGGGTTCAAGCAGATTCTCGATAAGTATGTTGAGAGCCACTATGGGCAGGGAGCATAGCATCAGCCGCTATTGCGAGAGAAACGGATTCTCAGTCCGCACACCCTCGACTACTTGTCCATGCTGCAAATCCTCGGTCATTAGAGTTGAGCAACGTGCCTCGGCTGCTGCCGCAACGATCAGGCTATCCCAAATGGAAAGCCCAACCTTCTTGCTAATCTCCAGGGCGCGCAGGTGTATTTGCAGGCTTAGAGGCCTGGGATTCGGGCAAAGAATCAGGATGTTCTCGACCGCCTCCTGAATCTCCGACCAGGTCATTGCCAGCTTGGACCGGGCAACAGAGGTGAACTCATTCAACACCTGGACGTTTACTACTGCGCCGTCGTGCAACAACTGTCGCGCTGCTGCGGTTCGAGCGTCCTCTCGGCTATACGCGTACACAAGGATGTTGGTGTCGAGAAATATCTCCGCAGTCATTGTGCGACTGGCTCCCGTTCTTGCTCTATGCGCCGCATCATACCGCGGTCATAGATCTCTTCGCGATTGAACTTGTACCCCGGAGGAAGCGGCCGGGCCAGCTTGCGGATCGCTTCAAGCGCTTCTTCACGCCGACGGTCGCGGCTGATTTCAAAGGAGAATTCTCCGGTGACTTTAATCTGAGCCTCGTCGTCGGGAGAGATTCCCAGTTTTGCAACCACCTCGGCGGGAATGCGGACGGCGATACTATTTCCCCATTTTGCGAACTTCACGACGCACCTCCTGATATACATAACAATTGTATATCATTTTCTATTGGATAGTGTAATTCTCCTACCACTTATTGGACTCATAGGTTTGCGGCGATCAACACTCTGTGTACGTGGTAATGCTTCCATTTCCCACAATTTCGCGCTACGATTGCGGCAGATTTCTTTGGAGGCTTGGATTGATTCTGCGCCGGGTGGGATGGGCCGTGCTGTTGGCTGCGCTTTCGCCCGCGCTGGCCTTTGCCGGCTCGCCGAAGCCCTGCGTGACCGCCGATGAGGCTACCAAGCTGGTGAACAAGGACGTGTGCATCACGGCGCACATTTATGACGTGGTGGAGCTGCCGGATGGGACGCGCTTCCTGGACGTGTGTATGCCGCAGACGCCGGACGAGCAATGCCGCTTTACCCTCGTGAGCCTGTGGGAGGATCGCGAGGATGTGGGCGAGCTGCGCAAGTACCGCGACATGGACGTGCAGGTTCGCGGGATTGTGCGGCCGATGCACGGGCGGGCGGGGATGGTGGTAAGCCATGCGCGGCAGTTCTACGGCGGGCCGCCCAAGTTCAAGCCCAACCCCAAACTGGCGCGCGGCTTCACTGCCGACGAGAGCCGGCCGCCGATCCATGACCCCAACCTGCGCTCGCAGGGCGGAGGCCGCTCCTTCATGAATTCGCGGGACCGGGAGACGCTGCCGGCGAAGTGAGGTTGATCTCTAGAAATGTAGACCTACGCCTTCTGCGCAAAGAGCCCGCTCACGTAATCCCAGTTGATCACCTGGAAGAATGCCTTGACGTACTCTGCGCGCCGGTTCTGGTACTTCAAGTAGTAGGCATGCTCCCACACATCCACGGCCAGCAACGGTTTGAGGCCCATAGTAAGCGGACTGTCCTGGTTGGCGGTGCTCTGGATGGCTACCGAGCCGTCGGGCAGCCTGACCAGCCAGGCCCAGCCGCTGCCGAATACGCCCATGGCCGCGGCGGTCAGCTTCTCCTGGAAGCTGGAGAGCGAGCCGAACCTTAGGTCGATGGCCTTGGCCAGCTCGCCGGTGGGCGCCGCGCCGCCTTTGCCCAGCGTCGGCCACCAGAAGGAGTGGTTGGCGTGGCCTCCGCCCTGGTTGCGCACGGCGGTTTGGGCCGACACCGGCCAGGTATTCAGGTTGGCTAAAAGCTGCTCCACGGTCTTGCCTGCCAGCTCGGGATGCGCGGCCACGGCGGCGTTGAGATTGTTCACATAGGCCTGGTGGTGCTTGTCGTGGTGCAGGTGCATCGTCGCGGCGTCGAAGTACGGCTCCAGCGCGTCGTATGCGTAGGGCAGCGGCGGCAGCGTGAAAGGGCCGGTTGGAGGCGCGGGCGGGGTAGAGGCAGCGGGCGAGGCGGGGAGCGCTTGTGTGTGCAGGGCTTCGGTCAACAGCAGCGCGCTGGCCACGCCACCCAGGTGTTTGATTGCGGTTCTGCGGTCCATGAGGGGAACCCTCCATTGGGTTCGATGCATGGAGGCGGGGAAAGACTGCGGAGAAATTCGAAGATTCCATGAAGAAGCCATGCCTGAAGCCGTCTTCGCTATGCTGGAGTTATGCAACTTCCTTCTTTAACCCAGATTCGCAATGCGCAGTCCTTGGTCTACCGCTTCATGCCGCCGACACCGCAGTACACATGGCCACTGCTCAATGAGCGGCTGGGAACCGATGCCTGGATCAAGCACGAAAATCATACGCCTGCCGGAGCCTTCAAGCTGCGCGGGGCGCTGGTCTACATCGATTGGCTCAAAGAGACCCAACCCGGCCTGTCTGGCGTCGCAGCGGCCACGCGCGGTAATCACGGCCAGGGAGTGGCCATGGCCGCGCGGCTCGCGGGCATGAAGGCGGTCATCGTTGTTCCGCGCGGTAACAGCCGGGAGAAGAATCGCGCCATGATCGCCCAGGGCGCCGAACTGATCGAGCACGGCGACGATTTTCAAGATTCGCTGGAGTTCGCTCGCGCTCTTGCCGTTGAGCGCGGCTTCGCCATAGTCGACTCCTTCCATGAGCGTCTGCTGATGGGCACGGCCACCTACGCGCTCGAACTCTTTGAGGCCGCGCCGCCGCTCGACACGGTGTATGTGCCCATCGGCCTCGGTTCGTCCATCTGCGGTATGGCCGCGGCGCGCAATGCTCTGGGACTGAACACAGAGATTGTCGGCGCGGTGGCCGCCGCTTCTCCTGCCTACGCGCTCAGTTTCAGGGAGCGCCGGGTGATGGAGGCTCCATCGCGCACCGTCCTCGCCGATGGGCTGGCCTGCCGGACCCCCAACGCCCAGGCGATGGAGATCATTTGGGAGCAAGTTGCACGCATCGTCGCGGTCACTGAAGCCGAAATTGCCGACGCTATGCGCGCTTACTACCAGGACACTCACAACCTGGCCGAGGGCGCGGGAGCGGCCACGCTGGCCGGGGCGCTCAAGGAAAAGAATTCTCTGCAAGGCAAGCGCGTCGGCATCATCCTCACCGGCGGGAATGTGGACCGGGAGATCTTCGAGGATGTACTGGCCGGTAGGCTATAGGGTAGAAGTATGACAGAACCCGCCGAAAAACTGACGCCCATGGCGCATACCACCCAGAACCGCTGCTTCGGCTGCGGCCCGGCCAGTGCGATTGGTTTGCATCTGGAGTTCCTGCTTGCCGAGGATGGCGCGGTGGTTTGCCTGCCCACGATTCCGGAGAGCTTCGAAGGTCCGCCCGGTTACCTGCATGGCGGCATCATTGCCACGCTGCTGGACGAGGCGATGAGTAAATCGGTGCGGGCGCGGGGGCTGAAGACCGTAACCGGCCGGATGGAGATCGACTACCGCCGCCCGGTCCGTTCCGCGACGCCAATTCGCCTGGAGGGCCGCCTGCTGCGTAGCGAGGGCCGCAAGCACAGGACCGAGGCTCGGCTTCTGGACGCAAGAGGCCACGTGCTGGCCGAAGCGAAAGGCATCTTCATCGAGATTGGCGGAAGCCACGGCTTCTGAGCCCTAAGGAACCTCTGCACAAGTCTGCGACCCGCGTCATATTTGAATAAACTAGAAGCATGAAGCGAATGGCGCGTTTTCAGCAAACACTGGCATCGCAGGCGAGTTTTGAGAAGTTTGGCCGCAAGG
>JBKQLG010000050.1:0-5412 GCA_052147235.1 Occallatibacter sp.
GTATAGGTTCCCAGCACCAGGCAAAGACAACACACAGTACCGAAGGCCAACGTGAACTTGCGCGATAAGGGAATATTTCTCTGCCAGGACATGCCACAGCCCCCTCTCAGTAGAATCATTGGCACTATCGGCAGAATGCGGTCCATCTTCAGTGCCAATTCCGAGCGCAGGTGTTAATCCGGTGGTTCCATTGGCTGTAAAGCAGGCTCAATCCACCCTATGCGCAGCGATTCCAGGGAAGCGACTCGCGCCCGCGCCAGGCCGAATCGCCTAAAAATCGATAAGCCGTCCGGCTTGCGATTTCCACCGGGAAAGTTCCCAAATTGGGGGCCGAAGATTCCTATACTGTGGCCGATAAGATCAATCGAACTCTCTCGGGTGGCTCTTGTTTTTGCTGTCTATTCAAGATGCTGTGCGTTGCCTGCGCAGACACACAGAAGGCCGATTTTCGCCGCGCCTGTTTGGAAAATGTTTTACGCTCTTACCATGGAATTAAAAATCCTCGACCTGGAGCGCGATCCCCTCGACTTCGACCTGAGTCTGGCCTCGGGCGCGATCGACTTCGGCGGCGAAGCCGAGCAGATGGGTGATCTGGCCGCCTCCGGCCGCGCCGAAGTGATTCACGAGCACCGCGGACCCAGGGAAATCGTCGCCGACATCCGCCTCAAGGGACGCTGCTCGGGCAACTTCCAGGTTCCTTGCGCCCGTTGCATCGAGCCGGTCGAAATTCCACTGGCTGCGGAGTTCGATCTCATCTTCCGTCCCCTTGGCGCAGATGCGGGCGCTCCCGAGCGCTCCATTTCGGCGTCGGAAACCGAAATCGGTTATTATCAAAGGGACAGTCTGTTGCTTGAAGATGTGCTGCGTGAGCAGGTACTTTTGTCCCTGCCGGTCAGGACGCTGTGCAAGCCCGACTGCAAGGGACTTTGCCCGCGCTGCGGAGCCAATCGCAATACGCAGCCCTGCTCCTGTGAAGCGGGTCAAACCGACCCCCGGTGGGGGGCGCTTTCGGGGTTGCGCGGCCGGATCGAGTCCTGAAAAATTTCAATATGTTAGGACAGGATGCGTGGCCTGCCGCCGAAGACCGGCAAAATTTATTATGGCGCGCTCCCGTTCAGGCGCCTGCTGGACACTCCGGCGGGCCGAAATCGAAAGGAATTGCAACATGCCGAATCCGAAAAGGCGCCATTCCACGCGCCGTACCGCCAACCGGCGCGCTCACGACTTTCTTTCCGCCGCCGGGCTCTCTGAGTGCCCGAACTGCCACGAAAAAAAGCTGCCCCATCGCGCCTGCCCCAAATGCGGAGCGTATAAAGGCCGCTCCGTGCTGGAAGTGAAGGAAGAAAAGTAGCTACAATCGATCCCAATGCTCATCGACATCGCGCTTGACGCCGTTGGTTCCGACAAGGCTCCCGAGCCGGAGATCCGGGGAGCGATCCTCGCCTGCCGGGCGCTGCCCGTGCGGGTCCATCTCGTCGGGCCCGAGCCGGAGCTGCACGACCTGCTCGACGAACACCTGGAAGACGAAGACCTGCCCATCGTCATCCATCACGCCTCCGAGCGCATCGAGATGGACGAGAAGGCCGCCCACGCCGTGCGCACCAAGCGCGACAGCTCGCTGCGCGTAGGCCTGAAGCTGGTGCGCGATGGCAAGGCGGCTGGTTTCGTCACCGCGGGCAACACGGGCGCCGCCATGGCCACGGCCAAGATGGTGCTGGGCGCTCTGCCCGGCGTCGACCGTCCGGCCTTGGCGACTCCCATGCCCAGTTCCACTGGAAATCCTTGCGTCCTGCTCGATGTCGGCGCCAACGTCGATTGCAAAGCCAGCAACCTGGCGCAGTTTGCCGTGATGGGCGAGATCTACGCCCGCAGCGTGCTCAAGATCGAATCTCCGCGCGTCGGCCTGCTCTCCATTGGAGAAGAAGAGACCAAGGGAAACGACCTCACCCACGAGGCCTATCCGCTGCTCAAGGCCCTGCCCATCCGCTTCATCGGCAATGTCGAGGGGCGCGACATCTTTTCCGGCCTGGCGGACGTGATCGTCTGCGACGGCTTTGTGGGCAACGTGGCGCTCAAGACCAGCGAGGGCGTCGGCCGCTTTGTGCGCGACGTGCTGCGCGCCTCGCTCACCCGCACCGTCACCGCCAAGGTCGGCGCGCTGCTTTCGCGCCAGGCCTTCAATGAATTCCGTCACCGCCTAGACTACCGCGAGTACGGCGGCGCGCATCTGCTCGGCGTACGCGGCGTTTGCATCATCGGCCATGGCTCCTCCAATGATCGCGCCATCTTCAACGGCATTCGCGTGGCCTACGAATCGGCCAAGGCCGGCACTAACCAGCGCATCGAAGCCGGCTTCGCAAGCCAGCCCAGGCGCGCTACCGCCGCGGCAGTCGCATCGGCCCCCAAGCCCGACGCCACCATCCAATAAGGCCGCATGCCTGCCGAATCCAACGCTCTTCCCGTCTTCGACGCCTCGGTGCTCGATCAACTTGCCTGCCCGGAGTGCCTGGGCGAGCTTCGCCTCGAAGAGACCCGCCTGCTCTGCGCAGCCTGTGGCCGCGTTTACCCGATTGTGGATGGAATTCCAATCCTGATCGCCGGGCGCGAGAACACGGAAATCTGATTGCCGTTGGCTCGATTTCGACTTTTTCCTGAAGCGCTTCGGCGAAACCTCTGTACCTGCCAGTAATATGAAGGTCATGTTTGGCTTGCGCCCCAAGTTGCCGGTTACAGAGGAAGAGCGTTTGTGGGTGGACGAGGGCTTCCGCCGCCTCAGCCGGATGCTAGGTTCGAGCCGGTTGCAGAACGCAGCCGTCATCCTGCCCACCGACGAGTTCTTCCCCGATCCCTGGGATGGCAGTGAAGACGCATTGAAGGCGCTCTTTCGACGGGTCTGCAATTATATGGGCGTAAACTCCAGCAAGGTTGAACTGGCCATCATTCCCGATACCAGCGAATTGCTTGACGCGTTGCCTACCTACAGTCTAAGCAGCGAGAATCAACCGGCGGGTCTGCACTTTGGCGCAAATACCGAAGAACACCCGCTCGTCGCTGTCCGCAATTCGCTGTTGAAAGACCCTCTCGCAGCGGTGGCAACCTTGGCGCATGAGTTGGGTCACGTGATCCTCATCGACGGCGGCCACTTGCAGCGTGACACAGAAGATTTGGAGCCGCTGACCGATCTGGTCACCGTCTATGTTGGTCTCGGCGTCTTCACTGCGAATGCCTCGCGGAACTTTCGTAAATATCAAGATGATCGCCGCGAGGGATGGTCGATGAGCAGGCTCGGGTACCTGCCAGAGACCGTCTTCGGTTATGCGCTGGCCTTCTTTGCCAAAGAGCGCGGCGAAGAACAGCCTCCCTGGGCGAAGTATCTGTCGACGAATCTGAGCGCCTGGTTTCGCCAATCGGAAAGATGGCTAAAGGATGAGTTGCGGCGTTCGGGTGACGCTACTGCAGCGGGTATCTATCGCCGGCGATAGAACGGCAGCACGATCAGCATGGCCAAGCCGATGGCCGCGGCCAGCGCCAGCGCGACCAGCCCATAGAGCAGCGCCAGGCTGGGTCCCTTGGGTTGCGGCTCCCGCTGACCGGCATCGGAGCCAGGCGGCAGAATCTCCGGCTCATTCATACTTCAGCGACTCCACCGGGTCCATTTGCGCGGCACGGCTGGCCGGAATGGTGCCGAAGACCACCCCCACCACGGTAGCCGCGGTCAGCGCAATCACCACCGACCAGCCAGAGACAGGCAACTGGTAATCGGTGAAGAAGCGTATCGACAGCGGCACCGAGAGTCCCACAAGGGTGCCCACAATGCCGCCCACCAGCGAAATAATGACCGCCTCGGCCAGAAACTGGTACTTGATCTCGCGGTAGGTGGCGCCCAGAGCCTTGCGAATGCCGATCTCGCGGATGCGCGAGCGCACGTTGGCCAGCATGATGTTCATGATGCCCACCCCGCCCACCGCCAGGGTCACGGCGGCCACGGCCAGCAGCACCAGCGTCAGAGCGTTGGCGATCTTGGCTGCCATCGTCAGCAGTTCCTTCAAATTCGTCGCCTTGTAAACCGAGTTGGGCCGGTGCCGCGAGCTGACGATGCGCTCGATCTCACGGCTGGCGTCGGGTACCTCGTCCATGGTGCGCATCGAAAAGTAGATCTGCTTCACATTTTCGGTTCCGGTAAAGTAGCGGGCCACCGAGTAGGGAATCAGAATCGTCTGGTCGGCGATCTCCGATTCGCCAAAATCGTCCACGCTCTCTTTGAAGACGCCGATGATGGTAAACGGAATGCCGCTGATCTCGAAGCTCTGGCCGACAGCTGAATCCGCGCTCCCGTAGCGATCGCGGGCGAACAGCTCCGAAACCACCGCGCACTTGATGTGGGCTGCGTCGTCGGTATCATCGAAAAAACGGCCCACCGGCACCAACAGGTTGCGAATGTGAACATACTGGGGACTCACGCCCAGCACCAGCGTGTCCTTCACCACGCCCGAGCCAAAGCTGATGCGGGAGTGCATCTCCATCACCGGCGAGGAGTACATCACATCCGGCAACTGCGCCAGTACGGCCTTCTCGTCCTCGCGCGTCAGCGGGTCGTTGTAGACCGCTCCCTCGGCGGTATTGGCGCCGCCACCAAGGTATTCCAGCTCAACCGAGTTGGTGCCAATCTTCTGGATTTCATTCAGAATAAATTGCTTTCCGGTCAACCCAATCGTCACCACCAGAATCACCGATGCCGTGCCGATCACCATGCCCAGCGCGGTCATCGCAAAGCGCACCTTGCTCAAGCGAAAGCTGTCCACCGCCAGCTTCAGGATCTCGCTCAGCACCATCGTGCGGCGGGCGCTCAGCAGAGTCTGCTCAAAGCTGCGGCGGTTTGCATATTCGGTAGGAGTCATCGCTTCCTTTAACAGCTTACAGTGGTCAGGTTACCGTCCACCGTTCATTGTTTGTCGTACTTCTCCAGCCACTTCAGCTCTTCCCGCAGCTTGATGTAGCCGTGCCAGGGATTCTTGTCCAGGCTGTGCCCTTCGCCGGGAAAGACCAGGAAGCTGTGCGGAATGCCGAGCGTCTGCAGGGCGCGTTCCATCGTCACCCCCTCCAGATAGCTCACCCGAACATCCGCCCCGCCCTGCACCAGGTGAGTGGGTGTCTTCACTTTGTCGAAGCGGAAGAGCGCGGCCTCGCTCTGGTAAAGCTCGGGATCCTCCCACGGACGGCCGCCCAGGTACCATGCGTCGTCCCGCGTCAGGTCGTCGTTGCCCCAGTTGGCGGCGTGCTCCACGGCTCCGGCCCCGGTCACCGCTGACCTGAAGCGCGTGGTCTGCGTGATCAGCCAGTTGGTCAGATATCCGCCGAAGCTGTAGCCGCCTACGGTCAACCGGTCGGGATCCGCAATTCCGTCTTTCACAA
>JBKQLG010000051.1:0-5063 GCA_052147235.1 Occallatibacter sp.
ATCCTGCGTCGCTGACTATCCTCATCATCTGTTCGTAGAGCGTCGGATGGATTCTTCTATCCAAGACAACCCACTGACTCGCAATTAAATCCTTGAGCTTCAGCGATTCCTTTTGCGCAACAAGATGGTCTTCTGAAACGACCGCATAGAGGGGAGCTTCCGCCAGTTTGACCGTCGTCAGTCTGGGGTCTACTGCGGGTTGAGTAATAAGCGCCACATCTAAATGAGCATTCAAAAGCCTGTGAGTCAAGTCAGCGGAAAACTCGCTGTGCAGATGAATCTTCAAATTCGGATAGAGCGGTAGATGAAGGGAAAACAACATCTCTACGAGAGCGGGGTCAATGTCTGGGGAACTTCCGATCTCCAGGATGCTCTCGGCTCCTTCATTCACGGCTCTTGCAAATTGAACTGCCCGCTCATCGTGCAGAATTGCGAGCCGGGCCTCTTCGACGAAAGCCCGTCCAGCGTCCGTTAATTCCACGGAACCTCGGTCTCTGTGGAAGAGCCTGATATCCAGCTTGAGTTCAATATCCTGTATGCACCGGCTCAATCCAGACTGGCTCATGCGGAGTCGCCTCGCAGCCCGCGTGTAGTTCAATTCCTCCGCCAAGGTTACAACGGCGGTCAGGTAACGAATTTCGATTGTGCTCTGCATGGTCGGCCTCCCATTCAGATGTATTCAGTTTTGAGAGATGCGCCAAAGCGGAAATTTGCAGGCGTTCAAATCGGCCAGTTCACAAATTATCCACAGCTTTTTCCTCAATGTCAATTCAGATTTAATCGCGCTCATTTTTTAGTCCGCCATGCGAGCGCAACCCAAGCGCATCTGGAGGAGTTGAAGTTGTGCTTATGCGTGGCGGTCATAACCCGCTTGCTGAAACTCATTGGACTTCTTTGATCGCGATGCTTCAACTTGATAGCACGTAACGGAGGTTTGATATGTTCGGTGAGAAAATACCGCCCACTTCCGATTATTCTTTGCCTATTCTTGGCCGACCGGGCATCGAACCGCTTCTCGACAGTCACAAGGCAGCCGCGCTGCTTGGAGTCCATCCCCGCACTCTTCAGCGCATGGTGCACCGTGGCGAAATTGCCGGTGTGCATGTAGGCAAACTATGGCGATTCAAGCCTTCCGCAATTGCCCAATGGATCGAGCGCGAGATGGCAAGCTAGACAAATGCGGTGCCCGCGCAGCGCAAGTTTTCAGTGGTTATTCGGCGCGTTCTCGGCTACCCTAAAAGTAGCCATTCGTGCCGTGATTCAAGGAGGAATCTTGATACCACGCGCACGTTATCAATTTGGAAGTCTAACGCTCAGGAAGCGGGCGAAGGGTTCAGACGCCTGGGAGTATCGGTACTACGAATCGGCGGAAAGCGGTCCACGTCTGCGAAAGACTTGCACCGTTGGCTCCGTCGAGAAGTACAAGACCAAATCTGCCGCGCATAAGGCCGTCGAAGCTCTTCTCCTAACACTCAACTCTGAAACCCCGCAGCAGCGTATGGCGGTGGTGACCTTCGGTGCAATCTGCGACCGATACATGCTGGAGGAGATGCCAGAGCGGTACTCCACTGCGAAGTCGTATCGGTCCAACATCGTGAATCACCTGAAGCCGCGCTGGGGTGACTATCTGCTCGACCGCATCCGTCCGATGGCGGTCGAAGATTGGCTGAAGAACCTCGATATGGCCCCGAAGTCTAAGGCACATTTGAAAAGCGTGATGCACCTGATGTATCAGTGTGCCGCGCGCTGGGAACTCTTCACCGAGCGGAGAAACCCGATCGCATTGGTTCGCGTTAAAGGCGGCTCCAAGCGCCGGGAACGCCCAACGATTTTGACTGCGGAACAGTTCCAAGCCATCGTGTCGAAGGTCAAAGAGCCTTACCGGACGATGGTGATTGTTGCCCAATGCCTCGGCCTTCGCGTCAGTGAGATCGCGGCGCTTCAATGGGATGATTTCGACTTTGAACGCAATCTACTACTCGTTCAGCGCAGCTTCGTGAGCGGGCGGGTAGACGATGTGAAGACGGAATACTCTCATGACCACGTTCCGATACACGATTCGCTGCTAACGGAACTGCTCGCATGGAGCAAGGAATGCCCGCCCACGAAAGAGGGCTGGGTCTTTGCAAATCCCATCACGAGCAGGCCCTATTTCCCAACCGAGATCCAGAAGCGGCATTTGAAGCCTCTGGGAATCAAGCTCGGTCTGGGGCCAATCGGCTGGCACACGTTCCGCCACACGTACCGTTCGTGGCTTGACGAGACCGGAGCACCGATGAAGGTTCAGCAGGAATTGATGCGTCACGCCTCAATCCAGACGACAATGAACGTTTATGGACAGGCAATGCCGGCATCGAAGCGGGAAGCGAATGGGAAAGTCGTGGAAATGGTGCTCAAGCCGCTGAAAGCGAGCGCCTAAACCACTGATTTTCCTTATTGGGAGTTTATGGGAGTCTGTCTGAGAAGCCGGAATCCTATAAATTGTTGATTCTTTTGGTTGCGGGGGCTGGATTTGAACCAGCGACCTTTGGGTTATGAGCCCAACGAGCTACCGGGCTGCTCCACCCCGCAAGTACAGTTTACCAACTGGGTAGACTGGGGTCAAATTGCGGGCGGCGCCGGGTGTGGGCTGTATCCGGTAAACTGCTGAGAATCCCGGATCGCTGGCGAGGAAGCCCGTAAATGTCTCTGCTTTATGTCGTTGTTCTGGCCGTCATTGTGGTTGCGCTGCTTTCGGTGGCGGTCTATCGCACCTTCCTAGTGAAGACCAAGGCCGACTACCTTGTGGCCGGCCGGTCATTGCCCGCCGTTGTGCTGGTGCTGACGCTGCTGACCTCGTGGATCGGGGCAGGTAGCCTCTTTGCCGGGGCGGAGAATGCCTACAAGAACGGCTTTGCGGCACTGTGGCAACCGGCCGGCGGCTGGCTGGGACTGCTGCTGATCTACTTCATCGCGCCCCGCGCGCGGAAGTTCGCGCAGTTCACGCTGCCGGATCTGCTCGAGGTTCGCTATAACCAGGCGGCGCGGGTGCTGGGCACGATCGCCATCGTCTTCGCTTATGTGGGCATCACCAGTTACCAATTCAAGGGCGGCGGCAACGTGCTGCACCTGATCTTCCCCGAGACGGTGACGCCGGAGCTTGGAACCTACATCATTGCAGCCTTCGTCATTGTGACGACCGCCCTGGCCGGAATGTCGTCGGTGGCTTACATGGACGTGGCGATCGGTTCGCTGGTTACAGTCATTTGTGTTGTTGCCGCGCCGATGCTGTTCTTCAAGGCCGGTGGGTGGACCGGCCTCCACTCCGCGTTGCCGCCTTCCCACTTTCAGGTATTGGGAAACCTGTCGATTCTACGCGCGCTCGAGTTCATGGTGCCGGTTTTGCTGCTGATGCTTGGCAATCAAGTGATGTACCAGAAGTTCTTTTCCGCAAGATCAGAGCGGGACGCGCGCATCTCGGTCGTCGGGTGGATCCTGGGCACCGTGCTGCTGGAGACGCTGATTGTGGCTATCGCCGTCTTTGGCTCGGCGCTCTACCCCTCTGGAGAGGTTTCGAGACAGCCCTATGAGATCATCCCTTACACAGCGCGTCACGGTCTGCCCGCACTCATGGGCGCGCTGCTGCTGGGGGCGGTCTTCGCCAAGGTCATTTCGACCGCCTCGAACTATCTGTTTTCTCCGGCGACCAACCTGGTCGAGGACGTTTTTGTCCGCTACATCGCTCCGGGGGCCTCGAACAAGCGCGTCCTGATCGTCTCGCGGCTGGCGGTGGTGCTGCTGGGCTGCTGGGCGCTCTATCAGGCCATTTATGCCCCAAGCATTCTGGCAAAGATGCTGTGGGCTTACACCATCTACTCCGCCGCGTTGACGCCGGTGGTGCTGGCGGCGTTTTACTCCAAACGCGTCACGGCCTGGGGCGCGGTGGCGGCTATCGGAAGCGGAACGGTGGTTACGCTGGCCTGGGATATGCCTGGAGTCAGGCAGCTTTTCCCGCGGATTCTGGCCGACCGCGACGCGATCTTTCCGGCGCTCTTCGCGGCCGTGGCTGCGATGATCGTCGTGAGCCTATTCACAGCCAAGCCTTCGGCGAAGCAGTTGGAGCAATTCTCGGATTAGGGCTTGCCGGCTCGGGGAAGCGGCTGAATCCGGACCGCATCCAAAGAAAAAGTCCTTGCGGATGTGGCGTTTGGTCTTACACTGGCGGTGTAATCCGCGTGACGCCAGGCCCGTCGCCCAATGGACGCTTGAAATCCGCATTGAGCACGCCCAGTCGCTCAAGGACCGGCGGCAGGTGGTGCGCTCGCTCAAGGACCAGTTGCGGCAGTCGTTCAACGTCTCGGTGGCGGAGATGGACGAGGCCGTCACCTGGCAGTCGGCCACCATCTCCGTGGCCGCCATCAGCCGCTCCCGCGATTACCTGCATGGGCTGGTGGAAGAAGTGGAGCGCGCCGCCCGCCGCATCCTCAACGATCACGGCGCCGAGCTGGCCGACTCCTTCTGGGAGTACATCGAGAGCTGAGGCGTTGGCTGGCGATGTCCCGGTCGTGATTTAAGGGCCGCATGGGCGTTTTTCGGGATCGATCTTGTTGTGGCTGCCCAGCCGCGCGTCGAAATCCACCCGCCTGCTGCCCCATACCGCCCGCTCATCGCGATAAAGCCGCGATGAACGGGGCACAGATCTTTCTGACGCAGTGCATCCTTTTGCGGCTCTTGACCGGGCCACCTGCCTAGCGCGGGTTTCGTCGCGGCCCTGCGGGGCGCGGGTGGTGCGGGCTCGGCGTTCTCAGGGTTGCACCCTGGGCTATTTTCATGCTCTCCCTGCGGGAGGCCGGGGCGCAGGGCTGAAGCCCGTCCGTGTCTTGCAGGGTTTGTGCGGGGGTTGAAACCCCCGCCTCCCTCCGGATCGAAACCCTTCAAAACCCCGAAAGGCAACCGCAGGTCCCCTTCGACTGCGCTCAGGGCGGGCTTTCGGCTCCCCCTTCGACTGCGCTCAGAGGCTGTGACTAAATCAGTTTCTCACTCTGCGGCGCGGTGATGGTTGTTCTGCGTCGGCTTTATGGAGT
>JBKQLG010000052.1:0-8063 GCA_052147235.1 Occallatibacter sp.
TCGCAGGTGGGCATCTCGGAACTGCGCAACGCCAATCGCATGGTCACGCAATTCTTCTCCGCGCGCGGCCACAAACTCCAGATTGTGCTCAACCGCTATACGCCGCAGGCTCTGCTCTTCGATGAAAAACAGATTGACAAGGCTCTCACCAAGCCCGCCGTGTGGAAGATTCCCGACGATTTTGCCAGTGCCCGGCGCACGGGAAACTCGGTAAATCCGGTGGTGTTTCAAGACTCGCCCATTGCCAGGGCGATCCGGCAGATGGCGAGAAGCGCCTGCGGCCTGCCCGCCAACCCGGTGAAGAAAAAAGGCTTCTCGCTCTTCCGTCCGTTTGCCAAGCCCTTGCTCGTAATTCCGGAGCCTGAAGAAGGATGAATGATACTACTGCACAGAATGTGGGGCACACCATCGCAGGTGGTTTGCGTCTCCCAATGCTGAACTAGAAGAGTTCGCTGTGCGAGCCGATGCGCATCAAGATCAGGCAGGGAGGGTCTTCGGCTTTCGCGTAGACCAGCAGTAAGTCAGGCCGCAGATGACACTCTCGAAAACCTGCCATTTCGCCAGTGAGGGCGTGATCTTTCAACTTCGGATTGAGTTCTTGATCTACTACTAACTTATCGAGGACAGCCGGAAGCAGCGTCTCAAGATCGCTGCGATACCTGGGGCTGGATTGCACCTTCTTGTAATCCCGCTTGAACTGGCGAGTCCAATCAATCTTCCGCATTCAACTGATCCATCAATTCCGCAACGCTGGAAGCCGTATGAAGATTCCCGCGCCTTACATCTTCCATCGCTGCTCTGGTCACGGGGTTCGGGACCCGCACCTCGAAGGGAAGCGCCTGCTCGACAGCAATACGCTTCAGCAGAAGGCGCACAACGTCCGATAGACTTAGCCCCATCGCGTCAAGTGTCTTAGCCGCTTTCGTTTTTAGTTTCTGATCCACGCGAACATGAATCATCGCAGTCGTATTGGGCATGGTGGCGCTCATGGATACATTGTATACCAAGTGAGATCTGATCAGGATGTAAAAAGCCAACTACTTTCCGGCCCCGCAGCACTTTTTGTACTTTTTGCCCGAGCCGCAGGGGCAGGGATCGTTGCGGCCTACCTTTTCGCCGACGCGGCGCTGCCTGGGCAGGCTGGCGTCTCCGGCGCCGGCAAAGCTGGCTGCCGCCAGCTCGCGCTGCTTCTTGCGTTGGAACTCCTTCTCCAGCGCGTCAATGGTCGTGGAGGGCTGGCGCGTAGAGATGGAAATCTCGCGCGGCGCCGCATCCGGCGTCAGGGGCTGCTCGGCGCTGGTCACGGGTGGCGCCTTGGGAATGGGGCGATTGGGCCGCGGCGCCGCATCCACTGGCTGACCGTCCTGGCCAAGAATCTGCATGCGGAAGAGGAAGCGGACCGTGTCCTCCTGAAACTTCATCATCATGGCCTCGAACATATCGAAGGACTCGCGCTTGTATTCCACCAGCGGATCCCGCTGCGCATAGCCGCGCAGACCGATCCCTTCCTTCAAGTGGTCCATCGAGAGCAGATGATCCTTCCACAGCCCGTCGATCACGCTCAGCATCACCATGCGCTCGTGATCACGCATCTTCGGTGAGCTGATAATCTTCTCCTTGGCGTCGTAGTTTTCCTTGAGCTTTTCGAAGATCGTCTCGCCCAGCTCATGGCGGCTGAGTTGATGCGGATTGATTCCGGTAGCGCCGATATTCAGCGAATCGTAGTTCAGCCCGAAGTGATCGATGAGCTTCGCGTTCATCCCCTTCAAGTCCCACTGGTCCGGATGCAGCTTCTCGCCGGCGAATTCGTCGAGAATTCCACTCAGAATCCCGCCGACATAATCTTCCAGGATCAGTTCCTTCTGTTCGGCCTCTTCGAGCAACTGGCGGCGCAGCCCGTAGACCGCCTCGCGCTGCTTGTTCATCACATCGTCGTACTCGAGCAGATGCTTGCGGCTTTCGAAGTTCTGCGCTTCGACGGCCTTCTGCGCGCCCTCGATGCGCTTGGAGATCATCTTCGACTCGATGGGCACGCCTTCTTCCATGCCCAGCCGCTCGAGCAGCGTGGAAACCCACTGCTTGGCGAAGATGCGCATCAGGTCGTCTTCAAGGGAGAGGTAGAACCGCGATTCGCCGGGATCGCCCTGGCGGCCGGCGCGCCCGCGAAGCTGATTGTCGATGCGCCGCGACTCGTGCCGCTCGGTGCCGAGGATGAAGAGGCCGCCGGAATCGATCACCTGCTCGTGATCGAGATGCGCCTTTTCGGCATGGACCTGGAAGACCTCGGCCCACTCCGGCTCGGCAATCTCGTACTCCTGGCCCTGATAGTAGAAGCGCAGGAAGCCCGGCGGAGCCATGGGATTGATGGCGCCCTCGTTGGCGCTGATGGCGCGCGCCTTGTTCTTCTTCGCCAGCTCCTGGCGAGCCATGAACTCCGGATTGCCGCCGAGCAGAATATCGGTGCCGCGCCCGGCCATGTTGGTGGCGATGGTGACCGATCCCGCGCGTCCCGCCTGCGCCACGTACTGCGCCTCGTTCTCGTGAAACTTGGCGTTGAGCACCACGTGGGGAATTTTTTTATTCTTCAGGATCGTTGAAAGCCGCTCGGACTTTTCGATGGACACAGTGCCCACCAGCACCGGTTGGTTGCGCTCATGCAGGATGGCGATGTCGTCCGCCGCAGCCTTGAATTTCTCCTTCTCGGTGCGATAGACCACGTCTGGATTTTCCAGGCGCAGCAGCGGCTTGTTGGTGGGGATGACGACGATCTCCAGCTTGTAAATCTTCTCGAACTCGGCCGCTTCGGTTTCGGCGGTGCCGGTCATGCCGCTCAATTTCCGATAGAGCCGGAAATAATTCTGGAAGGTGATAGTGGCCAGCGTCTGGTCTTCCTTGCGAATGCTTACGCCTTCTTTGGCCTCGATGGACTGATGCAGCCCGTCACTCCAGCGGCGGCCCGGCATCAAACGCCCGGTGAAGGTATCGACGATGATGACTTCGCCGTCCTTGACCACGTACTCGACGTCGCGGTGGTAGAGCGCTTCGGCCTTGATGGCCGTCTCGACGTAGTGCTTCATCTCCCAGTTTTCGGCGTCGGCGATGTTGCTAATGCCCAGCAGCTTTTCAATCGTCACCCAGCCCTCATCTGTCACGCCGATTGTCCGCTGCTTTTCGTCTACAATGTAATCGCCGGTGAGGTACTTGGTCTCGCCCTCTTCGATCTCCTCGCCCTTCTCCAGTTCGGGAACGATCTTGCGCGCCCGCGCATACTTGTCGGTGGTCTGGTCGGTGGGGCCGGAGATGATCAGCGGAGTGCGCGCCTCGTCGATCAGGATCGAATCCACCTCGTCGACGATGGCGTAATAATGGCCGCGCTGCACGCAATCTTTTATCTCGAATTTCATATTGTCGCGCAGGTAGTCGAAGCCGAATTCGTTATTGGTTCCGTAAGTAATGTCAGCAGCGTAAGCGGCGCGGCGCTCGTTGTCGTCGAGATCGTGGACGATCACGCCCACGCT
The DNA here is from genome assembly GCA_052147235.1 of Occallatibacter sp. Classification (GTDB taxonomy): domain Bacteria; phylum Acidobacteriota; class Terriglobia; order Terriglobales; family Acidobacteriaceae; genus Telmatobacter. Next base: position 3,519 of record JBKQLG010000052.1, read on the forward strand.
GAGCCCGAGGAACTCGTAGATCTTGCCCATCCACTCGGCGTCGCGCTTGGCTAGGTAATCGTTCACGGTGACCACATGCACACCGTGGCCGGCGAGCGCGTTCAAATAGCAGGCCAGCGTGGCTACCAGCGTCTTGCCTTCGCCGGTCTTCATCTCGGCGATCTTGCCCTGATGCAGCACCATGCCGCCGATCAACTGCACATCGAAGTGGCGCATCTGCACGGTGCGCCATCCGGCCTCGCGCACCACCGCAAAGGCCTCGGGCAAGACCTCGTCCAGCGCCTCGCGCTCTGCGGCCTTGCGCTCGTCTTTGTGCTCCTCGTCGCTGGGAATGCCTTCGAGGTGCGCCGCAATCCGCGCCCGAAACTCGACCGTCTTCTCCCGCAACTGGTCGTCGGTAAGTTTTTTCGTGTCCGCTTCGAGGGCGCTGATCAATGCCACCATGGGCATCAACCGCTTGATCGTCCGCTCGTTCGCGGTGCCAAAAATCTTGGTAAGAACTTTATCAAAAAACACAGGAATCTCCGTTTACCAGTGTAAATGGTGGGGGTTACGAAAGGTTTACAACGCCCATTCGCCGTAAAGACATCGGGGTGGTATACCTTACTGCTCAAAGCCGCAGCACCAGCCGGTCGACCGGCTCGCCGCGGCGAATCCGCTTGAGCTGCCGGCTGAGTTGTTTATTCAGGGTTTCCGGATCGCCGTTGTCGTCCTCATCCGCGTCTTCGTCCTGCTTCTCTTCCAGAACATAAGAGACGCTGGGCCTCCAATAAACTTGCATGAATTGCAGTGCCATTCCCAGCGCAAACGAAGTCGGATAAAAGCCCAGGTTGCTTTTCCCCTGCCGCTTTCTGAGCCGCCAGAGGAAGCGCCGCAGAGAGTAATGGAGAAGGATCACAATGATGGCAAGAAATGGAATGTACCCGGCAAAGATGCACCAGGCAGAGATCGAATCGATGTTCATACGCACCCTCTTGGAATCGCAGAAAGAACTTCACAAGGAATGGGTCGCAGCCGCAGAACAGCCGGAGGCCGTCCTGCAAAGCCGGACCAGTTGTGAGGGAACTATGCGAGCCGGAAGGGTGGCGGGCGCTGGAAGCGTGAGGGCAGCGCCGGAGCGGCGGGCGCTCGGCCAACGTACTCACAGGCCAGCGGTGAGAGCAGGCTGAGCGGCGAGATGAATCCCGCAAAGAGAAGCGGCAGAATCGCCAGCCAATCCGCGCCGCCGGAATGATCGTGCGGGATCAGCAGGCACACAAGGGCGAAACCGATTGCGATGGCCGCAATCAGAACCCATGCGCGATGTTGCCGATTGTGCATCTTCTTAGCTCTTCTCTCTTGAGTATACCAATCTTCCTCTCCTTTCGGCCGGGCGTGTATAACGAAAAGATGAAACCCTTCGGATACGGCTGGCCCATGTGGACATCCATCGCCATGTGGTGCGTGATCGAAATATACTGGGACGCGGCGAAGAAGAACATCGCGCCGGAAACCGATTCTGAGTCTCGGAGATCGCGGTGGCTGCATCTGTTGTTAACGAGCGCGGCCCAGTTTCTCATTTTTCTGCCCATTCAGGGGCTGCGCCATCGGTATCTGCCGGCCTCCGCCTTCGTCACCGCGACAGGACTCACCCTTAACGCAATGGGCGTGGTGCTGGCGATCTGGGCGCGCCGCTGCCTGGGCCGCTACTGGAGCGGCAGGATCACCATCAAAGTCGATCATCAACTGATTCGCAGCGGCCCTTATCGCGTCATTCGCCATCCGATCTATACAGCCCTGCTCGGCCTTTATCTGGGCACAGCGATTGTCTCCGGCGAGTTGCACGCGCTGATCGGCTGGGTGTTGGCCCTGGCTGCCTATCTGCGCAAGATACGCCTGGAAGAAGAGAATCTTCTCAAAGCCTTTGGCGAAGAGTATCGCAGCTATCGAGGAGAATCCTGGGCCTTGCTGCCAGGAATCTTTTGACCATCCCACGGTGAACAGCTGATTCGCGGCGCGATGCAATATCGATCGCCGGCTGCGCTCCTCAGTCGTAGCGCTCGAAGACGATCTGCTTGCGATGCCAGCCGAGCGAAGTCAGCCGCTCGCGAACGCCTGAAACCATCTCATTGAGGCCGCAGATGTAGGCGTAGATGTCGAAGTTCAGCTCGGAGGCCGGCAGCGTGGGATCGGGCAGGGGCGCGGGCAACGGCTGGCCGAGTTGCGCGGCGCGCTCTTCGATGATTCTGGTCACGTGCTCCTGAACGTAACCGCGTAAGCCGGTCCAGGTATCGAGAGCGCGGCTCAGGGTGGGCAGGTAGTGGAAGTTGGGGATGCGCTGGGCGAGGGCCTCGAACTCGGCCTGGTAGTAGATGTCGCTCTCGTGGCGTGTGCCATAGACCAGCCAGATCTGCTTGCCGTTGCTGCGGCCCATCTCCGAATCTGTCCCGCCTTCCGGGAAGAGCCATTGCAAATAGCCGCGCATCGGGGCGATGCCGGTGCCGGTGGCGATGAGGATGGAGTCGGTGATGGGTTCGTGGAGGATAAAGTGGCCATGGGGGCCATGGAGCTGAATCTCCGCGCCGATGGGCAGGTCGGGCAGATCAGCCAGGTGGTTGCTGAAGAAGCCCTCCTCGACGCGATTCACGCAGAGCTCGAAGCGGTTGGCCTTGGAGGCGGAGGCAATGGAATAGGCGCGAGTCTGGATTTTGCCGTTCGCGTCCGGAGCCACAGCGGAGACGAACTGGCCGGAAGTGTAGGGAAAGCTCTCCAACTCGTCGATCACGAAGACGAAGTGGTAGCATTGGGCGAATTCGGAGATGCACTCCTTGCGTTCCAGTCGTGCGGTCAGCAGTTCACGCGCCATGACGTTCTCGCTTGCGGAAGAGATGCCTGCACAGGCAGGCTCATTTCTTTGATGATGCGGACTGGAAAAAGGAGCAAGCCCGGCAAGGTGGCATCCCCCTATAATGGTCAGGGAGCCGCATGAGAGCCGCAGGGCCTTCGCGGCTGCGAACGCCTGTTTGTATCGAGGAATCCATGGCCGCACTGCTGGAAGCGATTACCGTCAAACGCAAGATGTACTTCGAGTTTGAGAACACCCCGTACTACTGCATGGAGGCCGAGGTCTCGACGCCCACGGCGCGCGGCGGCCAGACGCTGGTGCGGCTGAAGATGCGCAACCTGCTGACGCGGGCGGTCTTCGACAAGACCTTCAAAGCCGGCGAACGCTTCAAGGAGCCGGACCTGGAACTGGTCGAGGCGTCGTACCTCTACAGCGACAGCGAGGGATCGCACTTCATGGACCAGGAGAGCTTTGAGACGCACACGCTGAACAGCGACATGGTGGGCAACGCGCTGGAGCTGCTGGTGGAGGGCGCGATTATCCAACTGCACAAGTTCAACGGCAACCCCATCGGCTTGCAGTTGCCGGAGAAGGTCGAGCTGGAAGTTGTGTACACGGAAGGCGGCGCGCGCGGCGACACCAGCGGCAATGTGACCAAGCTGGCGCGGCTTCAGACCGGCCTGGAGATCAAAGCTCCGCTCTACATTCAGGTGGGCGAAAAGGTGAAGGTCTACACCGAGACGCGAGAGTTCGCGGGAAGAGCGTAAAGCCAATCAAACGAGCACAGATCACTCGTTGGGAACCCCGGTTGGGATCAGGGATCAGCCTGTTCCCGACCTGCTCTTTCGATCGGTTTTAGCATCGTTCTCTACCACCATTCACAAAATCCGCGAAGGATGAGGCACCCGGCTGGGACTACTCAATCTCAAAGGAAAGATGCTCCGGAGCAAGCGCACTCAGGAAGTTTAGCGGGTTAAAGGCTTCGCCTGCCGTAACAACGCCACTGACCCTGACCAACCCATTCATCACACGTTGTGCCGCTTCGACCACAATCGGTGCTGTGATCGCATAGATATCCCGGCCATGTGCAACCGCCCGGCGTTCTGCTTCTCCATTTCGCGCGACCGCCTCCATAAGGAAGAACTGGGAGGAGCGGCCAGTTTCGTCCGCCGCGGTCGGCGTTGGCGTATCGGGATTGCGGATGTCCGCAATCGGCGCGAGATTTATATACGCGTGAACCCGCGGCGTAAGGAGATGCCGAGAGATGGTGATCGTCTCGGCCAGAGAAAAGCCCACGACTTCTTGCTGCCCAAAAGGTGCCAGAAAATTCCAGATGCGCGGCGGCGGATCGAAGCCTTCCAATTTGTTATCGGAATAAGTGAGATGCTGGCCGGGATTGCGCTGGCCGGTCAACCGGGTCCCCCGCGTAGGTTTCCAGCTATCGAGTGCGACGCCAATGAGAATTTCATCCGCAGCATTCCAGTCCCCCATCGCCGCGGTCGCAAGGAGATCTCCCAATCCACCGTAGAACGCCATCGCAGGAGCGATGACTACTCCTGCTTCTTGTGCGGCAGACGAGAATCGCGCGAAGACCGATAGCACAGCTGCCTGTTCCGCAGCAATATCTAAGGAACCTCTGAAAAACGCCGAGTTTAAAGAGCGCGCAGTAAGTATTTTGTCGCGAGGGCATGAAATCGGCGCATTTTCGTATGTCGGACAGT
>JBKQLG010000053.1:0-3313 GCA_052147235.1 Occallatibacter sp.
CGGCAGTTCGATCCTGCCCTCCGCCACCAGCCTTCGCCCGCTTGCAGCGAGCTACGGCTCGGCAAGCCAGTTCTTTACCGGACAAAAACGATCGGGGAGGGTCCGGGCGAAGGCTGTCGCGCCGGAGCGTTTTGCGGAGGCGGACCCAAATTGGAGCAGCCGCTCGATGCTCGCCCCCCTCAAGTCTTGTCGATGCTGGATGTTACAATTTGCCCACGTCGGACTCATGAACGAACTTTCCCCGCAAACCGAAGCCGTCCTCGAAGTCATCGCCCCTGACAGCTCCCGCCAGCAGGTTGCCCTGACGCCTGAGCCCTTCAACATCGGGCGCGGCGGCGAGGTCGACAACGCTTTGCAGCTTGACGATGGGCGCATCTCCCGCCGCTGCGCGACGATTGTGGCCGAGGGCGCCGGCCACCGGATGCAGGACCGGGGCAATCGCTCCGGCGTCTTCGTGAACGGCGCCAAAGTTCTGCAGCACCTGCTGCGCGACGGCGACGTGATCACGTTCGGCATCGACGACAGTTACCAGATCGTCTTCCATTCGGCAGCGGCTCCGGTTCCACATCCGCCGCCGGTGTCGGTAGCCAACCTGCTGACGCGCATCGGTTCCATTTCCGACTTCACCAGCACTACGGGTACCGGCGGATTGAACAAGCTGAATCTGCTTCTGGAGGCAACATCGCTTCTCCACTCGCAGCTTCCTCTCGATTCCGTGTTGGGCACGATGCTCGATCACGCCATCTCCGTCACCCATGCCGACCGCGGCTTGTTGATCGAGCCTGACGGTTCGGGTGCGCTGCATGTTCACCAGGCCCGCAGCAACAAAGGCGAGGATCTGGCGCCGGAGAATCTGAACCCCAGCCAGACCGCGATCAACCAGGCAATCAGCAAACAGTCGAGCGTGATTACGGAGGACCTGAACCTGGCGGGAGTGGACTTGAAGGCCGCAGCGAGCGTGGTGATTCAGGGGCTGCGCGCGGTGGTCGCTGTTCCGCTGTATGCCTCGTCGCGCTCCACCGCCGACACAGGCTCCGAAAGCGAGCGCGGTCAACTGCTGGGCGTGCTCTATCTGGACTCGCGCCGCAGGGCTGCGTTTTCCGCGCTCGACCGCCAGATTCTCGATGCGCTCGCGGTGCAGGCGGCCAGCATTATGGACAATGCGCGGCTGGTGGAGCGCGAACGCGAACGGCAACGGCTGGAGCAGGAGCTATCGATCGCACGCACCATCCAGCAGGTGCTGCTGCCCCACGGGCTTACCGATTTTCCGCACCTCGCTGTCACAGGAGTTCATTATCCCTGCCACGAAGTGGGCGGCGACTACTTCGATGTCGTTCAGGTGAACGAAGACCGTACCGCAATTCTTATCGCCGACGTGAGCGGCAAAGGGCTGGGCGCAGCGCTGCTGACGACGATGCTGCAAGGCGCGTTGTCGGGACTCACCATGGGCGCCGATCCAGTAAAGGTCTTCAACCACATTAATCGCTTTCTGTGCCGCCACGCGGAGGTCGGCCGCTATGCCACCATGTTCATCGGGCTTTTGGATAACGACGGAATGCTCGAGTACATCAAGGCGGGGCATCCATCGCCGCTGTTGTTGCGGCAGGGCAATGTGAGCGAACTTTACACCGAGGGATCGTTCCCCGTCGGCCTCATTCCCGAAGCGGAATACACTTCGGCGCGCCTGCAGTTGGAACCGGAGGACACCCTGGTGCTCTTCAGCGATGGGGTAACGGAAGCGGAGAACTCCGCTCACGTGCTGTTTGAGGTCACCGGTTTGAGCCAGGTTCTGGCCGGCCGGAAGGATGTGCCCGTTGAAGAGCTGCAGCAGTCGGTTCTCGATGCGGTGCGCGATTTCACCAAGAGCGCAGAGCAGTCCGATGACATTACGCTGCTGGTCGTGCGCTACCGCGAGGCAGCGTAGATCCAGCGCTCAGGCGCGGAGACCTGCGGCGAACCCCGCATACTTCACATTCTGAAAGCGAAGTTGCCTGAAAATGGTGGCGCTGGATTGGTACAATCCTCACCATGGGCGACCCCAAATGCATTGGAAGGTATGAGATTGTGGAGGAACTCGGCCGCGGCGCGATGGGGAGTGTCTTCAAGGCCCGTGACCCCGCCGTAGGCCGCATCGTCGCCCTCAAAACCATCCATACCGCGGCGCTCGAAGGCGCTCAAAGCGAAGAGTACCGCGCGCGATTCTACCGCGAGGCGCGGGCCTCGGGCGTCCTTGCGCATCCCGGAATTGTGCCCGTCTTTGACGTGGGCGAGGATGCGGGCGCTCCATACCTGGTGATGGAGTTCGTCGAGGGCCGGACACTGGCCGACGTGCAAAAGAAAGGCGAGCGGTACAGTCTCGATCGCATCAGCGAAATCGGCCAGCAGCTCGCCGATGCGCTCGGCTATGCGCATCGGCAAGGCGTGATTCATCGCGATATCAAACCCGCCAACATTCTGATGACCTCTCGCGCGGTCTACGGCAGCGAGAGGCCCCGCATTACCGACTTCGGCATTGCCAAGCTCGCGGCGAGCGAGATCACGTCCACCGGGCAGTTGCTGGGCACTCCCTCGTTCATGCCGCCGGAGCAGTTCACCGGCGCTCCCATCGACGGCCGTGCCGACCTCTTTTCACTCGGCGTGATTCTCTATACCCTTGCAACCGGCGAGCAGCCCTTCCCCGGCGAGACCATGACCGCCGTCTCCTACAAGGTGGTTTACACAGAGCCGGTTCCGCCGGCAAAACTCAATCCCGCGATTCCGGCCCGGTTTGAAGCGGTGATCCTGAAGTGCCTGGCCAAGAGCCCGGCCGACCGCTACCAGACCGGCGAGGAACTGGCGCAGGATTTGGCGGCCATGCGCACCAATTCCACACCTTCAGTGATGCAGACAGGTGCGCCCTTGCTGGCCACAGCGGACTCCAATGTCACGCTCGCACCGGGGTCTGTCGCACGGTCCATTCCCCCGGCCGCCGCCCGAGAAGCCTCGCCGCAACCTGGCCCAATGCCGGCCCAGAAAAAGCCCTCAAAGCCCGCGCAGTTTGAATCCCTCTTTGGCATCGCGCTGCTTTGCGTCGCGTGTGCAGCGGTAGTCATCGCCGGAGGCTTGTACTGGTACGTGCATCGCAAGCCGCCCGTACCTACTCCGCCTGCGGTGGTCATCGTTCCCGTTCCGCCGCAACAACAAAACCCTCCAGCTCCGGTCGTTCAGCCGCCGAGCACGGTTCCACCGCCGCCGGTCGCTGAGCCGGACAAGACTCCGGGCAAGTCTCCTTCTGCAGCGCCGCCCACGACACCCACTGCGCAAAAACCTTCCG
>JBKQLG010000054.1:0-4860 GCA_052147235.1 Occallatibacter sp.
CTCCTTTTACCACTCATACTGCCTCCTTTGTCACAACTTTTATCAACCATGTTTGATGGGCCGCGGCTTTTCAGCCAGTCCCTCGTTACTTGTTTTCGGTTCGGGGTTTAGGAATTATAAGCTGGTGAAACAGCGGCTGATCACACCAGGTGTGAGGACAGGTGCGTAACCGTTTCAGACGGTCCAACTCCTCTTCGTCCGCCCAGAGAATCCAGCGCCCCTGGGCTCCGGGCAATTGTCGCGCATGCACCCAGCCACGACGCAACCAACTGTACATAGTGGGATGTGGCATGTCCAGTCGCTGTGCCAGATCGGGAAACCACCACTCGTGTGGCGCGAGCAGATTTGCCGCGTCTTTCGGGCGTGGCCGCGGACCTGGCGTAGCACGTCGCGACAACAGCGCCCGGACCATGGGGCCGTTGAAGGTGGCGCGACGCTTCGGTGGATGCCAGCCCTCTCGGTTGAGTTGTATCGCGATCTCCGAAGTCACGCGGCCTTCATCGCGCAACTGCACGGCTCGGGCGAGCAGTTCTTGGAAATGGTGTAATTGCTCGTACCGGGCCACGGGTCGGATCAACTGATGTTGGCTCACATATCCACCGACCCATTCCACCGACACGTCCACCAACTCGCTCTCGCCTTGAACCGTGACAACCACGCGTTCCACCAAGTGCCGCACGAGGGCCTTGCGATCCACAGCCGTCGTGCTGGCCGACTTCCAGAGCGCCGGAATGTCGGTGGCCAAAGCGCGGATCGTCTCTCGGTCCGTAACCGTCAACGTCGTTGGTTGCTCACGGACAAACCGGTCATAGGCTTCTTGCAACTCACGCTGTTCACGTAGCGACTCTTCCCATCGACGTTCCAATTGTCGCGCTACCAAGCGATTCTCCGGCTCCACGGCAGTAGCCGTCTACTCTGTGAATTTGGCGTTGCGTGAATTTGGCAGACTTGATTATAAGGGGGCATGGACGTTGAGCAACTCAAGGAAGATGTTCGCGCGGGGCGGATCACTGCCGATCGGCTCGTGGACGTGATTGTGGCCCTCCAGCGGCGGATCGACGAGTTGGAGCGTCAACTGGGTGCCGGGGCGACGCGGAGGTTACCCGAGGCGTTCTCGATGCGAGCGGAAGAAAAGCGGCAGGAGTTTCGGGGAAAGGAACCGCGAAGGCGGAAGCAGCGCTCGCGGGGCGGACGGAAACGGACTGTGGAAAAGCTTGCCGAAGCCGTGCGGACGGAGAAGGTCTTTCCGGCGGACGTGCCGGAGGCAGACTGCTGGCTGTCGCACACGCGGCCCGTGTGGCGTGTGGAAAACGGCCGAGCGGTGCTCGTCGCCTACGAAATCTATCGCGGGCCGAACAACCGCTACGGCAAAATCCCCGGCGTCTTCGGCCGCAGCGAGTTTGGGATTGAAATCGTCCTGGCCATCGCGTACCAAGTTTACATTGTCGGCTTGTCGTTGGACAAGGCGTGCCTGCTGATCAACTTCTTCGAGAGCCTGAATCTGCAAAAATCGCAGGCGGAGGCGCTGATCAAGCGGTTGGCGCGGCGGTGGGAAGAGGAGTTCGACATGCTGTGCATGCTGCTGGCCAATTCGCTGGTGGTGCATACCGACGAGACGGGATGGAGCATCCATAGCGTGTGGGCGTTTCTCTCGGAGAAAGTCCGCGTGATATTTTTCGGCGTCTCCAAGGATGCGAAGACCCTGGAGCACATCCTGGACCCGGCGACGTTTGCCGGGTTGTTGATCAGCGACGACGCGGCGGTGTATGCCAACTTCACGCTGTCGCAGAAATGTTGGGCACATCTGCTACGGAAGGCGATCAAGCTGACGTTGCTGGAACCGACGAACGCTGAGTACCGCCACTTTGCCGACCAGCTTTTAGAGATCTACCACTCGGCCTGCCGTTTGCAGCGCGACAGGCGACTTGGCGCGGCGGGCCGGGCGGAAAGGGTCGCCGCGCTGGACGATGAGATCTTCGACCTGTGCGCTCCCATGTGGGTGGCCGAACTACCGCCGGGCGAAGGACCGGAGGACGACTATCGACGGCTGTGCAACGAACTGATGCGGCTGATGCTGGCGGAGCAACTATTCACTTTCGTGACGGCTGCGCCGGTGCAGAAGCCCAACGGCGAAATGATGGCAGTATCGGGAACGAACAATGAAGCCGAGCGGACGTTGCGATCCCCGGCGCAAGCGCGGGATACGGGCCGCACCAACAAGACGCCGGCCGGCGCGCGGCGTCAAACGGTGATTGTGAGCGTGCTGGAATCCCTCCGCCAGTATCTTGCCAGCTTTACGCTATCGAGTGTGATTGAGGAAGTCTCGCACTGGTTGGAGGCTGGCCGGAGTTGCTTCACCCGGCTGGCGGAGAAACTGGGTCTAACTGACCGCGAGTCGCACGCCGGTCGCCCATCCCTGTTAGATCGCCTCCTTCCCGTGCCAGACGGATAAGTCGCGGCAATTGGCAACCTTCAACGGCTGCATGCCACTGCTTGCTTCACTTGGCCGAGCGGAAAGATCCACTTTACCTCGCGATCGACCGTCGGCCGTTCTCGCGCAATCGTCGCACTGAGGGGTGTTGCACACCAACTCTCAGCGCGCTACCGCGCGCACAGTTTAGACGGCTACCCACGGCATGGTACTGACGTGCTGCCCGGTCACTCTCATAGCGCGCTCGTTCCAGCCGCTGTTGCCAATGCTGATGGAGACGATCCCGCTCCCGCTGACTGTCGTCGGCTGCGCGGAGACTCAACTCCAACGCCGCCGGTTCCAAGACATGCAGCAGTTGATGCGCAATCAGCTCGTCGAGCCCCTTTCCGGCCAGGCTTTGACAAAACGGCTCGCCATAGTCGGTTTGAAGACGATTACAGGCATAGCCGAGCCGTGGTGGCGCATCGGTGTATTGGACTGTCATCCGATGCTCGCAGCGGCCACACACTAACAAGCCAGCCAGCAATGCCGGCCCTTCCCTTGGAGCGCCGCGCGATTCCGCCCGTGCGCGGTTGTCGGCCAATCGCTGTTGATTGGCCAGAAACTGCTCCCAGGTGATGTAGGCCGGAAACCGGTCACGAATCAGAACCTCACATTCCTGCCACGAGGCCACGCGTCGTCCCGTTCCTGGGCGGCCCGGAATCTTACGCCGCGGATCCACTGGTCGCCGACCATGGCTGTATGCACCGGCGTAGCAGGGATGGTGCAGAATGTTCAGCAATGTCTCCCGGCATGGTCGCCGCCATTCCACGTTCCCGCGATTGGGACCGAAGTGCGGACGAATTCCCAAACGAATTCCCTGCCGCACCAGATATTGCAGTAACCGATTGACTGTCCCCAATTCTGCGAACTTCTCGAACAGAAGCCGTACCACGGCCTGCACTTGCTCGTCGGGATCCAGCGCCAGACGATCTCCTGGCACGCGGATGTATCCGGTCACCGGATGGTTGAGCAATGCACCTCGTCGCGCCTTGTTCAAACGACCCTGGTTCAGACGTCCTTGCAGGATGTGTAGTTCCGCCTCACTCATCGTCCCCTTGAGCCCCAACAGCAGGCGGTCGTTGTAATTGGTCGGATCATACAAACCATCCTGATCAAACAACAGCGTACGAAACAACGCACATACTTCCAGGAGTTGATACCAGTCCTTGCACGACCGCGCCAACCGGCTCATCTCGATCCCCAGTACCAGACCGACATGATCGAGACTCACTTCCGCCAGCAACTGCTGAAACCCCTGGCGAGCCTCCGCCGACTTGGCGCTTTGCCCTTGATCCTCATCAATCACCAAAACACGTTCTTCCGGCCAGCCGAGTGCCACCGCCTGGCGCGCCAAGTTGTACTGCAGTTCAGCCGATTCCCGATGCTCCAGCACCTGCTGGGGACTCGACTGCCGCACATAGACAATCGCCAACCGCTCCTGATGGCCAGGCTGAATCTTCGCTGTGGCAAACGACCAGTCGCCGCGCGACGATCGACCGGCGGGGGTCGAATTGCCGGAGATGCTCGCCGATGCCTCCACGGGTCTCTCAGAGATGCCGTTCATCGCGCACCTCCTTTTGCCCGGTCGGCGTTTCGATGCCTTGAGCCACCAGTCGGCTCAGCGTCCGCAGCACCTCCTCTCGCTTCGGCGGCGGCAATGTTCTCCAAAGTTCTTTCAACAGGACGCGCTGATTGGCCCGCGCTGGGCGCGGGGGGGGACGACGTCTTCCCTGACGTATCGCATGGGTTTCCTCCTGAATTTGAGTGCTTGCACTGCTGGCACCAATGGACCAGCTTCAACAAGGCCGATGTAGCTACTATAGGCCCATCGACCCCCCCGATACAAGTTGTCTTTTTCGTCGTAGTCTGCTTGGCAGACTTCGATGGTCCACCTCCGCTGATACAACGATGCCAATTCCTCAGCGGGATAGAGTTCTGCATCGATGAGCGTTGTGACCAAGGTGATCTCCTCCGAGCGAAACCCTTTGATTGCGATGTGGTAGCGCAAGCGGAATGCACTCAAGGGACGTATCTTCACGAGCCTGGCCGAAGAGAACGAGTTCCTTCTGGACTGGGAATCGAGCGTGGCGGACCAGCGCATCCATGGCACGACCAAGCAACAGGTGAGCAAGCTCTTCAGCGAGGCGGAACGGCGGGAACTGTTGTCGCGTGGCCTTGAGCCACGCATCTTATTACCTGCGGACCATCCGCCAGTTGCTCAAACACAAGGGCCATGAGCAGCGGCAGTTCGAGTTCCTGAAAGAGCATCCGATCATTCGTCCCCTGAGCGACTATTCGCTCGCATCTTTACTCCAATTCCGAAAGGATCGTCACCCCAATGAACGCCAAACTGGCTGAGTGTCTGAAGAAGTTGCGTCTGAGCGGCA
>JBKQLG010000055.1:0-9401 GCA_052147235.1 Occallatibacter sp.
CTTCCAAAGATCACTCCGGACAACGCCGCAGCCTGGTTCAGAACATGTCATAACTGGGTACAGCTAGTGTGATAATGCTCTAATAGGTGGAGTACACTATCAACGATATGGATAGCCTCCCATTCGACTTCTCCAAAGCCCCGCACCCGAAGACAGTGGATCTCTTCTTGCCGCTAATACCTGGAGTCTTCTTCGAGATTTCGATCTTATGGGGATCCCCTAGTCAGATGACCATATTTACTAACCACACGGCAGCAAACGCTGAATCCTACATCCAAATGGCCATGGCGCTCTTCTGCACATATTTCGTCGGACTCGCCGCATTGTTGACAGTTGGATTTCTGCAGAATCTCATGAGAACCTTTTTTCGCGGAGCGCATTTGGCGTCTGCGTCGATCAAGAAACGGATATACAAGTACACAGCTAGGGGGATGGCAAATCCCAAATCCTTTGTGCGGAGGTTTATTAATCCAATCCAAAGCTGGTGGATACAGAGAGACGTGCGGACCGACAGCTATGCTCATAACGCATACCAAGTCTGGGCTCATGCTGCGGAGAGTTTGTTAAAGGCACGCTACGGAATTAGTCCTCCATCTCCAACTGCAATGCGAGCAGATAGCCAGATGGCTATCTGGCATGAGGTTTTGGGAACTCCGACTGCCGAGGAGATTCGTGGAAGCTCATTACTTCGGACGATGTATGCTGCTGGCTGGCTCGGTCTAATAGCTACACAAATCGCACCTACTTTATGGAACCGATACTACCTCGGACTTTCCGGTGCCCTCGTTGTTCAAGGACTTTATAATGACTTTTTCCTTTCGAGGCTTTGGAATAACCGCACCTACGACATCGTGATGAGGACGCGCTGTGTTCTGCGGGATATTCCACTTGTGAAAGCTGAAAATCAAAAAGCAAAAGTGCTGGACGATGAACTTTCAGACTAGCCTTTTAGATGCTGATTATTCAGATACCCCAGATCTCGATTCTGAGACCTGGGAAAGCATAAAAGCTCATGCGAGCGATCAGCGAGCGGCTGCCCCACCGCAGGTGGTTCGCTCGATTTTGGCCCAGGAGTCTTTGAGGGCGAGGGTGCGGTTGAAGACGAGAGTGCCCGGAGTGGAGTCGGGATCGAGGCAGAAGTAGCCTACGCGCTCGAACTGGAAGCGGTCTTCCAGTTGGGCGTTGGCGAGAGAGGGTTCCAGCCTGGCGCCGGTCAGAATCTCCAGCGAGTTGGGGTTGAGATTGTCGAGAACATCCTGGCCTTCTTCCAGGTCGTAGGGATCGGCCTTGGCGAAGAGGTTGCCGTAGAGGCGAATCTCGGCGGAGATAGCGTGGGCGGCCGAGACCCAGTGCATGGTGGACTTAACCTTGCGGCCGTCGGGCGAGTTGCCGCCGCGGCTGGCCGGATCGTAGGTGCAATGCACCTCGACGATCTCGCCGGCCTCGTCTTTCACCACGCTCTGGGCGGTGATGAAGTAGGCGTTGCGCAGGCGCACCTCCTTGCCTGGAGAGAGGCGGTAGTACTTGGGCGGAGGAACCTCGCGAAAGTCGTCCTGCTCGATATAAATTGTTCCTGAAAAGGGCACCTGGCGGGTTCCGGCGGAGGTGTCTTCGGGGTTGTTGGCGACCTCGACGAACTCTTCCTGGCCGGTGGGGTAGTTGTCGATGACCAGTTTGAGCGGGCGCAGCACGGCCATGGCCCGTCTCGCCCGGCGGTTCAGGTCGTCGCGCTGGAAGTGCTCGAGCATTTCAATGTCGGTGAAGCCATTGGTGCGCGAGACGCCTGAGGCGGCCACGAAGGTGCGGATGGCCTCCGGAGTAAAGCCGCGGCGGCGTATGCCGCAGAGGGTGGGCATGCGTGGATCGTCCCAGCCGTTTACGCGCTTTTCATTCACGAGTTGCAACAGCTTGCGCTTGCTGAGCATCGTGTAGGTGATGTTGAGCCGGTCAAATTCAAACTGTTGCGAGGGGAAGATGCCCAACTGCTCGATATACCAGCGGTAGAGGGGCTGGTGGTCGGCGAACTCCAGCGTGCACATCGAGTGTGTAACGCGCTCCAGCGAATCCGACTGGCCGTGGGCGTAGTCGTACATCGGATAGATGCACCACTCATCGCCGGTGCGGTGGTGTGTGGCGTGCAGGATGCGGTACATCACCGGATCGCGCATATTCAGATTCGGCGACGCCATGTCGATCTTGGCGCGCAGCACGCGGCTGCCGTCGGGGAATTCGCCGGATTTCATTCTCTGAAAGAGGTCGAGATTCTCTTCGACGGAACGGTTGCGGTAGGGCGAGTCCTTGCCGGGCTCAGTCAGCGTGCCGCGATGCTGGCGAATCTCATCGGCGGATAGGTCATCGACGTATGCTTTTCCGGCCTTGATGAGCTGCAATGCCCACTCGTAGAGCTGTAGGAAGTAGTCGGAGGCGTAGCAGAGGCGCTCCCACTCGAAGCCCAGCCAGCGCACGTCGGACAGGATGGAATCGACGTACTCCTGCTCCTCTTTCTCGGGGTTCGTGTCGTCGAATCGCAGGTTTGTTTTTCCGCCAAATTCATCCGCAAGACCAAAATCAATGCAAATTGCCTTGGCGTGGCCGATGTGCAGGTAACCGTTGGGCTCGGGAGGAAAGCGGGTCTGAATGACGGCGTCGCCGTACTTCTTGGTGCGTACATCCTCGGCGATGATCTCGCGGAGGAAGTTGGAGGGGACAGCTTGCGTTTCCGTATTTGCGTCGGTCATGGCTGGTATTCATTATCCCACTGGAGGGCTGCGCTCAAAAAGAGCGGCGCGGGAGATTCTCAATCAGCTGGAGGTTGAAATACACATACCAAATCTTAATTACATAATCGAGTGAGCTGTCGGCCCACATCTTAATCTGCCATCACGATTAAGCGCACCTTGATAAAGACGAAGCCTTCATCCTTATCGAGATACACTCGTTCACTCCAGGATGGTCAGATGTGGGTCACCCGCCCTCTTTTTGCCGACGCGAAGTAGAACCATAGCAAAACCGCACAACCGTCACCAACAACTGCGAAAGAGACGATCATTGGGTAGAACATTCCAAAACAACCCTTGAGGGCCATTACCACCATCAGGACCGCAAGTTCTATGTTCATGAGCGCCAATAGAGCCAGAAATGCCGGCCCAAGCGCGTAGCCCGATGCTTTTCTGCGAAAGAGAAGATATGCGGTAATGCACATACCGGGTATGAGGAAGATCAGGTCCAGACAATGAATGAAACTAACATGCAGGTCCACCTGGATGACGCTTTGAGGGACTCGCCCCGCCAGCAGTGCTGGGATGTCCTCGCCCAAATCGAAAACAGCGAATAGTATGGCAATTACCAGGAGCACTATGGCGGTCGTCTTTCGTGGCGCGCGAGGACTATAGGTTTGGGCGATCTGCTCGAGGGAAATCAGCGGAAGACTGAACACCGTGGCGTAGAAGCACAGGCTCAAAGTCGCGCAATAGACCAAAAACATCGGGTTGAAGTGCACCCCGAAAGCGTAAAGAACAAAGTTGTAAAGCAGATAGCCCAGAGTGCCCAGCCAGACCAATCGCGCGGGAACCGACCCCCGATACCCCAAGATGCCGCTGATCAGCAAGACCGGTACGACCAACAGCAGATCTACAAGATCACTGCCAATGGCCCCGGCACTCGAATACAGTGTTTCCTTCGCATATGTAGCTGGCCAAAAGATCCCAGCTACTGCCGTTACGGCGACCAGGAGCACGATGGCGATCGTGCTCCAAAGCATCGGATTATGAGTTCGTCCGTTTGTCATGGCTTTCCTTAGCGAGCTTTGATTCGCCCCAATGAAAAGGTGCATCCCGTGGCAGGAACACGCTTTCTGAGGCGACAAGACGATTTACGTGCGTCTTATCTCCTCGGTTCCCGGTTTTCCGCTTCGTCGGCCTGTTTATCAATTACGTGCGCGACGTCTTCTTTGCCCAGATTGCGTCCGGCCATTCGTCAGTATCTTGCAAAATCCCAAGGTGGCCAGATCCCGTTTTTGGGAGCTGGCATAAATCCGTCCACACCTTGAGTTGAAGGCCGTTGGTCACGACGCAGTATGGATGGTTGTATGTTCATGCGAGTGATTGCAGGCTGGCTTCTGCCTGGCGGATGCGGACAAGGCAGAGCTCGCGGCCGAGGACGGCCATGGTTTCAAAGAGCGGCGGCGCGTTTTTGCGGCCGCAAACTGGCTATCAAGCGGCTGCCTTGCCGGCAGGCATGGGCTGGGCCACCAGACGCACGCCGAGCGCCGCACAGACGCGGCTGATGGTATCAAAGCGCGGCGCGCTATTGGGGCGAAGGGCTTTGTAGAGAGCTTCGCGGGTAATTCCGGCAGCCTTGGCGATCTCCGTCATGCCGCGTGCGCGGGCAATGTCACCCAACGCCGAGGCCAGCAGGGCTGCGTTATTGGCTTCCAGAATTCCGGTCAGATAGACGGCGATGCTCTCTTCGTTGTCAAGGTACCGCGCGGGGTCGAATTCAGGCAGGTCGTCCACGTGAATGGTTTTGCTCATCTCAACTCTCTTTCGCTTTTCAACAATGCGGCCAAGACCTTAGCCCGTTGGATATCCTTCTTCTGTGTGCGTTTGGAACCTCCCGCAAGCAGCACGACAATCTGCGCGCCGCACTGCGTGTAATAGAGACGCCACCCCGCGCCGAAGTCGATGCGCAACTCAATCACTCCATCGCCAATCGCCTTGAAGTCGCCCAGCAAGCCGAAGGTGAGGCGCTTGATTCGTTCCACCACCGCGCCGCGTACCTTGTTGTCCTTCAATCCATCAAGCCATGTTGTGAATTCGGGAAGCGGTTTGACGGAAAACATGGTAGAAGTGTAATTGATCGATTACAGAATGTCAAGCTAAAATCAGGGATCAGGTTGGGCCGCGCTCAAGCGAGCGATTGCAGGCTGGCTTCGGCTTGGCGGATGCGGGCTAAGCAAACGTCGCGGCCGAGGACGGCCATGGTTTCAAAGAGCGGTGGTGCGTTTTTGCGTCCGCAGACGGCGACGCGGATGGGCTGGAAGGCCTGCCCGGCCTTCAGACCAAGGTCCGCAGCGGCAGCGCGAAGAGCATGGTCGAGTGAATCGTGATCGAAAGAGGTGGTGGCCAGAACCTCATTCGCGTGCTGCAGGACACGGAGAGCCATAGCGGCATCGCCACCCTTCGCCGGAATCAGCTCGACTAGGTCGTAGGGGGGGAGTTCGGGGAGGAAGAAGAAATCGGCAGCGGAGACGGCATCGCGCAGGAGCTTGATGCGCTCGCGGATGAGCGGGGTGACGGCACTGACCTTTTCCGGCGTTGTCTCGAAGCCGGCTTGCGCGAAGAAGGGCGCGAGTTGGCAGCTAAGTTCCTCGACGCTGAGGGCGCGGATGTGCTCGGCGTTGAGCCAGACGGCCTTCGGGTCGAATGGGTCTTCCTCGGTAAAGTTGATAACGGCGTTGGAGCGGTTGACGTTTTCCAGCGTGAAGGCTTCACGAATCTCGTCGAGCGGCATGAACTCGCGGTCGTCCTTGGGCGACCAGCCGAGGAGGCAGAGGAAGTTGATGAAGGCGCGCGGGAGGAAGCCCGCATCGCGGTAGGTGGTCACGCTGACGACGGGGCCGTGCCTGCGCTTGGAGAGCTTGGCTCCGTCCGGCGCAACGAGTAGAGGCAGATGCGCGAATTGGGGCGGCTGGACTCCGAGGGCCTCGAAGATCAACAGGTGTTTGAAGGTGTTGGTGAGATGATCCTGGCCGCGAATGATGTGGGTGATGCGCAGATCGGCGTCGTCGGCGCAGGAGGCCAGATGGTAGGTGGGGAACCCATCTGAACGCAGCAGGGCGAAGTCTTCGACCTCGTCGGCGAGCTTGGATTGCTCGCCATAGACGCTATCGACGAAGCTCAAGGTACGGTTTTCACCGCGGGGGACGCGATAGCGAAGAGCGAAGGACTCGCCGGCGTTGGCGCGGCGGTCGGACTCTTCGCTGGACAGCTCGCGCATTCCGGGGTTGCAGAGCCATGCGCCCTGCGCGCTGGACTGCTCGCCTGAATCCGCGTGGGCGGGGGTGAAGTCGCGATAGGCAAGGCCCCTGGCGATTATCGCTTCAGCCTGTTGGCGGTGCAGGCCGAGGCGCTCGGATTGCTTGTACTCTTCGTCCCAGTCCAAACCCAGCCAGCGCAGGCCCTCAAAGATGGATTGAACGCTGGCATCGGTGTTGCGCTCGACATCGGTATCGTCCAGGCGCAGAACCATGGTCCCGTGATTGTGGCGGGCATAGAGCCAATTGAAGATGAAGGTGCGCGCGCTGCCCACATGCAGAAAGCCGGTTGGCGAGGGGGCGAAGCGAACGCGGGGAGTTTTGGCCGAAGCGGGAGCGGAATCAGGCATTGTGAGCGTGTCTTTTCATCTTCGATGCTAACATTTTGAGCTTTCAAAACGATTCATCAGAATTCAGACGCGCGGGTCATCCGGCTGGAAGGTGTTGGACAGCACGCCGAGGCCGGGGATGCTGACCTCTACGCGATCCCCAGCCTTGAGCGGACCCACTCCAGAAGGAGTTCCGGTCAGCACCAGGTCGCCGGGTTCAAGGGTGAGGATGGAGCTGATAAAGGCCAGCAGCCTGGGGATCGGAAAGATGAAGTCGAGGGTCGAGGCGTGCTGGCGCAGCTCGCCGTTGACGCGAGTTTCCAGGGTCAGGCCGGCCGCGGGGTCCAGCTCGTCGCTGACGATAGGGCCAACCGGACAGAAAGTGTCGAAGCCCTTGGCGCGGGTCCATTGGCCGTCCTTGCTTTGCAGATCGCGGGCGGTCACGTCGTTGGCCAGCGTGTAGCCGCGCAGGGCGGAGCGCCAGTCTTCTTCTTGCAGATTGCGGACGCGGCGGCCGATGACCAGCGTCAGCTCGCCTTCAAAGTCCACGCGCGATGAGGCGGCGGGCATACGGACGACTCCGCCGGGAGCAAGCAGAGCGGAGACCGGCTTGAAAAACAGTAGAGGCTCGGCGGGCAGTTCGTGGCCCATCTCCTTCACATGGGCGCGATAGTTGCTGCCCACGCAGATGATCTTCGCGGGCGTGACCGGCGGCAGCAGTTCGGCGGCGCTGAGGGGCATCGGCTCAAAATCGAAGCTCCAGGATGTAGCCCGGTTGTGCTCCAGGCGGAAGGCCAGGTCTTCTTCGGGAGCGCGGGCGAGGTCCACAATCCAGGGCTCGCCGGCGCGATCTTCGACAGCGCCGTAGTGAGTTTGATTCTCGAAGAGAAAGCGGCAGTATTTCATCGGCAATCCACCATGCGCGGCCACGGCCGTTACGGGTTGGGGACAGTCTCCACGGCTTCGGCGGAAAGGGCGCTTTCGTGTCCGCTCTGGGAGATGGCGCTTACAGCGTAGCGATATGTGTGGCCGGGTTGGACCAGCGCGTCATGGAAGGCCGGAGGAACCAGCGGCTCGGGCGGCGAGATACGCTTCCACGCGGCCTCGCCTTCACGGCGATAGACGATATAGCCGGCCAGATCGTCATCCGTAACAGGCTGCCAGTTCAGGTCGATCGCCGGCGCGGCTCCGCTTTCGCCGGCCGTAGCCACGGCGGCGAGACTGGCAGGCGTCTCGGGCGGAAAAATATCCTTCGCCTCAACCTTGACTGGCGCGGAGAACTCACTGGCTAGTTCCAGCGTCTTGCCCTCCAGCGTGACGCGCGCGACGCGCTGAGCGCGGTACTCATAACTCTGGCCGAAGCGGATGTTCGTGTCCAGAGCGCGACAGTCCCCCTTGCGCCCATCCGCCGTGCAGCGGTCCACCAGCAGGTTCTGCTCGAGCGGCTCGGGCTGGGGTGCTAGCAGACCTTCATGCGGCTTGGCGGCCGGCGGCGTCAGCAGCTTGCGGTGCAGGCGAATGGCGGTGGGGGATGATTCTTGGGCGGGAGTCCAGCGCAGCGCCACGCCCTTCTTGCGCACCTCGGCGGTGAGGCCGGTCACCGGCGCGGGCGCTTCGCCGGCCAGTATGATGGCGGGATTCGACAGGCCGGCTGAGCGGCCGTTGCGGTTCTTGAGTTCGACAAAGTAGTTGAGCGGGCGCGGCGGCCCAGCGGCCAGTAGAGCAGGCAGCGCATCGGTGAATGCGCCCTCCGCTCCGGGAGCCAGCGACAACTCAGCGCCAGCCGTCTCGCAGTGGCCAGCGTCTAACTTGCGGCAAACGTGCACCGTAACGTTGCCCTTCAGCAGCAGCTTGTCGGTGTTCTTTTTAGGCATGGTCCAGGTGAGCGCGACCTGGCTGCCCGCGCGGCTGGCGGCCAGATCGCCCACCGGCTCCGGCAGGTTGAGCGAGGGCGGCTGAGGCGCGCCCGGCATTCCGCAGCCGGCCAGTGCCAACCCGGCAGCCAGCGCGGCGGCGCACGCTGTACCTCCAAATCTGTGCATCAAACTCATCGCCCTCTCAGTCTACCGGAGCGGCGCGGAGGTGGGCACGCGAAATGCTAGAGCCGCCGCAGCCGCTCGCAGGCGTCGTTTAGCTCATCGTCTTTCTTGGCGAAGCAGAAGCGCAGCAGATTCTCGCCGTGACCGGGGCGGAAGAAAGCGGTGCCGGCCACGGATGCAACTCCGGTCAAGGCTAACAGGCGGCGAGCCTTTTCCGCGGCGGTCTTGCCGGGGATGTGGGTAGCGCTGGCCAGCACGTAGTAAGCCCCGGCGGGGACGCTCGGTTCAAGACCCGCGTCGCGCAGCGCGCTAAGAATGCGGGCGCGCTTGGATTGGTGGTCGCTGGCTAACTGCGAATAGAAGCATGGCGGAAGCTGTTCAAGCCCGGCTGCTGCGCCGTGCTGTAAAGCCGAGGGCGCGCAGACATAAGTCAGATCGTGGAAGTAACTGATCGCACCCATCCATTTGGCGTCGGCAGTTACAAAGCCCAGCCGCCATCCGGTGACCGAGAAAGTCTTGCTGAAGCCGGAAAGCACAATCGTCCGCTCCCTCATCCCCGGCAACGCGGCGGGCGCAATGTGCCGCGCGCCGTCGTAGACGAAGTACTCATAAATCTCATCCGTAATGAGGAAGAGGTCGTGCTCCTGGCAGACGGCAGAGATAGATTCAGTTTCGGCGAGTGTAAAGACCTTGCCGCTGGGGTTGGCCGGAGTGTTCAAGAGAATCGCGCGCGTCCGCGGTGTGACGGGGGCACGCAGGGCGTCCGTGTCCAGCGCTCCATCCGGCTCGGCCAGCGGCACAAAGACCGGCGTC
The DNA here is from genome assembly GCA_052147235.1 of Occallatibacter sp. Classification (GTDB taxonomy): domain Bacteria; phylum Acidobacteriota; class Terriglobia; order Terriglobales; family Acidobacteriaceae; genus Telmatobacter. The sequence continues at coordinate 9,216 of JBKQLG010000055.1, forward strand.
ACGCGCAGCGACTTGAGCGTGGCCACGTGGTAGCCGTAAAACGGCTCGAAGATCAGCACCTCGTCGCCGGGATTGAGCAGGGCCATGGCGGCCGCGTGCAGCCCGCCGGTGGCGCCCGAGGAGACCAGAACCTCGCTCTCCGGGTCGTAGTCGAGGCCGTAGTCGCGCTGCTGATTGGCGGCGATG
>JBKQLG010000056.1:0-7243 GCA_052147235.1 Occallatibacter sp.
TTAAATACCGCTGTGTGGTTCCTGCGGGGACGTCTGCTCATCGGTTCTCCTCTTCTCAGCCATCGTAGGCTGCCAAAGAACAGAACCTCCACTTAAACCCCTGTCCGAATTTGCTGAGCCAGCTCACTGATTGCAATCAATAATTGCTGCTGCACGAAAAAGTCGCCTAAGAAGCGCGATCTTTTCGTGGTTTGATTCTCTTGCGATTACTGCTTAAAAGTCGGATCAAATCCTACTTCAGCCGCGCGCCCAGCGGGACATCCTCCAGGAATCCGGCCAGTACCGGCGCGCTGCCTTCGAGCGAAGCCGCCAGCAACATTCCATTCGACTCCAGGCCTCGCATCTTGCGCGGAACAAGGTTGGCGACGATGATGATCTTTCGCCCAATCAGTTTCTCCGGCTCGTAATACTGCGCAATGCCGGCCAGGATCTGCCGCTTCTCATAGCCCAGATCGACCTCCAGGCGCAGCAATTTATCGGCCTTCGGCACCCGCTCCGCCACCAGGATCTGCGCCACGCGCAGATCGACCTTGATCACATCGTCAATGGAAATCTTCTGCGGTTCCTGGATTTCGGCCAACTGCGACTCCGTCACAACCGGCGCAGCAGGAGCGGCAGCCTCCTTGGCAGCCTGCGCCACCGTTTCATAAGCCAGTGCTTCATCCCCGGCCTGAACGCCAACTGAATCGACTGGAACATTGTCCCAGTACTGTTTCTTTTCGGTATTCTCGCTCACGATTGCCTCTTTTTCCCTGCTCTTAGCAGCCGGAGCCGCAGCGGCTTTTTTTGCGGGAGGGGCAGCTTGCGGGGAAAGCTCCAAGTTGGCTGCCGGCTCATTTAAGGAAACGGCCCTGCCGCCCGCGGCTTCAATTACGCTCAGGCTGTTCTGCTCTTCGATCTTCTGCATCCGCTCCACCGCATCTTTCTCCGCGCGGGGAAACAGCGGCGCTGGCTCGCCAAACCTGGTCCCGGCCCGCAATCCGCCCCACGTAATCTCCGTCAAAAAAGAACTGTGTGCGGCAGCCGCGATTTCTCCCTGGCCAAGTTGCAGCCACACCTTCGCCGCCGACTCCGGCAGAATCGGATAAACGAGCGCAGTAATAATGCGAATCGCCTCGGCCGCCGTCGCCAGCACACGCGCTTGCAGCGCCACATGCTCCGCCTCAGGACGATCCACGGGCCGCTTCCACGGCGCGTTGGCTGTGAGATAGCCATCCGTCTCCGCCACCAAAACCCACAGGCTTTTAAGCGCCTCGGAGAAGTTCATCTCGTCGAACTCCCGCCCAAACGCCGCAATCGTTCTCACCGCGCATTCGCGCAACGCGTCCTCGGCTGCGGTCTCAGCGCCCGCCTCCGGCACCACTCCGCCGAAGTATTTATGCACCATATTCACCACGCGGCTCACCAGGTTGCCGTAGCCGTTGGCCAGGTCGGCGTTGTAGCGCTGCACCAATGCATCGAAGGAAAAGCCGCCGTCCTGCCCGAAGGGAATCTCGCGCAACAAAAAATACCGCAGCGCATCCGCGCCCAGAATCTCCTGCACCGTTTCGGCTCTTACTATGTTGCCCTTCGACTTCGACATCTTGCCCTGATCGAAGAGCAGCCAGCCGTGCGTCCGCACCGACCGGGGCAGCGGAATGCCGACGGCCATCAGAAAGGCCGGCCAATAGACGCAGTGGAAGCGGCTGATCTCCTTGCCCATCAGGTGCAGATCCGCCGGCCAGAACTTGGCAAAGCGCGCCTGGTCCTTCGGCGCATCCGACCCGTAGCCCAGCGCGGTAATGTAGTTGGCCAGCGCATCCAGCCACACGTAGATCACATGCTTCTCGTCGCCGGGAACCGGAATCCCCCACGAGAAGCTCGTCCGGCTCACCGACAGATCCCGCAGCCCTCCGCGTACAAACGAGAGCACCTCGCGCCGCGTCGACTCCGGCCCCATGAAGCTTGGATTGGCCTCATAGAACTCCAGCAGCTTACGCTCGAAGGCCGAGAGCTTGAAAAAGTAATTCTCCTCGCTCACCGTCTCCGTCACCCGCCCGCAATCCGGGCAGACCGTCCCCGGAGGCCCGTCTACATACAGTTCGTCGCTCACGCAATACTGACCGGTGTACGCGCCCTTGTAGATGAAGCCACGATCGCGCAGCGTGGCAAAAAGCCGCTGCGTCCCGCGCTTGTGCCGCTCTTCTGTCGTGCGGATAAAGTCGTCGTTGCTGATTCCCAGCCGCTCCCACAGCCCGCGAAACTCGCCGGAGATGGCCGTTGCAAACTCGGCGGGCGTGCGCCCGGCCAAGGCCGCGGACCGCTCGATTTTCTGCCCATGCTCGTCCGTGCCGGTCAAAAAATATGTATCAACGCCCAGCGCCCGCTTGCGCCTGGCAATCGCGTCGCAGACGATGGTTGTGTAAGCGTGCCCCAGGTGAGGCCGCGCATTCACGTAGTAGATCGGCGTGGTCAGGTAAAAACGCGCTGTATTGGATGCAGGATTCGTCATAGGCTGGGTCATGGCTTCGCATTCGGCCCCGGTAGGCGGGCAAAAGTTAGAAGGCAATCCAATCACCATCTTACGGCATTTCAGCGAGAACGGAGCCGGAGCCGGGGCCGCGTCCGTGCCAATGCCTCTCGCCAACACTGCATGCTTTCTGGTACACTCCCGTCGTCTCCCCTTTTTAGGAGTACTTATGGCTCTGCTGAATCTCCGCCGCGTTCGGTCATTCGGAATGCGGAATTTCGCCATCGTTTTGCTCTGTTCCTGCCTCTGTGCGCTGCTCACCCCCGCCCTCGCGCAAACCTCATCCGACTCGCAATCCTACTCCGACTCGCAAACCACTTCTGGATCGAAGCTAGGCAGACTGGCCGGCAAGCTGACCTACCGTAAAGTCGAAGTCCCCGCTGGAGTCATGGCCGGTATGTTGCTGCAGAAGACTGATCCCGAATATCCGCCCATCGCCAAGGCCGCGCGCATACAAGGAACGGTGGTGCTCCAAGCATCCATCTCGAAGTCCGGAAGCGTCGAAGACCTGCATGTGGTTACTGGGCAGGCCCTCTTGCAGGACGCCGCCCTCAGCGCCGTCAGAACCTGGCGCTATCGGCCCTACCTGGTCAACGGCGAGCCGGTGAAAGTTCAAACCACGATCAATGTCATCTTTACGCTGGGCGTACCAAGTGCCGCCCCGGCCGCGCCTGCACCGGCCGAGCCAGCACGTGCCATGCCAGCGCCAGCCGCGCCCGCACCCGCTGCTCCCGCGCCTGCACCTGCCGCGCCCGCACCTGCCGCCGAAGTGGAACTGCCCACTCCAGTCATCGATGCTGTAGCCCAGTCGGAAACCATCGAGTTTGCCGCGTGGGAGGCAACCCTCAAGGCCGGAACCGCCAGCGCTTTCACGACGTTCTATCAGAGATATCCCAACACGACCCGCATCAAGAAGTCGACAGGCACGCTGCGAGCGCGATACTGGTTCAAAGTCGCTCAGCCCTTCGGCGATGACGGAAAGCACCACGACGGCGTCATTGTCACCATCGATGGTATGAATTATGCTGCTAACCTCTCTCTTGATGAAGCGATAAAGCGAGGGGTCATCGGCGTTACTCCCGCCGCTCCCGATGCCAATCCGGACTCGCAAGGCAGAACCTTTAAGCGTATTTATTTTGAGGCGACCGAGGGAGGAGTCCTGGTGGGAAACCAGATCATCACACCCCAGGACAACCTCAACACCACGCTCTACCTCAACACGGACGGATCGCAAGTGCTCGCCTGGGATCTGAGCACTTCGGCGCCGGACACGCATCCCTCAACCGAACCCACCATCACACAAGATTCTAACGGCAACTACGCTTGTGGCCGGGCCTGTCCATAGGGAACCTCTGAGAAGGTTGATGTTTTGAAAGGGCACGACTTTAGTCGTGCCGCAAAGGCCACAAAATAAATATCGGGCTTCAGCCCCTGCGGGAATTCCAGTGAGAACAGGCGCCCCGGCGCGCCTGCGATTCTCCTAACCCCCTCAGCTACAATGGAAGATGGGCCAATGCCAAATCTTTCGCGCCATCCACGCAACAAAAGCAAGGAGCTTCATCTAGATGTCGATTCCCGCCACACAAATGCGTCCCGGCATGATCATCAAGCACAAAGACCAGCTGCATCTGGTCTTCAAGGTCGAGCACCGCACCCCCGGCAACCTGCGCGCCTTCATCCAGGCCAAGCTGCGCAACATCCGCACCGGCGCCATGTTCGAGGAGCGTTTCCGCTCCGCCGACGCCATTGAAAAAGTGACGGTGGACGAGGTCTCGATGGAGTTCCTCTACAACGACGGCGACGACTATTACTTTATGAACCCGGTCGACTACGAGCAGACCGTCCTGAAAGGCTCCACGCTGGGCGACGCCATCGAGTACCTGACGCCCAACCTGCAAATCAAGGTCAGCTACCACGACGGCACGGCCGTGGGCATCGATCTGCCCGCCGCCGTCGAGCTGACGGTTGTCGAGACCGAGCCGGGTCTCAAGTCGGCCACCGCCAGCAGCGTCACCAAGCCGGCCAGGACCGAGACCGGCCTCGTCGTCCAGGTCCCCGCCTTCATCAACGAAGGCGAAAAGATCCGCGTCGACACCAGCGAGGGCGCCTACCTCAGCCGCGCGTAGTCGCAGCCGATCAAAGCGCAACCCTGCTTCACACAATGAAAAACCACCGCTCGTTGGCGGTGGTTTTTCTCTTTGACTGAAGCCCATTGCTTTCAACCGGAAGTCAGAACCCTAATTCCGGCAGCAGCCTAACTTACAATGCTTGAGTCTTGTTTCCCTATCACTTCAAGATATTGCTTATCTGCTTCATAACGCCTTTCAGCTCTATTCCACGATTTCGGTGCTTCCCAGTATCCCACAAGAAAAAAGAAAAACGATACTGCGGCCGTCACTTCCCAGGATGTCTTGCGAATATCATCGCCAAATATGAGGATGTCCGGAAGGAACAAAAAGCCGGCGAAAACCAAGCCTCGAACGATAGCGTAACGAAACTGCCCGTGTTGGCGCGTTTTCTCCCAGGCACGACACCGCCTTTCAAGCATTTCGGAATCAGTCAATCCCAAGCTCATCCTGGTTATCCTTTTCAATTCCTCGCGTATGGCTACCCCAGGTCCCGTTTTCTGGGACCTGAGATCGAAAAGCCCCAACAACCTACATCCCCGCCTCCGGCAGCTTCACCGGCTTGGCTTCAATCAGCGCCACAATCGTCTCCAGCGCCTCCAACACCGTCTCGCCGACTGGCGCGTCCACCTGCACCACGGCCAGCGCCTTCACCGGCTTCTCGCCCATCCGCTCGCGGCCCAGCGCGAAGTTGGCGATGTTCACGCCGTGCTCGCCCAGTATCGTGCCGATCTTGCCGATCACGCCCGGCACATCCAGGTTGCGGCAGACCAGCAGGTTGCCCTCCAAAGGCGTCTCGATGTCGATGCCGTCAAACTCCAGCAGCCGCGGCTGTTCGCCATGAATCACCGTGCCCGTGGCGTGGCTGGTCCCCTTGGCCGCGTGCAGCTCAATGGCCAGCACACTGGCCGCTCCGCCGCGATGGTTATCCTCCTGCTTCTCCTCGTGGATGCGGATGCCGCGATTGTTGGCCACGCGGGTAGCGTTGATGTGGTTGATGTTCTCTGAACCTTCCAGCAGCCCGGCGATGGCCGCGTTGCGCACCAGGTCGGTCTTGCCCTCGGCCAGCGAGCCGCCGTAGACCAGGTGAATCGACTCGATGCCGCCTTTGCCCGCCTGCGCCAGGAACGAACCCAGACGTCCGGCCAGATCGACGTACGGCGCCAGCACCACATACTCTTCGTGGCTCAGTGAAGGCAGATTCACGGCATTCTGCACCACCCCCAGCTTGAGGTAATCGCGCACCTGGCGCGCGATCTGGATGCCCACCGCCTCCTGCGCCTCGTTCGTCGAGCCGGCGATGTGCGGTGTCAGAATCACATTGTCCAGCTCCGCATAGGGTGAGTCCTTCAGCGGCTCCACGGCGAAGACGTCCAGTGCCGCGCCGGCCACCTGCCCGCTCTTGAGAGCCTCCACCAGCGCCGCATCCACAATCAGCTCGCCGCGCGCGCAGTTGATGATGCGCACGCCCTTCTTCATGCCGGCGAGCGCCTTGGCGTTGATGATGCCGATCATCTGCGGCGTCAGGCCGGTGTGCAGCGTCAGGTAATCGGAGTTCGCAAAAAGCTCGTCGTTGCCCACCACCTTGATGCCGTTCTCCCGCGCCACCGCGGCCGAGACAAACGGGTCGGCGCCGATGACCTCCAGGCCAAAGCCCTTGGCCCGTCGCGCGACTTCCAGGCCGATCCGCCCCAGCCCCAGAATGCCCAGCGTCTTGCCGCGCAACTCGGTGCCTTGCAGGCTCTTCTTCTCCCACTTGCCGGCGTGCATTGTGGTGTTGGCCATGGGCAGCTTGCGCGCCAGGGCCAGCATCAGGCAGATGGTCAGCTCGGCCACCGCGACTGCATTCGCGCCCGGCGTATTCATCACCACAATGCCCCGCCGCGTGGCCGCCTCGGCGTCGATGTTGTCCACGCCCACCCCGGCCCGGCCTATCACCCGCAGCTTGGGCGCAAAGACCATCAGCGCATCGTCAACCTGCACCGCCGAGCGCACCACCAGCGCATCGGCGTCGGCCAGGGCAGCCGGCAAACCCTCCGGCAGTTGGTCGTGCGTCAAAACTTCCCATCCCGGCTCGGCCGCAAAAACGGCCAGTGTTGCCGGAGAAACCTTCTCTGCCAGAACGATCTTCATTCTCTCTCCTTTGTCTTTTAGCCCTGCTTCGTATTCGTCAAAGCGGATGCCTTCCTTCTCGCACAGCATCTCGAAGATCCGCACCACCGCCGCGTGCGGCTTGCCCTCGCCGCGCTCGTACTTGGTGAGCGAGTTGGGATGAACGCCCAACCGCTCCGCCATCTCGTATTGATAGAGATCGAGCTGCTTGCGCGCGATCAGCAGCTTTTCTCCGAAGGTAAGGTCTGACATGAATCCCTCGTGAACGATAAGCGGGGTTAGCGGTGCTAGCGGAGATAGCGGAGCTAGAAGACGATCGCCGTCGCTCTTGCTAGATCCGCAAACACGCGCGGAGCGCGGCTAGCACCGCTAGCTACGCTTACTGCTTCACCGCTTTCGCAAATACTTCCTGCGCCGCTGCGACCGCCTGTCCAAACTTGACCGGCAGCCCCAGCGTATCTTTGGCAATATGTTCCATGGCGCCCAGCAGCGCTAC
>JBKQLG010000057.1:0-6543 GCA_052147235.1 Occallatibacter sp.
TGAATCGGGCTCTGCGTTTCCCAATTGTCATCGACGGCCGCAATCTCTATAAGCCGCATGAGATGCAGCGCCATGGCTTTACCTATGTAAGCGTGGGCAGGCAGGCGAGCTATCAGGCGCAGGAAGGAAAGCCGCGCAAATCGCCTGCATGAGTGGCGATTCCCCGCTTGATTCAAAGCCGGGATCGCGTACCGCTGAATGTGCTGCGGGAACCGTCAAATTTCCGCCTCAAGTGTTGCATCGGGAGTATCGAACGTTGACCAAGTCCGCACTCGTAACCGGCGCCGCAGGGTTTCTTGGCTCTCACCTGACCGATCGCTTGCTTGGCGAAGACTACCTGGTCCTGGGGGTCGACAACCTGAGCACGGGCGACCAAGGAAACCTCGAGCATCTCGCGAATGATTCCCGCTTCCGTTTTGAGCAACGGGATATTTGCGCGAGCTTCGACCCGGGACACGTCGACTATGTTTTCAATTTTGCGTCGCCGGCCAGCCCGCCGGAGTATCTACGGCTGGGCATTGAAACGCTCCGCGTTGGTTCTTTGGGAGTTGAGAACACACTGCAGATTGCAGCAAAGTATGGCGCTGGATTCCTTCACGCCTCCACATCGGAGTGCTATGGCGACCCTCTGGAGCATCCGCAATCGGAAAGCTACTGGGGCAATGTAAATCCCGTGGGTCCGCGATCGGTGTACGACGAAGCCAAGCGTTTTGGCGAAGCCATGGTGATGGCTTACCATCGCTCGCGCGGCGTGAATACGCGCATGGTGCGTATCTTCAACACCTACGGCCCGCGCCTGCACCCAGGCGATGGCCGGGTCATTTCGAACTTTATGATGCAGGCGCTGCGCGGCGAGCCCCTGACGATTTACGGCGACGGAAGCCAGACGCGCAGTTTTTGCTATGTCGATGATCTGATCGAAGGGATCACCCGCTTGGCGCGCAGCGAAGAACATCTTCCCGTCAATTTAGGAAACCCAGAAGAGTACACGATCCTGGAATGTGCCCAAGCGGTTCTGGATGTGACAGGCTCTAAGAGCGAGTTAAGTTACGTCGAACTGCCTGTGGACGATCCAGCGCGCCGCCGTCCAAACATCACAAAGGCGCGCACGTTGCTGGGCTGGGAGCCACGCATCGGACTCAGGGAAGGCTTGAGCAGGTCGCTTGATTTTTTCAGACGGCATGCGGCGTAGAAAGCTGGTCAGTTCCCGAGCTTCGCAGCCTGCCCTTCGTTCTCATGGCGCTGACGAGTCAGCGGGTCAAGGTAGCAGGAAACGTCCCGTCTGTCCCTGCGCTCATCCGCGCTCACCCTCATTCTCAATTGTTAAATTCAAACAATTCTGGGCTCAGATTGAATTTTAGCGAGGCACAACTTCAATGACAAGTAGGCGATCACAGCCGCAACAATCGCGGTGAGTGGAGCAACTTCAAACATGAACGTGAGGAAATTGAACTCCGCGAAAATGAGGGATGGAAACAAAGGATCCATGGATATATGCAAATGGCCCACTGTAAGGCCCTCTCCGAGAACGCCTCCGCAACCTGCAAAGCCATAGAGCGCTAGCCCTAGAAACGTCGCCGCCCACGCTAACAGCCCAGTCTTTGCCGCACTCAATCTTCGTTGAAGTGCAAGTCCTACCAGGCAAGTCGAGAAGAACGTAGCTATCGCACATGCTCGCCAAATTGCTAAGTTTACTGCACCAACGCTGCCGTATGAATAGAGGATATCTGCGACATGAATACCATATAGATGTGGAATGGAAATAGCACAGAATACACAAGAACCAACCCACACAGATACAAGAGAGATAACCCAACTCAACGCGATTTTTCTGTCATGCATTAGCTCTTCCTCCGTCAACACTAGCGCGCCCGCCCTTAGCCGCGACACGGTTTCGGCCCCTTGCGGCGTGGAAGCCACGGGTGGGAAATCGGGGACAGACGGGATGTTCCCATCGCACCAAGAATATCGCTGAAAGTGGGTTCGATTTGAAGCAGGTCAGCGAGGCGGCTCATAGGGCTCGGCGCGCAACAGGTTCATGAGGATGCCGCGCTCGTCCGGACTGAATTGGCTCTGGTAGCGTGCCGAGTTGAGCACCGTGGCGCGCTGATCGAGGGGTACGGAGCGCAAGTCCTGAAAGGCGCGCTTGACTACGGCTTGGCGATCCGGCGGCAGCGTCATGAAGCCGCGGCCCGCTTGCCGAACCTGCATCTGGTCCTGCGGAGACATATGTTCCAGCATCTCGCTGCGCGCCAGGCGGCGCTCGCGCTGGTCTTCCGGCAACTGATTCAACTGGTGCAACTGCTGCACCAAGCGTTGCTGCGTCGCTGGCGGCAGGCGATTGAAGCTGGGGTCGCTGCGTAGCAACCGTTCCTGGTCCTGGGCGGGAAGACCCTGATGCCGATTGAGCCAGTCGCCTAAATGTCCTGGAGGCGCCGCGCCCGGATACATGTTTTGATACATGTTTCCGGGACGATTCGCATTGGGATAAGCCGGTCGAGTGTAGTTCGGCGCAGGCGTGCCTGGACGGCCGCCATAAGCGGGATATGCGGGCGCTTGCCGTTGCGCCCCGTTATATCGCGGAGTCGGTTGGTTCGGCCTTTGCTGATTCTGGTAGGGTCGCTGCTGCTGTTGGTTCGGTCTTTGTTGATTCTGATTGCGGCGTTGTTGGTTCTGAAACCGCTGCTGATTCTGGTACTGCCGTAGATTCTGCTGACGATTCTGCCGCGTCTGCATCTGGACATAACGGAACGGCCGCATTGAAACGCCGCGGTCGTTAACGCGCTGTCCCGGCGCCGCGACAATGGTTAAACAGACGAACAGGACCGCCGCAGCCATCGCCGCCGGACGCATTCTTTCCGCGTTGGAAGTCCAGTTCACGAGTCTTTCTCCCGGCAAGCGGCCGAAATGTAAAACCTTCAATCTCCGTTCTGGTTGTTGGTGAGCGCTTCCATCTGATCCAGCACCTGCGCATTGCTATCCAGCGTTTGCAGATCGTGTACCACGGCAGCATTCTGGGCAGCCGGTTGTGGAGGCTGCATAATGTCGGTGACGCTGAGATAAGTGCCACCGCCCACAAGCAACATGACAGTAAGCGCTACGGCCGCCAGCGGACGCGCATGCAATCCCGGCCCATAGGCTAGAGTGGCGCGCAGTCGCGCGATGGTCCCAGCCAGCCATCCAGCCGCGGGGGCCTCGCGCTCTTCACGCATCCTGGCCCCAAGCCGGGTCAGAAAATAGGGGCTTGGCGCGGGCGCCTTCCAGGCATCCAGCATCTGCATGGTCGCCTTCAGCTCTTCAAGCTCGCCCTGGCAACGCTCACACTGCGCAACATGCGCTTGAACCTTGGCAGAAGCGGGACCAGGATCGAGCAGCACTCCGGCCAGCTCAGTGTCCATTCCCGCGCAATTTGTTTTCATCCGTTTCATGATTTCCACCCCATGTTTCCTCCGGTCGATTTTCCATTCTGAGACTCCGGCTTCTTTTCACTCATGCCTTCAAACAAAATCCTTCAGTTTGTCCCGCAGTGTCTGGTAAGCGCGAAACAGCAGCGATTTGGTCGCCGATTCGCTCAACTTAAGCACGTCCCCGATCTCCCTGTAATCCATCCCCTGGTACTTGTGCATCAACACGGCCGTCCGCTGTCTCTCGGGCAGCGCCATCACGTGTCGCCGAATGGCGGCCATGCGCTCATCGCTCAGCAGCTGCTGCTCCGCCGTCGGCTCATCGTCAGCCACATCGGGACTCGTGCCCGTCTCCTCGTCCGGCTGATCCAGGTACACCGTTTGCGCGGATCGTTCGTGCCGCGTGTCGCGCGCGTGGTTCACGGCCAGGTTGGTCGCGATCCGGTAAAGCCACGTCGTAAATCTGGCTTCGGCCCGATAGCTGCCCCTGGCACGATAGACGCGAAGAAATACTTCCTGCGCTAACTCTTCGGCAACTGCCTGGTTTCCAACCATCCGGTAGAGGAAATGAATCATCGGCCGGTGGTACTTGGTCGCCAGGTAATTAAAACCGGCCTCGTCGCCCTCGGCTACCCGCAGCATGATGGCTGCGTCGCTTTTGGGGTCCAAATTGGCCCTCACGCCCACACCCGGCTCCGGGGTCGCGTCTGGCCGAAATGCCGAACCCGCTCCCAACGCCGGACCGTTGAGGACCATCGTTGCCATATCCTCTGGAACCCCATCCAAGCCGGAAGGTTGCGCCTCGTAAGCGGTTTCTTCGCCTGAATTTCCGTCTTCTGAGGCTCCTTCGCCCGCGCCCGGCTGCGCGGCCTGCGCCAGGGCGTCGGCCCGGGCCAATCCGGAGGGTAAACGGGGGTTCCCAACGCCGGAAACAGGCCCCAGCGCCGCTTCCCCGTCCAATGGGAGCTCGCTCTCCTGGCGAATTGAACTTACTCTCCGGAGCATGGTTCGCTTGGCTCCCGACCCCCGTGCTTCCCGCGCCGAAAAACCGTCGCGATGAGCGGCCGATGGCAATCACGGTTTGGCCGTAAAGCCCTGCTGGTGTTACTCTACCCCAAGGGATGTCCTTTGTGGCGCCTGTCCAGCAGAAGCGGAACCGGACCTACCGGCGGGACGCGGAACCGGAGTCGCTCGGCGGATGGAATTTGGCGCGAAAAGGGCCTCTCGGCTGCGGCAATTCGGCTCCCCAAATCCTGGGGCGCTGAAATGCGCGACGCAGCCCCTCCAATGCCTTTTCTGGGCGCTTAACTCAGCGGTAGAGTGCCATCTTCACACGGTGGAAGTCGCAGGTTCGAATCCTGCAGCGCCCACCAAATCAACAACTTAGACGATAGTTTGCGGCCCTGATTCCGCACCGCGAAGCACTCGGGCAGGGTCGCCTGCGTCGGCGCTCAGTCCCTCTGCGCTGCCAATGATCGTCTCTGCGGCAATTCCGGACGCGGACCCACCAGAGCTACAACTCATGCTGATCCGGCCTGAACGGCCCGCCCGAAAACGAGCGCGTATGCTTCGCTCTGCGGGGCCGTTGTTGTGCCCTATGACAACCCCCACCGGCACCGCAGGCATCCTGGATAGCGGGTGGGAATACGATGGGTTAACCTGCCGCTTCAGCTATAGTTGCGAGGGAGCGTTTTCGCGCTGCGATCGCGGTCCGAATCCGGCGAGCACTAGACTGCGCCGGACAACCACGATTTGGCCTTGGCGCGGGCGCGTGAAGGCAAAGAGGTAAATTGTGAAACGAGTGACTCAGGTTCTTGCATTCATCATGGCTGTGGCAATGGCGATTCCGGCCGTTGCAAAGGGAGAGACGAAGATGTCGATTTTCGGTAAAACCGCGGACGGGGTTCCGGTTCCGATCTACACGCTGACCAGCGGGCAAATTGAAGTAAGAGTCATGGCGTATGGAGCGCATCTGGTGAGCGTGAAAGCCCCGGATCGCAATGGCAAGATGGCGGATGTCGTGCTCGGCTACGACGACCTGAGCACGTATTTGAAAACGCCCAACCCGTATATCGGGGCCATTGTCGGGCGCTACGGCAATCGCATCGCCGCGGGCAAGTTCACGATTGACGGAAATTCCTACCAGATTCCCTTGAACGATGGGCCCAACGCCCTGCACGGCGGCCCCAAGGGATTCGATCAATACGTTTGGCAGGCGCACGAGGTGCCCGGCGGCGTCGAGTTCACCCTCGTCAGCCCCGGCGGCGACATGGGATTCCCGGGAACGCTCACCGCGAAGGTGCGCTATACCCTCAGTGGCGCCACGCTGCGCATCGACTACTCCGCCACCACCGACAAGCCAACGGTTCTGAATTTGACCAACCATGCGTATTACAACCTGCATGGCGACGAACAGGGCAACATTCTCGACCAGAAAATCGAGATCAACGCCGACCGCTTCACGCCCGTGAATACAACGCTGATTCCAACCGGCGAACTGGCCCCGGTGGCCGGCACGCCGCTCGATTTCACCAAGCCCGAAGTGATCGGCGCGCGCATCGGCGCCGACAACCAGCAGCTCAAAATCGCCGGTGGCTACGACCACAATTGGGTGGTGAATGGTAAACGCGGCACACTGCGCTTAGCGGCCATCGTCACCGACCCGGTGAGTGGGCGCAAGCTCACGGTGGAAACAACCGAGCCTGGTGTGCAGTTCTATTCTGGCAACTTCCTTGATGGAGCCTTCACCGGCCGCCATGGCGTGAAGTATGTAAAGCATTCCGGCCTCTGCCTGGAAACGCAGCACTTTCCCGATTCGCCGAACCATCCGGATTTCCCGAGCACACTTCTGCGTCCCGGCGAGACAATGCACTCCACCACCACGCTCACCTTTGGTGTTGTGAAGTAAGCCAGACGATCGAAGAATCAAGGCGCCGCCGCGAGTGCTCTATTTCGCGGCGGTTTCCTTTTTGAACCAGCCCAGGCCTGCTGAAGTCCCCGCGGCAGGACTGTATTCGCACCCAATCCAGCCTTCGTATCCCAGCTCGTCAATCACATTAAAGAGATAGCCGTAGTTCACCTCGCCGGTGTCCGGCTCATGGCGCTCCGGCACCCCCGCTATCTGGAAGTGGCCTACGCT
>JBKQLG010000058.1:0-7845 GCA_052147235.1 Occallatibacter sp.
GATTTCATCGTTTTCTCCGGATGCCCTTGAGGGAGAACAGCGACTCTGCTGCCCTTCTGCCTAAGCGGGTCATCTCCAACAACATTAGATACAACCCGGCGAGCGGCTGCAAGTTGCGTTCTGAAAAACCTGCCGGCGGTATTGGGAATCTCGGTGCCCCATCCTTTTCGTAGTTTTATCGCGGAAAGGGTGGGAGACCACGAAGCAAAGGTCTACGTCCGGGGCGCGCGCCGCCAGGCATAGAGCGGGAAGCGGTTGGCCATCTCGGCTACCTCGAGGCGAATCCGCTCCAGCGCCGCATCGTCGTTGCGCTGCTCGAGAGCCTTGGCGATCCACGCGCCAATCACTACCATCTCCGGCTCCTTCATGCCGCGGGTGGTCATCGCGGGCGTGCCGATGCGGATGCCCGAAGCCTTCATCGGCGGATTCACGTCGTAGGGAATCGTATTCTTGTTGACCGTGATGCCGGCCTTGCCCAGCGCCAGCTCAGCCTCGGAGCCCAGTATGCCCTTCTCGAATACATCGACCAGCATCAGATGGTTGTCAGTCCCGCCGGAGACGATGCGGAAGCCGGCCATCTGCAAAGTCGCCGCCAGTACTTTAGCATTGGCCACAATCTGTGCCGCATAGGTCTTGAACTCCGGCCTGAGCGCCTCGCCTAAGGCCACCGCCTTCGCCGCCACAATGTGCATCAGCGGACCGCCCTGCTGGCCGGGGAAGACGGCCTTGTCCACGGCCGCTGCCAGCTCCTGCCCGCAGAGAATCAGTCCGGAGCGCGGCCCGCGCAGCGTCTTGTGTGTCGTTGTCGTAGTAATGTGCGCGTGGGGTACCGGCGAAGGGTGAACGCCGCCCGCCACCAAGCCGGCGATGTGCGCCATGTCGAAGATGTATACCGCCCCCACCTTGTCTGCGATCTGCCGCATGCGGGCAAAATCCCAGAGTCTTGGATAGGCGCTGCCGCCGCCGATAATAGCCTTCGGCTTCTCACGCTCGGCAATCTCTTCCATCTGGTCGTAGTCGATCAACTCGGTGTCGCGCCGCACGCCATAAAACGTGGGTTTATACAGCTTGCCGCTGAAGCTCAGTTTGTGGCCGTGCGTCAGGTGGCCGCCGTGGGAAAGGTCGAGGCCCAGAATCGTGTCGCCCGCCTGGAGCACCGCCGCGTAGGCCGAGGCGTTGGCCTGTGAGCCGGAGTGCGGCTGCACGTTGGCGTGCTCGGCGCCGAAGAGCTGCTTGGCCCGGTCGCGCGCCAGATTCTCCACTACGTCGCTGAACTCGCAGCCGCCGTAGTAGCGCCTCCCAGGGTAGCCCTCGGCGTACTTGTTGGTAAAGATCGAGCCGGCTGCCTCCAGAACCGCTTCGGAGACAAAGTTTTCGCTGGCGATCATCTCCAGCCCTTCGTGCTGGCGGAGGGTTTCGTGGTCAAGGGCGGCGGCCACATCGGGGTCGGCCTGGGCGAGTGTCAGAGACATACGGTCAGTCATACTGAAATTTTAGCGCCTTTTCCTGGAGCGGCGCAGTGAGGCCTTCCGTGAATAGATCTCATAATATCTCCAACAGCGGTGTTTTCCATTCTTGCCGCCAAAGATAAGCGGAAGAATGCGGCTAATGGGCGAGTATTTCCCTGCGGGGGCGGCTGTACCAGAGCACACTGCGAAGCGGTTTCTGCCCAAAACCGTTTTGTGCGTTTCTAAGTACACATCGCCAGTCCGGTTGAAGTGGCTTGCTCGTGCGCATGGTAGCTGGAGCGGACCAGCGGGCCAGACTCGACATGGCGGAAGCCCATCTTCAGCGCCTCAGTCTTCAACTCGGCGAACTCGCGCGGGGTGTAGAGGCGCGCCATAGGCAGGTGGTCGCGCGAGGGGCGCAGATATTGGCCAATGGTGAGTATGTCGCAGTGGATAGCGGCCAGGTAGCGGAAGACTTCAAGCAGTTCGGAGGTCTCTTCACCCAGGCCCATCATCACACCGGACTTGGTCACGCCCTCGGGCCGCAGCTCTTTGGCGTAGCTCAACAGCTCCAGGGTCCGCTCATAGCGCGCGCCGGAGCGGACGGCGCGGTAGAGCCGGGGTACCGACTCAGTGTTGTGGTTGAGGACCTCGGGGCGGGCCTCGACGACAATCTGTATCGCCTCCCGGCTGCCCTGAAAGTCGGGGATCAAGACGTCGACGCGGCAGCCGGGCGCCTGGCGGCGAATCTCTTCGATGACCAGCGCAAACGCGCGCGCTCCGCCGATGAGGTCGTCGTCGCGGTTGACGCTGGTGATGACGGCGTATTCCAGGCCCAGCGCAGCCACCGCCTCGGCCACGCGGCGCGGCTCGTCGAAGTCAATCGGCTGGGGACGGCCCTTGGGCACCGCGCAGAAGCCGCAGCGCCGCGTACACAAGTTGCCTAGCATCATGAATGTTGCGGTTTTGTGATGCCAGCACTCGCCGATGTTGGGGCAGTGCGCGCTCTCGCAGACGGTGTTGAGCTGGAGCGAGCGGGCCAGCCGCTTCAGGCCATGGTAGTTCTCGCCCACCGGCGCGCGCGCCTTGAGCCACTCAGGCTTGGGCGCCGGCGCCGTGCGGGTTGGCGAAATCTGCACCAGTTCCATCACGTCTTCATTGTAATGGCAGCGAAAAGTCCATAACCCGCGGAGCGAGCTGAAACGGGAAGTTGGTAGAATGCGTCAAAAGGTGAGGAGGGATAGATATCGTATGAGGCGTTGGTTTCTGTTGCTCGGAATCACCCTATTGACTGGGGCGATAGCGCCGCTCGCCGCTTTGCAGCCGTCTCCTACAGCTGCCCAGCCGGCTTCCGCTCTACCCGCCGCCGCACCCCGTCTCCCGCACCTTTCCCGGCATCCCGTTGTTGCGCTCACCTTTGACGATCTGCCCTCAGCAGGCGCTCTGCCGACCGGTGATCATCGCGCCAGAATCGCCACCACGCTGACATACGAGCTGAAGGCCAGCCACCTGGAAGGCACATACGGCTTTGTGAATGCCGTCCATCTGGAGAACGATCCCGACGCGCAGCAAGCCCTGCGCATTTGGATCGATGCGGGCATGAACATCGGCAATCACACCTGGTCGCACCCCTCGCTGATAGACATCACCGCCGAGACCTATGAGAGCGAGATCGCTCGCGGAGAGCCGGCGCTGGCCCAGTACGCCGGCGAGCGAGACTGGCACTGGTTTCGCTATCCCTATCTCGCGGAGGGCGAGACGCTGGAGAAGCGCAACGCCGTACGCGCATGGCTCAGCGCTCATGGCTACCATGTGGCCCAAGTCACGCTCAGCTTTGACGACTACGCATGGAACGACGCCTATGGGCACTGCTTGGCCAAGCAGGACACAGCGGCCATTGCGTGGCTCCGCCAGAGCTATCTGGAGGGCGCGGCCGAGTACATCCAGCTGGGCCGCCGGGAGTCGGCCATCGCCTTTCATCGCGAGGGACGCCACGAGATTCCCCATGTGATGCTGCTGCACGCCATGGCCTTCACTACGCTTATGCTTCCCGACCTCATCGAACTGCTTCGCCAAGAGGGCTTTCGCTTCGCGCAACTTCCAAAGGTTGAGCAGGATCCCGCTTATGTTCAGAACCCCGATGCCGCGCTTCCCTACGGCACCACCCTTCCCGGCCAGTTCATGGATTCACGTCACCTGACCTATCCGCCCTTCACTCCCCACCCGAATGAGAAGTTGCAGAGCCTTTGCCGGTGAATAAGGTCCAACGGGTTCGTGTTGAATTCTTACCGCAGCCTCTCCCGCACCTCGGCGCGCACCAGGTAGAGGAAGAAAACCAGATTTAACAGCCCCTGAACCAGCGCGGGCAGCTCGTGCAGCCTGGAGAAGAGCCACAGGTCGTAGGCCGCCAGCAGAGAGACCGCGCCCAGAGCCATCGCCCAGGCCCAGCGCAGCAGCAGCAGAAGTCCGGCACTGGCGGCGATCAACGCAGTCGCGAAAATCAGAAACAACGGCGGATAGTGCCGCCCGGCTACCACGCCCAGAATCACCACTCCGGCCAGTGCCAGCATGTAGAGGCTGATGGCCGCAAGACCCGGCAGCGGCAGCCGCTCCGCGATTTTGCCCTTCTCATTGTCAGGTGGAAGTGTCATAGCGTGTGCAAATAGGCCAGCAAATCGCTCAATTGGCTGTCGTCGAGTGGTGTGGCGGGCATCTCCAGCCGGCCATGCAGTATGACCTGCGTAAGCCGTTCGTCGGTGGGCGGCGCGCCCGAGGGCATGGACTTGACCTTGGTGAGCGCCTGCAACCCCGGCCCGTGCAGGCCATGCGTGGTGGTGGGGTAGTGGCAGCGGGCGCATTTCACTTGATAGATCTGCGCTCCCCGCGCCTCTTCCGGAGTCCAAAGCGCAGCGGGCTTGGAGGGTGGCAGTGAACGGCAGCCGGCCAGCGCCGCACCCAGCACCATGGCGAGAGCCAGCGCGGGAGTCAGCACAGTTAAGGACACAGCCATCGATGAGAGGAAGGAGGTCGTGCGCATTTGACTCTGATGATACAGCGTCAGTTAGCCGTAGCAATGGATTCGGCGATGCGGTCGTTGGCCTGGACTTCGGGATTGTTTCCGAGCGTACCATCGAATTGTAAAGGTTATTTCCAGGATTGAGGCTTCGAGGAATGGAAGCAGTCAGCCGTTCAACAATGCCCTGGCAACTGCGTACCCGCGCACTGGAGCTGGGTCGCCGCACGCTGGTGATGGGCGTTGTCAACATCACACCAGACTCCTTCAGCGACGGCGGGGCCTTTCTCGATCCGGAAGCAGCCGTGGCGCACGCGCTGCAATTGCTCGACGAGGGGGCCGATCTTCTCGACCTGGGAGCGGAGAGTACGCGGCCGGGCTCGCGGGCGGGCGGAGGCGCCGGGGGCGCTTTTGACTCTCCGTCGGTCAGCGCGGACGAAGAGCAGGCGCGGCTACTGCCGGTACTGGAAGAAATTCTCAAGGCGCGGCCGGTAGCTGTGGTTTCCGTGGATACCTACAAGGCGGCGACGGCGCGGGCGGCTCTGCGGGCGGGCGCAGAGAGTATCAACGATGTCAGCGGCTTTGCCTGGGACGCGGAGATGGCCTCGGTCTGCGCGGAATTCAAGGCAGGCGTGATCCTGATGCACACGCGCGGACGGCCCGAGGTGTGGCGCGCACAGCCGCAACTTGCGCCCGATGAACTGCTGGCCACGGTGCGGGCTGGGCTGGTTGCGAGCCTTGCAGCGGCGACAGCGGCGGGAATTCCGCCCCAGGCCGTGGTGCTCGACCCCGGCTACGGCTTCGGCAAGCGCTTCGAGGAGAACTACGCGTTGCTTGCCCGCCAGGAGGAGTTGCTATCGCTGGGACGGCCGCTATTGGCCGGTGTTTCGCGCAAGTCTTTCCTGGGCCGGACGCTGGCGCCGCTTTATGACGGAGACGACGCGCCTATCGAGGCGCGCGAGACGGCCAGTGTGGCTGCGCTGGTGGCGGCCATCCTGCACGGCGCGTCCATCGTGCGCGTTCATGCCGTGCGCCCGGCCGTCGAGGCGGCGTGCATCGCCGATGCGGTGCTGGCCGGCGGGCGTGAACTATGATGGTCTGTTCCGGCTGTGCTGTTTCCAACCCTTCGCAAAAACGCGAAGGGTGGGGCACCCAGATTTCAGTAATAAAAGGTAATTCAGGAGGCTTTTTTATGGCGCAAGGCGCAAGCAGCGCAACAGTGAGTCGCGCGGTTTTGATCTCGCGCATCCTGGGATTTTTCGTCTATCTCGCGGCGTTTTTCCTTCCCGCCGCCAGGGAGGTTGCCTCTCCCAGCGGTGACGCCCCGGACGTCTACCGAGGCTACGTCTGCGCCTGGATGACGCTGGTGAATACATTCAGCCACGAGATCTGGCATTCCAAGTACTTTCTGGCGGTACTTAGCGGCTGGATCAATCCACTTCTCCTGCTCTACCTGTTTCTTCTGCTCTTTCCCAAGCTCTTCTGGCCGCGCCACATCCTGGCCGGAGCGATCGTGGCCTTCATTGCCGGAACATGGGTTCTGTTTGCCCTTGTCCCGCTGGTTCCGCTGATTGGCCACTTCCTTTGGATTGCCGGTATCCTGCTGATTCTCGCCGGTGAAACTGTGAGGCGTACCGAAAGGATTTGAAAGCGAAACTTTACCGGAGAACAGCGCAACGGTACAATCGGAGAGGAAAGCCGAAGTAGCTCAGTTGGTAGAGCAGCTGATTCGTAATCAGCAGGTCGTCGGTTCGAGTCCGACTTTCGGCTCCATCTTCGATCATTGAAACTAATAGAATTTGCCGAAACAATGACCTCTCGCCTCCGGGAGGTCATTTTCGTCTGCGGATGCTGGCGGAGACAAAACATTTTCCGCATTGATTTTGATCAGCGGCGCGGGGGTTTAAGATCGTTGCGGAGTGTGGAGCGGCGATGGCAGCATACGCGATGTTGGCACTGTGACTGCCGTCACATACAGCAATTTGGACCGTGTTAGTCTAAAAGCGGTTTTGGGGGTCTGAAGGGGTACGATGCTTTCCTTTCCCGCAGTTGATCCTATTCCTTTGCCGGCGCCGATCTGGCTGCTGAAACTGCTGCATATCGTGACGTTGGCGCTGCACTTTGTCGCCGTGGAGATGCTGCTGGGCGGGCTGCTGCTGGCGGTTCTGCTCAGTCTCTTCCGCTCGTCAACGCTCGCCACGGTCACGGCACGGGCGCTGGCCCGCCGACTCACCGTGGTGATGACCTTCGTGATCAACCTGGCCGTGCCGCCCCTGCTCTTTGCCCAGGTGCTTTATGGCCGCGCGCTTTACACCAGCAGCGTGCTGATCGGCGTCTACTGGATTTCGATCATCGGCCTCCTCATGCTGACCTACTGGCTGCTCTACCGTTTCACCGCGCGCCTTGAGGCAAACAAATCTGCCTGGTGGGTAGGGCTCTCCGCGTGGGCGCTGGCGGGGTGCATTGCAAGGCTGCTGTCCACAAATATGACGCTGATGCTGAGGCCGGAGAAGTGGCGCGAGATGTACGCCGCCTCGGCGATGGGCGCTTATCTGCCTACCGGCGACCCCACGCTGACCCCGCGCTGGCTGCTGATGATGGCCGGCGGGCTGTTCATCGGCGGCCTTTGGCTGGTCTATCTGGCGGGACGAAAGACCTTTACTCCGGAGGAAAGTAAATTTGTCGCAAAACTGGGCGGAAAAGTGGCCGCGGCCTTCGGACTCGTCTATCTGTCAGCCGGGTGGTGGGCCGCCAGCGTGCAACCGGCGGTAGTCAAGTCGATGCTGGTGACACCTCCGGCAGGCTATGAATTTTACAAGTTCTTCGGCTTGGCCGGCTATGGCTGGCTGGTGCTGGTTGCCGTCGCCGTGCTGGTTGCCGCGATTGCGGGATTCGGCAAGCTCTCCGCCGGCTTGCTCGGCGTCTTCAGTTGGACAGCCGTGCTGCTTGCTGTGCTCATCGAGATTGCCTTCACGGTCTATCGCGACGGCGTCCGCGACCTGACCTTGTTGAGCAAAGGCTATAACGTCTGGGATCGCGCCGTGGAAACAAATTGGTGGGTCGTGGGCCTGTTTCTGGTTCTTTTTGTCGCCGGACTGGGCGTGATCGGATGGCTCATTTCGGTGGTGGCGCGAGCGCAAAAGACGATGGAGGGCGCGGCATAACTCGCCGTGAAGAGATAGCGATGATCGAACAAACGAATACTCAAGCTCATATCGAAGCAATCGCCGAGGGACCAGGCGAATCACACCGATGCCGACGCGCTCGCGTGCGAGCCTGGCGTGATCGTCCGCTTCGCCCGCCAGGCTGCCGAGCTCGCCGACGCGGACCTGATCGTGCTGCCGGGCAGCCGGGCGACCGTGCGCGACCTCGGCTGGCTCCGGG
>JBKQLG010000059.1:0-19619 GCA_052147235.1 Occallatibacter sp.
CTTCGTGTAGCGTTGAAACTCCGCCTGCCGAGCCAAAGTAAGTTGTTGCATTCGTGATCCACCTCTGAATATAGCTTCACTCAAAGGCCATAAGGATCAAAGAGTTTTTCAGAGGTTCCCTAGGCAAATCGCCGGCTGAGAAGATCGCGCTCGCCAAGGCCGTGGCGCAGAAGTTGATCGCGCACATGTGACGAGGAGTCTTTTGCTTGCAACGGACCGGCTTCTTGATCCGCGCCTTTTTTCTGGCGCGGACGAGGCGAAGCCGTCTGCCCCACCGCAGGTGGTTAGCTGATCTCGATCACGTCGGTGGCCGCGGCGGCCGCGGCTTCGGCCTGCTCCATCAGCTTTTCCGCCACGGCATAGAACTCCGCCGCCTGCGGGCTCTTCGGCCCGGCCAGCGCGACGGGCAGGCCGCGGTCGCCACCCTCGCGGATGGCGGGAACCAGCTCAATGGAACCCAGGAAGGGAACGCCGAACTGCTTGGAGGTTCGCTCGGCGCCGCCACGGGAGAAGATATCGATCTCCTGGTGGCAATGCGGGCAGGTGAAGTGGCTCATGTTCTCGATGATGCCCAGCACCTCGACGTTGACCTGCGCGAACATCTCCAGCGCCTTGCGCGCGTCTTGCAGAGCCACGTCGCTGGGCGTGCTGACGACCACCGCGCCGGTCAGCGGGACGGTCTGCACCAAAGAAATGACCACATCGCCGGTGCCCGGAGGCAGATCGACGACCAGGTAGTCCAACTCGCCCCAGTCCACCTGTTGCAAAAACTGGCGGATGATCTGGTGCAGCATCGGCCCGCGCATCACCAGCGGCTTGTCGCCGGGGGAGATGTAGCCGATGGAGATGGTCTTCACGCCATGGGTTTCGTTGGGGACGATGCGGTTGTCCGGTCCAACGACTGGCGGCTTGGCCGAGCCCATCATGAGAGGAACATTGGGTCCGTAGATGTCGGCGTCGATCAGGCCCACGCGCTGGCCCAGCCGGCTGAGCGCAATGGCCAGGTTTACGGCCACGGTGGTTTTGCCCACGCCGCCCTTGCCGGATCCGATGGCGACAATCTTGGAGACTCCCGGTAAAGCTACGGGCGCGGGCATGGCGGGTGAATGAGCCATTCTTTTTACTTGCTCCTTTGGAAATTCTCTGATTAAGCCTGTCTTTTGAAAGGGCACGACTTTAGTCGTGCCGTAGAGATGCAAAATGAACGCGGGCTTCAGCCCCTGAGGGTATCTTCGTAGGCAAACTATACTTTTTCATAGCTTCCTTAACGATACCCTGTTGTTCTTCTGATGCTCTTCACTACGCTGGCGGTTCAGCGGCTGCCGCGTCTTCCAGCGCGGCGTGGGCCAGCTTCTCCTGCCTGCGGCGGGCGGCCTCGGCCTCGCGATGCTCGCGGCGCAGCAGCGCGTCGGCATAGCGGCGCTGCTCGTTGAGTGTCTCCGGCAGCAGTTCGGGAACATGCTGGCGGCGGCCCTGCATATCGATGGCCACAAAGACCAGATAGGCGCTGGCCACGTGCTGCTGAGCGCCGGTCTGCGAGTCCTCTGCCCACACCTTCACGCCCACCTCCATCGAGGTGCTGAAGGCGCGGTTGACGCTGGACTTGAGCGTGATCAAATTGCCCAGATGCACCGGGCGGATGAAGTCGATGTGGTCCATCGACGCGGTCACCATGTAGGTGCGCGCGTGCCGGTAGGCGGCCATTGCGCCGGTCATATCAATGAAGTGCATCAGCCGCCCGCCCAGCAGATTGCCCAGGGGGTTGGTGTCGTTGGGCAGGACGATCTCCGTCATCTCCGACTGCGAACTGGCGACGGTGCGGGGTATGAGCCTGGAGGCGGGGGTAACTTCAGGAAGGTCCATCGTTGCTCTGCTCCATACATAGGCTTGCGCCTCAAGTGTACACTTCGCCGGATAGAATGAAGCAGGCGGCGGATGGCCTAAAGGCGCACACCTCCAGTTTCGGCAATCCCGGCCCCTCACGCAAATCCCCCGCGGCTCAATGTGGCCGCAAGAGAGCAGCATGGACAAGATCGCCGGCCTCAAGGAGATTCTGGAACTCGACCCGAGCAACAGCTTTGCCCGCTATGGGCTGGCCATGGAACTGGCCGGCCTCGGCGAGACGGCCGCGGCGCTGGCCGAGTTCGATACGCTTACGGCCAACGATCCCGGCTACACGGCCGGCTATTTCATGGCCGCGCAGACGCTGGCTGCGGCGGATCGCGCCTCCGAGGCTATCGAACGGCTGAAACAAGGCATCGTCTCCGCAGAGGCAAACGGCAACCGCCATGCTGTCAGTGAGATGCAGGCCATGCTCGACGAACTGGACCGGTAGTTTGTTCACACGATGCGGTCGCTGGAGCGAATTTCCGCCAAGGTTAAACGTGAATTTCCAAGCAAAACGTAATCCTTTTCCCGCGCGGAGGTAATCATTTCCCTGCGCTGCATCTATACTGGAACCATGGCCAAGTATTCGATCGTAGTGCCGTTCAATAATGAAGAGGAGAATGTCACTGTACTCTATGCGCGCCTCAAGCAGGTGATGGAGCAGGTGGGCGAGTGTTATGAGCTGGTGCTGGTGGACGATGGCTCATGCGATCATACCTATCAGCTGCTGGAAGAGATTGCCGCGGTGGATAGCCGCGTACTGGTTATCAAGCTGCGCCGCAACTTCGGCCAGACCTCGGCGCTGGCCGCCGGCTTCGACCATGCCTCGGGCGAGTTCATCCTGGCCATGGACGGCGACCTGCAGCACGATCCCAACGACATTCCCCACTTCCTGGAAAAACTCGCCGAGGGCTACGATGTAGTCTCCGGCTGGCGCAAGGAGCGCGTGGACAATTTCATGCTGCGCCGCATCCCCTCGGGTTGCGCCAACTGGCTGATGGCCAAGCTCTCCGGCGTGGATATCCACGACTTCGGCACCACCTTCAAGGCCTATCGCCGCGAGGTGATTCAAAGCATTCCCCTCTACGGCGAGATGCACCGCTTCATACCCGCGCTGGCCAGTTGGTTTGGCGCGTCCATCTGCGAGATTCCCATCCGCAATGTGAATCGCGAGCGGGGCAAAAGCCATTACGGCATCGGACGCACCTTAGGCGTCGTCTTCGACCTGCTGACCATCCGCTTCCTGCTCAAGTACATGACCCGCCCGCTGCATTTTTTCGGCACACTAGGTACGCTGGGTCTGGTGGCGGGCAGTTTTCTCTCGGCCCTGCTGATCGGCCAGAAGTTGCTGTATCACAACTGGAGCTTGATAGAGCAGCACGGGCCGCTGGTGGTGATTGCCGGGGTGCTGATTGTCGCCGGCATTCAATTGCTCGCGATCGGCCTGTTGGGCGAGTTGCAGGTGCGCCACTACCACACCAGCCAGCATCGCGCCCCTTATGCCATCGCCCACATGGTGCGACTGCAAGCCACGGAAGAGCCGAGCATGCTGCCGGAAGGGTGAAGAGCAGGGACAGGGAATAGGGATCAGAAAAGACCTGCTTGCACCCGTACGCCCTCAGGGTTCATCCTTGAACTGCGATGAAAGCCATACAGATTCACGAGACAGGCGGGCCGGAGGTTCTTACGCTGGCCGATTTGCCCATCCCCGAACCGGGGCCGGGGCAGGTGTTGATCCGCGTGGAAGCTGTCGGCGTCAACTTCATTGAGGTCTACTTCCGCAACGGCGTCTACAAGGCCGCGCTGCCGCTCACTCCGGGCAGCGAGGCGGCGGGGACGGTCGAGGAGCTGGGTCCGGGCGTGACGGGCTTTGCCGCCGGGGACGCGGTGGCCTCGGTGAGTGTGCTGGGCAGCTACGCCGAGTATGCGCTGGTTCCGGCGGCGGCGCTGGTCAAAGTGCCGGAGGGTCTGACCATGCAGCAGGCCGCGGCGGCACTGCTGCAAGGCATGACCGCGCACTACCTATCCCACTCAACATTCCCGCTCAAGGCCGGCGACACTGCGCTGGTTCACGCCGGAGCCGGCGGCGTGGGCCTGCTGCTGACGCAGATGGCCGCCTGTCTGGGCGCACGCGTGATCGCCACCGTCTCCAATTCTGAAAAGGCCGAGCTATCGCGCTCCGTCGGCGCATCCGATGTGATTCTCTACACCGAGAAGGACTTCGCGGCGGAAGTGAAGCGGCTCACCGGCGGCAAGGGCGTTGACGTGGTCTACGACTCGGTCGGCAAGACCACCTTCGAGGGCAGCCTGAACTGCTTGCGCCCGCGCGGGATGCTGGCGCTCTTTGGCGCATCCAGCGGCCCCGTGCCGCCCTTCGATCTGATTCATCTCAGCAGCAAGGGTTCGCTCTTCATCACCCGCCCCACGCTCTGGCATTACGTGGCCACGCGCGCGGAGCTGGAGTGGCGCTCGGGCGATGTGCTGGGCTGGGCCGCCAAGGGCGAACTCAAGCTGCGCACCGAGCATGTGTATCCCTTGGCCGATGCCGCACAGGCGCAGACCGACCTCGAAGACCGCAAGACTACGGGGAAGATATTGCTGGAGCCATGAAAAGGCAGCGGTAAGTGGTCAGTGAACAGTAGTCTGTGGTCATCAAAGCCGCTAACTCGCTAACTCCGCGAAGCGGTGCTAACTTTCTGCACTTGTAATAAACTGAGGTTCTTTCAACAAAACACCGCGTGTGCCCCAGCTCCCGATTCTGGGACCTGAGAATCCACCAACTTCCACTGCGATTCGCTAATCCATCGGAAAGTAACACATGAACAAAATCTCCATCAAATCCGACGAACGAGTCTTTGTCCTCACCGGCGCGGGGATCAGCGCGGAGAGCGGGCTGCCGACCTTTCGCGCTTCGGACGGGTTGTGGGCCGGCAACCGGGTCGAGGATGTATGCACGCCCTCAGCCTGGCAGCGCAATCCCTGGCGCGTCTGGGAGTTCTACGCGGCGCGGCGCGCGGCGGGCGCTCTTGCTCAGCCGAATCCGGCGCACGTGGTGCTAGCCGAGTTAGAGGCAAAGCTCGGCTCCCGCTTCTTTCTCTGCACGCAAAATGTCGATGACCTGCACGAACGGGCTGGCTCGCGGCGTCTGCTGCATATGCACGGCGAACTCAACAAGGCGCACTGCGAAAATAATTGCGGACGCGCGCCGGTCGAGGATCGTGCCATCTACAAGAGTCTTGCCGAGGTGGGCCACTGTGAGTGCGGCGGAAGGCTGCGCCCGCACATCGTCTTCTTCGGCGAGATTCCGCTGGAGATGGAGCGCATTGAAGAGGAGATTGCCAAGGCGACGCTGATGCTGGTGGTGGGCACATCGGGCTCGGTCTATCCGGCGGCCGGCTTTGTGCATTGGGCGCGGCAGTACGGCGCGCGCACCGTCTACGTGGGACCGGAGCCGCCGTTGAACGCCGCGGCCTTCACGCACGTGGTCGAGGGCAAGGCCGGCGAAGCGCTGCCGGGATTGTTTGCGCTGGAGGAGTGAAGCACAGCGCCGCCGTCGCGATCAGCAGATTCATCGCCAGCGCCGCAGATGAGATTCCATGCATTACCTGGATTGCTGGAGCAGTATAAGGTGCTGTTCATGATGCAACGCCGATTTTCAATCTCTGAAAGATTTGCCATTCGCTTCATTCTCAGCGGCCTGCTGATCTGCTTTGCCGCTCCCGGCTGCCTTGCGGCTGAGCCTGCGCCGGCGGCTGTGGCTGCCTTCAACTCATATATAGGTGCGGTGGAATCACGCCTCGCCCAGCAGCATCTGTCGCACGACGGCTTCCTCGCTTCACTCTCATCGTCCGCGCAAAGTGAAATGCGGCTGCGAAAGGGAGAGTTCATCGTCGAGCAGATCACGCCTTCCGGCGTCGCGGATATGCCCGGAGCAATGCTGCGCCACTGGCGCGGCACGGCCTTTGTCCCCGGTGCGACGGCTTCGGACTTCGAGCGGCTGATGAAGGACTTCAACGCTTATCCGCGGTACTACGCGCCGCAGGTGTTGACGGTAAAGGTGCTCTCGCGGCAGGGAGATCATTTTCAAGTGGTGATGCGTGTGCGCCAGCGGCACATCATTACTGTGGTGATGGATACGAGTTATGATGTAACCTTTGCGCGGCTCGATGCGCGCCATGGATATAGCATCTCGCGCAGCACGCAAATTGCTGAAATAGACTCGCCCGGAACTGCCGGCGAGCGCGCGCTCACTTCCAGCCAGGAACACGGCTTACTCTAGCGGCTGAACACTTACTGGAGTTATGAGGAGCGGGATGGCGGGCTTTATATGCAGATCGAGACGGTCACACTCACACGTTCCATTCCACTTGGGCTTGGCTGGGCGGTGGGGCCGTTTGTAGAGAGCGTGCCGCGCGACTCGCTGCAATTCACCTTGCGCTCCACTTATAATGCGCTGCGCAGATAGAGCCGCACAGTGGAGGCTAACTTGCTAACTCGCTAACACCGCGCAGCGGTGGCTAACTTGCTGCTTTTGTCTTCAATTTTATTTCTTTCACGATGTCATCTGGGAGATCACTGGGCCTTCGCGGCAGGCTCGGCTTGAAGCGGCGCGCGGGTCGAGAGACACCACCCTTCGCCATGCAGCCAGCAGCCCTCCTCTTTTTCATGGCTGTCGCAGCGCAGCGATTTGACCGGCGCGCCTTGATCGCGCTGTAGTGCCTTCGAGAGCTGGTTGCTCACTTTGGGGTCGCGCGCTCCGCTGAAATCAATGAAACTAACTCCACACAATAACCGCGCCGCAAAACTCTCCTCGCTCTTGCGCGTCAGCAGCGTCATAACTCCCGGTCCCTGAGTCACCGTCAAAGGAAAGAGAAGTCTTCCGCCGGGCTTGACGGCGTTGAGCCATGCAGTCAGCGGATGGGTAACTCCGGCGCTCACCACAATCACATCGGCAGGCTCAAACGGTCCGCGTGCTCCGTCGCCGTGGACAACGGCCGCCTGAGGCCACAGTTCAAGCGCCGCGCGCGCCCTCTCTGCCAGCGCCTCGTCGATCTCGATAGCGATAACTCTTCCCCCCGGACCAGCCAGCTCGGCCAGGATGGCGGTGTAGTAGCCCGTGCCGCAACCCAGGTGCAGCACATGATCGCCGGCGCAAACGCCCAGCTGATCGAAACTCAATGCCCACAAACTGGGCTGGCCGTTGTTGATGCCTTTTTCCCCGTCCAGCTCGATGAGGACATTGTGATACACGCGCCTGGGGTCGGTGTCCTCCGTCGCCCAGTATCTCCCCATCCCTTTGATCCGCCAGGGTCCGGGGCCAACAAAGCGCTCGCGGGGCACTGTTGCGAAAGCGGCGAAGAGAGCTGAGGACGAGATGTGCGCCAGCGAGCGCAATTCCTCCGCATAACATCGCCGTGCGTCTTCAATCGCGTCCGTCATCGAACACTCCTTTCGAGAGAATGATGATCGTGACGATGACTCTTCTTCCCGCCGAGCTATACCTGAATCACCAGCTCGCTGTACACCTTGAGTTGCGGATCGACCGTGACCAGATGCAGCGGCTCGCTGATGGCCTGAGCAATGAGCAGGCGGTCAAAGGGGTCGGAGTGATGCTTCGGCAGGTCCGCCATAAGAAGAACATGCGCCGACAAGACCGGAAGCTCCTGAAAGTCGTTGGCCGCAATCTGATCGAAGAGTTCCCGCGGATTGGCGTTGATTTTGCCCATACGGACCTTCATCGCGATCTCCCACATCGAGGCAGGCGAGACAAAAACCTCATCGGCTTCCTTGATTGTCTCCAGGGCCATGCGGGAAAGCCTTACAGGCTCATAAAACCACCGGTAAAAGATTTGCGTATCCAGTAGAATCCGCATCATCGTCCCTCAAAAAGCGTCACAGTCTCATCCGGCAGTGGTGCGTCGAAGTCCTCCGCAATCCAGCCTTTCCCTTCGAGTGAGCCTATTCCCAGGAGCCGTTTATCTTTCCCACTGATTGCAGTCAGCCGCGCCACCGGGTTGCCCGCGCGGGCGATCACCACGTCGGTGCCGCCGGCGGCCAGGTCAACGAGCTTGGACAGCTGGGTCTTGGCTTGGTAGATGTTCACGGTGGGCATGGCAGACTCCTCAACTTGACTAGGTCTAGTCTAGTCTGATTTTCCGCCTCCTGCAACTTTACTCCCCAAAAACAACCCAAAATGGCCGGCGTAGGGGAAATTTCCGGGCAGGAATTGGCCAATAAAAGGCCAAAAAAGCTGCATCTCGAGATGCAGCTTTTTTGGCGTGCAAATGTACAGTTGCGGGTGCCCCGGTCTCGATTCTGAGACCGGGGATCGTAGTACTCTACCAGCCCAGAACGTAGGCAAAAAGCAGAGGCGCGACGATGGAAGCGTCCGACTCGATGATGAACTTGGGCGTCGTCTCTCCCAGCTTGCCCCAGGTGATCTTCTCGTTCGGCACGGCGCCCGAGTAGGAGCCGTAACTGGTAGTGGAATCACTGATCTGGCAGAAGTACGCCCAGAGCGGCACGTGCTCCCGCTGCAAGTCCTGATGCAGCATCGGCACCACGCAGATGGGGAAATCGCCGGCGATGCCGCCCGCAATCTGGAAGAAGCCCAGCGGTGTTTCTGCCGTGGTATTCGTGTACCACTCGGCCAGTTCCATCATGTACTCGATGCCGGTGCGCACCGTGTGGACATTCTTCACATCGCCGGAGATGCAGTGGCCGGCGTACATATTGCCCAGCGTCGAATCCTCCCATCCGGGGACAAAGATGGGCAGGTTCTTCTCTGCCGCTGCCAGTAGCCAACTATCTTTAGGATCAATCTGATACGACGCCTTCAAATCGCCGGAGAGCAGAATCTTGTACATGAACTCGTGGGGAAAAAACCGCTCCCCCGCCAGGTCGGCGCGCACCCACTCCTTCAGCACTTCGTTCTCAATCCGCCGCATCGCCTCCATCTCCGGGATGCAGGTGTCGGTGACGCGATTCATGTGCCGGCTCAATAACTTAGCCTCGTCGGCCGGTGTCAGATCGCGGTAGTGGGGCACGCGCTCGTAGAAGTCGTGCGCAACCAGATTGAAGACATCCTCCTCCAGATTCGCCCCCGTGCAGCAGATCCCGTGAATCTTCTCCTGGCGAATCATCTCCGCCAGAGACAATCCAAGTTCGGCCGTGCTCATGGCTCCGCCGATAGTCACGAACATCTTGCCGCCCGCAGCCAGCAGGGCTTTATAGGCTTCAGCGGCATCTACTAGTGTAGCGGCATTAAAGTGGCGATAATGGTGCTTGATAAACGATGAAATTGAAGGCATGGCGCGGATAGTTCTCCCACATCCAAACTACCACATGCGATTTGACGGGAAACGACGGCCGAAGTCGTGTAGGCCCTGTCGGCAATTCATTGGATGACTTGTACTCCGCTCTCCATTATGATCGTCTAATGATAGAGCAAGGAATACGACAAGCGTTTTTCGCAGTCTGCCTCCGGACTGTGCCTGTCTTGTTGTGGATGGAACAGTTCGCGCTGCTTCCGTCCCTGCCTACTCGATGAAATGCAAGAGGATATTCAGGAGTCCAGTCCTTGATCAACGGAAAGCGTATTGCGGTTGTGATGCCGGCCTACAACGCCGAGCGGACCCTGGAGCAGACTGTCCGCGAGCTACCTGATGTAGTGGACATTCGGATTCTGGTGGATGATGGCAGCAGCGACCACACCGCATCGCTTTCTGCAAAGCTCGGCGTGCGCACGTTCATTCATGATGCCAATTACGGCTATGGGCGCAATCAGCAAACCTGTTATCGCGAGGCTCTTGCCGCCGGCGCCGACATTGTGGTGATGGTCCATCCCGATTATCAATACACGCCGGCCCTGGTTTTCTCACTGGCGGGCATGGTGGCCAGCGGAGCCTATGAGATGGCGCTTGGCTCTCGCATCCTTGGAACGGGGGCGTTGAAGGGTGGAATGCCGCTCTATAAATACATCTCCAACCGGATTCTGACAGCGGCGCAAAATCTTTTTCTGGGCGTGAAACTTTCGGAATACCATACAGGATTCCGGGCTTTTTCGCGGAAACTACTGGAGACTTTACCGCTTTTGGAAAACTCCGACGACTTTGTCTTTGATAACCAGATGATAGCCCAGGCAGTCATGTTTGGCTTTCAGATAGGCGAGATCTCCTGCCCTACGCGTTACTTCGAGGAGGCCTCTTCCATCAATTTCCGGCGGAGTGTGAAGTATGGCCTGGGAGTAGTAAGCACAACCGCCGCGTTCGTCGCGCATAAGCTGGGATGGATACACGCTCCCATCTTCAATCCATCAGGAAGAAAAGTTGTTCTCCCGCATCATGTCGGTACAGCGCCGGTTTCTGATCTTCCAGTAGAGAGTGAAATCAAGGGAGAACAATGAGACCATGACGACTTTTACAGGTCATACCCTGCGCGCGGAAGATACAGGTTCGCGCCGCTGGCTGCTTCCCATCATTATTCTTGCCGCATTTGCTATCCGCATGGTGGTAGTCTTGTTTACCTATCGCGACCTGCCCTACGCGGAAAGATACTTATCCCACGATCAATTTGGCTGGGAGATGGGCTGGATTGCGCGCGCGCTGGCCAGCGGCCATGGATTCAGCTCGCCTTACTATCCATGGAGCGGACCCACTGCGATGCAGCCGCCACTCTATCCCTACCTTCTCTCCTTAGTCTTCAGGCTCTTCGGCATTTATTCGATCGCTTCTGGATTCGTCATCCTCTCCATCAATAGCTTGCTCAGCGCGCTAACATGCATTCCCATCTACTTCAGCGCAAAATACTCCCTCGGTGAGCGCGGCGCAAAGATCGCCGCCTGGATCTGGGCCTTGTATCCCTTCGCCATCTACTTCTCTGCCGGCCGCGTCTGGGAGTATGCGCTGACCGGTCTGCTCTTTACTACCTGCTTCTGCATTGCGCAGCGCATTCACCACTCCGTCAAGCCCCTGGCATGGCTGGGATGGGGCGCGCTCTACGGCCTCACCGTGCTCTCCAACCCCGTGGTGCTTTCCACGCTGCCGTTTCTACTGCTGCTGGCGCTCTACAAAGTGCGCCGCTCCGGCGGACGCTGGCTGCTCTACGGCGCGCTTACGGCAGTTGCCACTATCGTAGTCCTGACTCCGTGGACGGTGCGCAACTACCGCGCCCTGGGCATTCTCTGCCCGGTGCGCGATAACTTCTGGCTGGAGGTTTACGACGATAACTCCGGCGATGCCTCACTTGATCCGAGTTCCGCGCATCCCGACGCCAATCCGGCGGAGATGCAAAAGTGGCTCTCCATGGGCGAAGTAGGCTTTCTCAAGGACAAGCATGGCTTAGCCGTGAATTATATTCATCAGCATCCGGAGTTTGTAATTCGTAAAACAATGCGCCGTGCTTTCTACTATTGGACGGGGTTCTGGAGCCTCTCAGCCCAGGAATTAAGGGAACAACCCTACGAGCCGGAGAATATATTTTATGTTTGCTGTATTTCATTTTTTATGCTGCGCGGCGTCCTCCGGCTCTGGCGACGGAACCGCGCCGAGTCTCTGCCTTACTTGATCCTTATCGTCATCTTTCCGCTGGCTTACTACATCACTCATTCGCTGATGGATTATCGCCAGCCCATCGAGCCGGCCATTCTGGTGCTGGCCGTCTCCGGCGCGCTGCCGTTTAGACGCCTCCACCCCAGCCGCGCCATTCACTGGATTGGCGCCGAGCGCGCGCTCGAGCCGGCATTCGCCACTGAGTCTACGACGGTATAGGCATCGCATCTCAAACTGGGTGCCCCATCCTTGTGCACTTAATGCGCAAGGGCGGGACCTTCCGCGCTCTTCCCCGGCAAATCTAAGTCTTTCCCGCTTCCAGCAGCGCATTGAGCTTGGCCATCACCGGGAAGGCGTCGGCGACATAGACGACGTCGGCCTTGCCGCGCGTCCATCCGCAGTTGGGGTCCAGGCTGATGGCGCGCCGCGAGCCAATGAAGCGCCAGCCCACCACGTGCGGTTCCTCGCCGTGGCAGCAGGTGGAGAGGCCCTTGGCGTGGCGCGGCGTTGCGCCGGTCTGCCCGATCTGATTCAGGTGCGTCAGGAAAGGAAGCACGGAGTTTCCTTCGCCGCCCTGATCGACCAGCGATTTGCTGCTGCCCAGCGAGGCGCTGGTGGCGTGCAGGAAACCGAGTATCAGCTCGCCCGCTTCGGCGACATGCACCTGGCCGTCGAGCTGCTTCTTGGTCCATCCTGCGCCGGCGACGAACAGTATCTTCGCATCTGGACGGATCGTCTGCGCGCCTTGCGTGGGGGCGCGGAAGCCGCTGACGGTGGTGCGGAGCGCGGGGAGTTCGACGGAAATATTTTCGATCTGAGCCGCTCCGGATTCATCTGCGTAGGCTGCA
Organism: Occallatibacter sp.; assembly: GCA_052147235.1. GTDB lineage: Bacteria > Acidobacteriota > Terriglobia > Terriglobales > Acidobacteriaceae > Telmatobacter. The sequence goes on from JBKQLG010000059.1 coordinate 12,284, forward strand.
TGAGTGCCTGCATCGAGCAGCAAAAACCAGGGGCGCGCGCTGCGGCTAAGAACCGCTTCGATGCGCTGGCGATAGAACCAGCGGCTGGCTTCGATGGCGTTTGTGCCGGCGAGAGCCGTGATGTGCGTATCGACGAAGCCGCCCAGGCGATGGGCGACACCGGCCATGATGCGCGTGAAGCGCGAGGAGCCGGGAGCGAGGACGATGGTCGCGTTAGCGGCTCTCTGGAGGGCTTCGGCGGCGGCGGCGTCCGTAGCATAGCGCGCCTGAGCGAAGGCCTTGCCGGAAATGGCAAGCAAGCGCGCGCCTGCGGAGGGAAGGGAACTGGCCGCTGTTGCAGTGTCAGCGGCGATGATGCCTATGGTGAGCGGCAAGGAGAGACGCGCGGCCAGCTCCATGCCCGCGCTGACGGCTTCCAGCGAGGCTTTTGTGAGGGCGGAGCCGGTTTCGTCTGCGTGCGTGAGTACGAGGATGCTATCCATTATTCGGCTCCAATCCATTCGATCAGCTCGGCGGCAATCTGATCCGGGGTCATGTCTTTCACCACGCGCGTGGTGCGCTGCTGTTTGGGCAGACTCACCGAGAGGTAGCTGAGGCCGTTTGCATCGAGCTTGGCTACTTTGGCCTTGGCTAGCGCGGGCATGATGGTGCGCATATTCGCCATGCCGACCTGCGGATTGTTTCTTGGCTCAGCCAGATTGCCGGTTGCCCAGCCCAGCACGGCGGGCGTTCCGGCGCAGACTGAGACCTGATGCTTGCCACCTTCGACGCGCTCCAGCACCTCAAAGGAGCCATCGTCACGGAGATCGATTTGATCGACGCCCTGAAACTGGTCGGTGATGCCGAGGCGCTCGCCGGCGAGTTGCAGCGTCACGCCCGCGCCCCGCGTCGCCGACTCCCAGCCGCCGAAGAGCAACAGCTTCTCACGGTCGAGGCCGGGCAATGCAGCGATGGTCTCGGCCAGCACGGCTGCCGTCGAATGCGCGTCGGGAAAGCCGCCGATGGGTCCGTCGATGGGAACCAGCTCGAAGGCGACCTTCTGGGCGATGGTCATCATCACCTGTTGCAGCTTGGCCTTGGGGCCCAGCGAGACCAGCCAGAGCTTGCTGCCGGGGTTTTTGGCGGCGAGAGCTGCCGCTTCATAGAGCGCGCTGGCCGCCCAGGGGTCGAGAACCGCGGGCAGGACCATCTCGTTCTTCAGTCCCGGACCGGCGGGTGTCGTGATTGGTTCCAGCGTTTGCAGCGGATCGGGTACGATCCCAGCGCAAACCACGATGTGCAAAACATTTGCCATGTTTCTTCCTTTTTCGAGACTACAAAGCAATTATCACAAAAAACCTGTCATCCTGAGCGGAGTTTGGCGCGTTCTTTGCGCCAAACGCAGTTGAAGGATCTGCGGCTGTCTTAGGCCATAGGCGGCGTTATTCGGAGATGCCAGTGGTATAGCAATGCCAGACGGTGTTATCCGGCAGAAGCAGATCATATTCCTGACCAAATAATGTGCTGTCTGAGTTGTGGTTGTCTTTTGTCAGTTTGACCTGATAGTCGCTGGGTCTGATTAGCATGAGGGCTTTTTTGATAACTACGGCAATCCCCATTATTTCAATCTTCTTTCCGTTCAGTATTGTGTCTGCATAGAGAATGTTGTTGCAGGTGCCATTTATGCATTCTGTCTTTAGGTGTGAAGCAGTGATATGTACCTTAATGGAGTAGTCTGCGGGGTTTGGCTTTTCCGTAACCTGTCCAAACCTCGTTTTCTGTCCATAGACTAAAGATGTGGAGCAGAGCAGGATGAACAATACTGCGACGAATTTTTTCATCGATCGCCTCCCTGAAGATTATAGTCAATGATACGTTCATTGAGATTGGAGAAACCCTCAGTTTTCCGCCGAGTGCAGCCCGCCAGCACCGGCGCGGAACTCGATGTTGGAGTGTTCGCCGTCGGGGGATTGGCCGCAGTTCCACAGGCAGGCGCCGCAGTGGACGCATTTCTCGCGCTCGAAGGCGGGTGTGCCGTGCTCGCCCTGCGTGAGGGCCTGGCCGGAGCACATCGCGATGCAGGTCTTCTCGCCGCACGCGATGCACAACTCTGGATTGCGGAAGACGACGTGATCGGCAAAGCCGGGCATGGCCTGCACCTTGCCGCCGAGCAGCAGTGCATCCTGCTGCGTGACCAGCAGGCGGCCATCGAGCGGAATCTCCGGCCAGCCGCGCACCGAGAGCAGCGCATCGTGGAAGGTGCGGCCCTCGGCATGGGCCAGAGCAACGGCCTGTTTCAGTTGCAGGCCTTCGACTGACTGTGAAGCGAAGCGGCGAATCTGCTTGTGCGCCGGAGGGACCTTCGCGGTCAGCGAAAGTTTTCCATAGGATAGTCCAGCTAACGCCATGCCGATCATGCCCTTCACGATGCCGTCCTGGAAGCCGTTGCGGGCGTTCTCGGCCTCCTTCGCGCCACGCTCGACCCAACTGGTGCGGCGGCGGGCTTCGTAGGTGGCGGCGAGATTCTCCTGCGTGAAGGGTTTGCCGGCGCGCAGCAGTTCGATCACCGCTTCGCCGAGTTGCGTGCCAGTCGCCCAGGCCTCGTCGACGCCGGAGCCGGTGAGCATATTAGTCGAGCCGGAGCCTTCGCCGATGCGGGCGTAGCCGTCGCCGGTGAGGAATGGCTCGCCGTGCTTGCCCGACTCTTCCAGAGACTTCGCGCCCCAGGATCGCAGCGTTCCGTCCTTCAGGTACTTCCACAGCGCGGGGTGCTGGATGTAGTGCTGCAAATAGCGGTAGGCGGTGCGCGAGGGGTCGCTCATCCACGAAGGGATGAAGATGCCGACCGAAACAAGCCGCTCCGGATGGACGTAAAGGAAGCCGAAGATCTCCGGCTCCGGGTAACCGAAGCTGTGCCAGACGGTTCCTGGCTGGAGCGGGGAGTTTTCGTGATTGGAGTCTTCGGGCAGCTCGATCACAAACTTCATGCCCAGCGCCCACTCGCGGTGCGCGTGGCCGGGCGGCAGGCCGAGCTTTTCGTCGATGGCCTGGCCGACCGCGCCGACCGGGCCGTCGCCGACGACAGTGAGTAGGGCGCACACATCCATGCCGGCCATGAAGCCGTCGGTAGGCGTGCCGGATTTGTCCACACCTTGATCGGCGAGGCGCAAGCCTTCGACTTTGTTGCCCTTGAAGAGCGGGGCGGAGACCGGCGTGCCGGGCCAGATCTGGACAAGGCCGGTGGCCATCAGGTGCGCGCCGATCCACTGGTTGAACTGGCCGATGGAGAGGACCAGGCCGCCGTGCTTGTTGAGGAAGGCCGGGGTCCAGGGCAGCGTGAAGGCATGGTCTTTGACACCGAGCAGGGGGCCGAGGGCGCGCAGGGCTGCGTCGGCGATGCGGAGAGTAAGCGAGCGCCGGCTGGCGCCGATGGGGTCGAGCAGGTACATCACCCGCTCGGATTTGACGGGGACGGCCATGGGGATTTCAGCCGGATCGAGGTTGGGAAAGCTGGAACGGATGGCCTGGCCGCGCGTGACGACGCCGCTGACGCCGGAGCTTATATCATCAGCCCGCTCGTAGCAGAGGATTTGCAACGGCATTCCCGGCGAGACGCGGCTCTCGAAGGCCGGGTCGGCGGGGTTTTCCGTCCAGGCTTTGGTGAGCGTAGAGAGAAAGCCGCCTGTCGCCGGGCCGAAGCCCGCGCAGGCGATGTCCACTTCCATCATTTGGCGGTCGATTTCCGGGGTTTCGGTGGTCGTGGCTTCGGCGCTCATGCCGGATAATCCAGCGCCTCGGGAATCATCACTTTGCTGACCGTCTCGGCGGCGCGGTCCTTGGCGAGGCGCGAGCCGGTCAGGCAGGCGGTCAATCTGTTTTGCATGCGCAGGAAGTCGTTGTTGCCGGCGCAACCGGCGCAGGGTCCGGCCTTCTGCGGATGGGAGCCATCGGCGGCCAGCACATCGAAGGCCATGGCGCTGATGCCGGGCATGGTCTCCTCGAACTCTTCCAACTCGCTGGCCAGGAAGCAACTGCGATGCTCTTCCTCGTCCCAGGAGGGGTGGCAGTTATATCCGAAGACCAGCTCGGCGCAGATGCGGGAGACCTCGCCGGCTGCGGCGGCGGCCTGCGTATGGCAGAGGTCGCTGAGGAACTGCACGGCGCCTTCCAGGCCTTCGGAGGCGACGGGATCTTCGGGTCCGCGCTTTTCCAGTTCGAGCACATCGAGAATCTGATAGCGCGAGGCCAGCAGCCAGCAAAGCGCATCGGCCAGCGCAAAGGTCACGCCCTGGCGCTGTCCGTGGTAGAGCTTGCCGCCGGTGGGGTCGGTGGCGCGTTGCAAATGGTCCAGGGTCCACGCCCACATTTGCATTGCCGAAGCCAGCGTGCAAGCGCCGGTGCCGGGGCGCGAAGAGGCGACGAGCCGCATCTCGGTCGTCCAGGCGCGGAAGAGGGCCAGAAAAACCTCCGTAGTCATAGTGACCGTCAACTGGCGGCGTTGCACGGCTTCGGGGCCTTCGTAAGTGGCTTCCAGTTGGGCATCCATCCATTTATTGCCCAGGAAGCCGGGGCAATCCTCGGTGATGCCGTAGCCGCCCATCAGGCTGACGGCCTCGCGCAGCATATTGACGCCGTGGCCGGTGTTCCAGAGCTTGGTGGCGGGGCAGATCACGTTGGCTTCGGCGTCCATCAACACATATTGGACCAGCGGGTCGGCCTCCAGTTCGGCGCGGCGGGGATCGTCATTGCCCAGCAAGAGCACTTCCAGAGCGCGCTGCTCGCTCTCCTTGAGCGCCTTCATCTCAGAGCGTCCGCCCTGGATGCCGCGCTCTTTCAGAATGGCCGTCTTCAGCTTCTCGATTGGTTCTATCTGGTCGAAGAGGCGCGCCGTGGCAAAGCCCAGCGAGGCAGCCGCTTCGCCCGTGGCCCAGACGTCCACCAGCCGGTGAAGCGCGTCTTCGCGCTGCTGGATGCCCTGCTCGTAGCGGACGGAGCCGGGCTTGGCGCCCTCGGCTCCACGGAAGCGCTGGCGCTGGTAGCGGATGACCGGCTCGACGGCGGAGAGCAGTTTGGCAGCCGACATCAGGCCCACGCCCACGCGGGTACGCTTGAAGACCGCATCGAGGACTTCACTGTGGCTGTAGTTGGGAACGATGACGCCGTCTTTGATGGTGTAGCCGCCGACGATGCGGCTGGCCGGCACCTTCATGCTGAAGATGGGGTCGCCGGTTGAGGAGAGCTGGTGAACCAGCTTTTTGGTTGGAGTGCCGTGGTCGAAGATACCCTCGTCGGTCTCTTCCAGGATCACAAAGCAACTGCCCTTGATGCGCGGATCGTCCGAGCCAACCGCGGCGGTGACAAAGTTGGCGAAGGCGATGTTGGTGATGAAGCGGCCGCGCTTGTCCACCTGCAGCCAGGGCTCTTCGCCGTCGGCCCACTCGGCCACACGCACCTTGCCGCTCAGCATTCCGGTGTCAACGCCGACGTAAGGGATAGGCTCGGTGAGCACAAAGGCTCCGCGCCATGTCTTGCGCTCCTCGCCGGGCTGCGGAGGGGCGGAGAGGCTTTTGTAGTGCTTCAACTGCTCCGGCGTGCCGCGCTCATGGATGGGCGCGAGCGCCAGAGAGCCGGCCAGACTGGCCGTGGCCGCTCCGCCGTCTACCCAGGCCAGCTCGAAGGCCGCCAGCGAGAGCGCCAGGTTCTTGGGCCCGGAGATGAAGCCGCCCTCATCCGGCTCCATGAAGGCCGCGGTGATTCCGGCGCGGTCAAAGGCCTCCATCATGCTGGCCTTGCCGGGAGTCCATTCATGGGTGTTGCGCTCGCCGGCAGCGACCAGTTGGGCAACGGTTCCCCGCGCCACGCCGCGCGCCGATTGGACCAGCATCTGCAAATCGAAGCGGTCGGAGAATCGCCATTGAATCTGGCGCACCGCGTCGCCAGGAAGAGTACGCATGATGTTCCCCTCGATAACCGCAACTGTGCCCATAAATTTTGTCCTCAAGCCGCGGTCTTAGTGTGAATGAACAGACGTATGATGGGATGTGACCTGGATCACTTTGACGCACAGGCTCCCGTGCCTTGTCCTGCCGAAAGATGCGGCAAATTAATTCTAAAGAACGACCCCATAATCCGCGAGCCGCGCGGGAGCGGGTTTTTCAAACTGTGACCTGCGTCACTTGCAATTGCGTAAGGCAACCTATATGACAGGTACGTAACCGGGAAATCTTCGGGCGGCTGGTCCTCGCAGGTCCAGCCCTCGATCTTCCCGCCAAGGAGCAACACCATGATGCAAGCAATCCGAGCGGCGGCCGTGATTCTTTTGGCCGCATTTATTGCCGGCCCTGCCTTTGCGCAGGCGCCCGGCGCCGACATCTACAAGGCCAAGTGCGCGATGTGCCACGGCGCGGACGGGCTGGCCGCCACGCCGATGGGAAAGAATATGAAGATTCTCTCCTTCAAGGCTCCGGAGATGGTCAAAGCCTCAGACGCCCAGTTCATCGCCTCGACGAAGAATGGCAAGAACAAAATGCCGGCTTATAACGGCAAGCTGACCGACGCGCAGATCAAGGACGTCGTCGCATTCATTCGCACGCTGCAAAAGTAGGGGCGCAAGCGAGACCTGAATGTTTCAAGAAGGATCGGAGTCTTCATGAAGACTGCTTCCTCGATTGTGCTGGCTCTTGCGGCGCTTCTGGCTGTCGCAGCGCCGCGCGCAGCGTGGGCTGAGACCGATTGCCTCTCCTGCCACGCGGACGCGAGCCTGCAAGACGCCTCGGGCAAGAGTGTGGGCGTGGATGCGCATACCTTTGGCGCGAGCAGCCACGGCAGCCTGAAGTGCGGCGATTGCCACGCGACGATCAAGGATTATCCGCATCCCGATCAGATCACTCCGGTCAAGTGTGAAAGCTGCCACGCCGATCAGGCGGCCGGCCTGGCAGGCAGCGTCCACGCGAACAAGGCCGAGCATCCCTGCACCAGTTGCCATGGTGACGCCCACGCCATCTTTCCCAAGGATGATGCGCGCTCGGCGGTCTATCCGCTCAACGTTCCGCGCACCTGCGGCGCCTGCCACGGCAACGATGCAATGGCGAAGAAGCATGGCCTGCCCAACGTCTATCCGATGTACATCGACTCCATCCACGGCTTTGCGCTGAGCAAAGAGGGGCTGCTGGTGGCGGCTAACTGCCAGAGCTGCCATGGGTCGCATCACATCCTGAGCCACAAGGATCCCGAGAGCCGTACTTACAAGACCAATATTCCAAAGACCTGCGGAACCTGCCATGCGGGAATTACTGAGAATTACGAGAACGGCGTGCATGGAAAAGCCGTTGCGAAAGGCAATCTGGCAGCGCCGGTT
>JBKQLG010000060.1:0-3862 GCA_052147235.1 Occallatibacter sp.
AAGTGATCTATGTGTCAGGGCACGACTTCAGTCGTGCCGCAAGAGCAACAAATGAATGTTGGGCTTTAGCCCCTGAGGTCTGTGTTTCGGGCTTTTCACACGGACTTTGCCTGATCCATGAGCGATAGAAGTCCTCTCTATCGCTCAGGATTGCCCGGTTTTATGATCGATAAAAGCTTTTTTCTTTCGCCGATGTCGCCAACGTACCGGTTTTACATTCCTGTGCCCTGTTCCCTATTCCCTGTTCCCCGCTTCGTCTGGCCACGGGTCTTTGAGCAACGAACATATCCCAAGATCATTGCAGTAGCGCTCGACCTCAACCTCTGCCATGCGGATACTATTGGCTATGCCTTTGAAGGCGGGCACGGCGTCGGAGCCCATGATCTGCGGGGAGACGAAGAGGTGGATGCGGTCCACCAAGCCGGCGGCCAGCAGCGCGGTGTTCAGGCGCGTGCCGGTCTCGACGAGCAGCGTCAGAATACCCTCTTCGCCCAGCTTGTCGAGAACCGAGCCCAAAGGAACGCGTCCAGCCTCGGCGGGCAGCACCTCGACACGCACGCCGCGCTGGCGGAGTTCGCTGATACGAGACTCGTCGGCGGAGACGGTGAAGATGACCAGATCGTTGTGGGCCGTGGCCACCATCTTCGAGTCGAGCGGCATACGCAGCGCCGAGTCTAGGACAATTCTCAGAAGCGGGCGGCGGCGGCGTAGACCACTCCGGTCCGTCAGCAGGGGATCGTCGGCCAGTACCGTGTCCACGCCGGTCAGCGCGGCGTCGGCCTGATGGCGCAGCGGCTGCACGGCGGTGCGGGCGGCTTCGCTGGTGATCCAATACGGCGCATGCAGCAGGTGCTCTCCGGGCGGCGGCGCAATACGGCCATCTAAAGTCATCGCCACCTTCATCAGCACCAGCGGGCGTTGATGCTGGCACCAGCGGGCAAAGCCCTCGTTGAGGCGGCGGGCTTCGGGCTGACATACTCCCAGAAGAACTTCTTGGCCTGCTGCATGCAATGCGTCAAGCCCGTGGCCTGCGACGGCGGGGTTGGGGTCGATGGTGGCGGCCACGACACGTCGCACTCCAGCGGCAATCAGCGCCTCGGTGCAGGGCCCGGTGCGGCCAATGTGGTTGCAAGGCTCCAGCGTGACGTAGGCTGTGCCGCCGCGCGCGCGCTGCTGGGCGGCCTTGAGGGCGGCAACTTCGGCGTGGTCAATCAGGTCGTACTCGTGCCAGCCCTCGCCGGCTAACTGGCCCGCGCTGTCCAGGATCACGCAGCCCACCGCGGGGTTGGGCGAAGTGACGCCAATGCCGCGCCGCGCCAGCTCCAGCGCCTGCTGCATCCATCGTTGATCTTGGTCTGCCTGTTGATTCATGCGCCTGACAACGAACCCTCTAGTGTATATGAGGCGCGCGATGGGCTGCCCCGCCCAAAAGGCCTCGAAAACCCAGCTTCGCGGGCAAGGCGAACCGGCGAAGGGAGCGGGCGTCTACTCATCATTTATAGAGATGCAATCAAATAATCTTGACAATAACCCACTCAATATGAAATCCTGAAAGAGTCGGAAATTCACTCAACAGGCAGGTTCTAACCATGGCAAAGATTATCGGCATCGATCTCGGCACCACCAACTCGTGCGTCGCGGTTCTCGAAGGCGGCGACCCCAAAGTCATTGCGAATGAAGAGGGTGCGCGGACTACGCCCTCCGTCGTCGCCTTCTCCAAGAGCGGCGAGCGCCTCGTCGGACAGGTGGCCAAGCGCCAAGCCATCACCAACCCGGAGAACACCATCTTCTCCATCAAGCGTTTCATGGGCCGCCGCTACAACGAAGTCAGCGACGAGATGAAGATGGTGCCCTTCAAGGTGATCGCGCAGGGCGACCACGTGGGCATCATGGCGCAGGGCAAGGAGTACACCCCGCCGGAGATCTCGGCGATGATCCTGCAAAAGCTCAAGAAGTCCGCCGAAGCCTATCTGGGAGAACAAGTTACGGAAGCCGTGATCACCGTTCCGGCTTACTTCAACGACGCCCAGCGCCAGGCCACCAAGGATGCTGGCAAGATCGCCGGGCTGGACGTGAAGCGCATCGTCAATGAGCCGACTGCGGCCGCGCTGGCCTATGGCCTGGACAAAAAGAAGGACGAGACGATTGCCGTCTACGACTTTGGCGGCGGCACCTTTGACATTTCGATTCTTGAAGTTGGCGAAGGCGTCATCGAGGTCAAGAGCACCAACGGCGACACCCACCTGGGCGGCGACAACCTCGACCAGCGCATCGTGGACTGGCTGATTGCCGAGTTCAAGCAGGAGCAGGGGCTGGACCTCAGCTCGAAGGGCAACGAAATGGCCTTGCAGCGTCTGAAGGACTCCGCCGAAAAGGCCAAAATCGAGCTCTCAACGACCATCGAAACAGAAATTAATTTACCTTTTGTCACCGCCGACGCCACCGGCCCCAAGCATCTGGTGCGCAAGCTGACCCGCGCCAAGCTGGAGCAGTTGGTCGAGGATCTGCTCTTCCGCTCGCTGGAGCCTTGCAAGAAGGCCATCGCCGATGCCGGAATCAGCGTGGACAAGATCGACGAAGTGGTGCTGGTAGGCGGCCAGACGCGCATGCCCAAGATACAGGCGCTGGTGAAGGAGCTCTTCGGGCGCGAGCCGCATCGCGGCGTGAACCCGGACGAGGTGGTAGCGATAGGCGCGGCGGTGCAGGCCGGCGTTCTGGGCGGCGAGGTCAAGGACCTGCTGCTGCTGGACGTGACGCCGCTGACACTGGCTATCGAAACGCTGGGCGGCGTGGCTACGCCGATGATCCAGCGCAACACCACCATCCCCACCAAGAAGACGGAGACGTTTTCCACGGCGGCGGATTCGCAGACGGAGGTCGAAGTGCACGTGCTGCAGGGCGAGCGGCCGCTGGCGGCGCAGAACCGCACGCTGGGCAAGTTCAAACTGGGCGGCATCATGCCGGCTCCGCGCGGCATCCCGCAGATCGAGGTTACATTTGACATCGACGCCAACGGCATCCTCAATGTGACGGCCAAGGACAACGCCACTGGCAAGGATACGCGCATCACCATCACTTCCAGCTCCGGCTTGAGCAAGGAAGAGGTGGAGCGCATGGCCAAGGACGCCGAGGCCCACGCCGCCGAGGATAAGGAGAAGCGCGATGAGATCGACGCGCGTAACTCGCTCGATGGCATGGTCTATAACATCGACAAGATGCTGAAGGACTCCGGCGATAAGATCTCCGGCGCCGAGGCAGCTCCGGTCAAGGCCGAAGTCGAAACGATTCTGGCCGAGTCGAAGAAGCTGCTGGAGGGCACGCCAACCTCGAGGGAGCTGAAGGCCCAGCACGAGAAGCTCACCCACGCCAGCCACAAGTTAGCCGAGATCGTCTACAAAGCGACCGCGGCGCAAACTGCGGCAGCTGGAGCGGCTCCCGGCGGCGACGCCTCCGCGCCCCACGCCGAAACCAAGAAGGACGAAGGCGTGATCGACGCCGAGTATGTGGACGTGGACGACAAGAAGTAATTAACTAAGCCAACGAAAGAGGCCGCGTTAATATCATTAGCGCGGCCACACTTCAATTTACTGAAGGATAAAATGATAATATTACGATTGCTTTATGGCCTAATTGCGTTACAGGTTCTAACAGCCACCATTCTTGCGCAATCAAGTTTGCCCGGAATGGTGGATAAGGTTCGGTATTCAGCAGTAGGAATATCATTGAGGATTCATAGTGACCTTGCCCGTGCAAAACGTATCCCTTAGCAAGCTGTTCTAATGCGAAAGGGTAGCGAAGATGACGAAGTCGAAGCGAGGACGTTACACGCTTGAGTTCAAGCAAGAGGCGGCGCGACTAGTCG
>JBKQLG010000061.1:0-21079 GCA_052147235.1 Occallatibacter sp.
ACAATGGCCGCTTCGCCAAACTCGATGCCGGTGTAGCGGACCTCGCGGTCGAGATAATCAATGATCGCCGCTTCTTTCTCCGCCGCGCTCTTCTTACCGGTGATGAGCTTGTCGACAATCGGCTGGACAGCGGCGGGAGCGGCGTGGTCATCCACAATTTTTGCGTAGGCGGCGGCAATCGCCTGCCACGATGCGCCGGTCGAGAAGCGAAGCTCCGGGAATCGCGCCACATCCGCGGGAAGGTTTGGCTCGCGGGGCTCGAAGCCCTCCAGCGGCCCCAGTTCGAAGTGGAACGTGACGCGCCCATTGGATTCGGTTCGCACCGGCTTCAAATCCGGCAGCAGCAGGTTGCCGAAGCGCAACGGGAGGGCGGCCGGCGCATCGAAGACCACGCTGCTATGCGCAACCGGAATGCGCTCCCGGCCGAAGGAGATTTGGCCAACCCGGCCAGAGGCGAAGAAGGGCTCGGTCTCGCTGCCGGAGAACTCCTCCTCGACCACCGCGCCGGGGGCGATGGCGGGAAACGGCGCATCCAGCCTTTTGCCGTCGCTGTAGATCTTGTAGTCGCCCTCGCGGGCCGGTTTCTCGGTGATGGCTTTGGGATCGAGCAAATGCACCGAAAAGTCGGGCGCGATGACGCGCACTTTGATCACCGGGCGAGCCTCATGCCAAGGCTCCCAGTCCACAGAAAGAGAGTCCCATCCCTCCGCGCCTTTCTGGTTGAGCACCTTGTAAACAACATGCCAGATATGCGCGATGCGACCCGTCTCGTCGAAGGTGTAGCTTTCATCTTCAACCAGGATGGAGATATTCGCGCCATCGGGTGGGGATACCGCCGAGGCGGCTTCATAGAGCGCCTTGGGTTCGACGGAGAAGTGCGGCGCCTTCCACGGTTCAACGGCTTGCTGGGCGAGGCAAAGCTGCACGGAAGGCAATGCGCAGAGGGCGCAGAAGAGCAGAACACGATAGGGACGAAACGATAAAGAAGACAAGGCTGCACCTGACAAAGTGAGATGCATACCACGGTAATCGAATGCGGCAAGATAGGCAAGCAGAGGCGGGATAGAGGCAGGGTTTATCATCAGAACTGGTGCGGGCCGGTAGGGCTGCGCCTTAGTTTTACCTCAGGAAATTTGCGCGCCCCCGGGGAGGGGCACCGGGGCTGCGATAACTCATTCATAATACAGGCTTCAGGGAACGAGATGAGATGCGAGCAAAGACTGCGGTAGTGCTGGGCGCCCAGTGGGGCGACGAGGGCAAAGGGAAGATTGTAGATGTGCTGAGCGAGCGATTTACCGCCGTGGCGCGCTATGCAGGCGGGCACAACGCCGGGCACACGGTCATTATCGGCGAGCAGAAGTTCGTCTTGCAGTTGATTCCCTGCGGGGTGCTGCGGCCAGGTTGCCGGGGGATTATCGGCAACGGCGTAGTGCTGGACCCGATCGCCTTTCTCAAGGAGGTCGCCAAGCTGCGGGCGCTGGGCGTGGCCGTGGACGAGCAGCTTTTTGTGTCGAATCGGGCGCAGGTGATTCTGCCCTACCATCGGATGATCGAACTGGCCGCCGAGAGCGCGCCGGGACGGCAGAAGATCGGCACTACCAGCCGGGGCATCGGGCCAGCCTACGAAGACAAGATGGCGCGGAGCGGTTTGCGTGTCGTGGACCTGCTGAGGCCGGAGCTGCTCAAAGTCCACATCGAGGCCGCCTGCGCGGAAAAGAACGCCATTGCGCGCGCTCTGTTCGGGACCGGTTCCGGTTCTGGCCCTTTGGACCCGGCGCAGATGTATGACGAGTACGCCGCCGCCGCAGAAGAAGTACGTCCATTCGTCACCGACACCGGACGCATGCTGAACAAAATTCTGGCCGAGGGCGGCAGCGTGATGTTCGAAGGCGCTCAAGGCACGATGCTGGACATCGACCATGGGACGTACCCGTTTGTGACCTCGTCTTCGGCGACGGCGGGCGGGGCAGCCACGGGAACCGGCGTAGGACCGACGGCTATAGGCACGGTGATCAGTGTGACCAAGGCCTACGTGACACGGGTGGGCGAGGGACCGTTCCCAACGGAGATTCATGATGCGGTGGGCGACCACTTGCGGGCGCGCGGCATGGAATATGGCGCGGTGACCGGGAGGCCAAGGCGTTGCGGCTGGCTGGACATTCCGCTGCTGCGCTATTCCAATCAAGTCAATGGCGCGGAGTGGCTGGTGATCACCAAGATGGACGTGATGGATGAGCTGGACGAGATTCCCATCTGCGTGGGCTACGAGATCGCCGGCAAGGTGACCGACGAGATTCCCGCCGATGTGCGGGGGCTGGAACAGATCAAGCCGGTTTATACCAAAATGAAGGGCTGGCGCACCTCGACAGAGGGGATTACCGAGTTTGACAAATTACCCCTGGAGGCACGGGAGTATCTGCGTTTTCAGGAGCGGGAGAGCGGGGCGAAGATCGGAATGGTCTCAACCGGCCCGGACCGGAACCAGACGATACTTTTACCGGAGTTTGCCGCTGCGCTCGACGGCATTCGCACATAAACTTGAAATGTGTTCCCGGCAGATCAACGAGTCTTCGATTTCCGGGGCGCAGAGGGAAGCTGCTTTCATGATCAGTTTTGTCGTACGGCTGAAATTTGCATCAGAAGATCGCGCCGACGTAGTTGAAACGTTGCGCCTGCTGACTGCGGCCTCGCGCCAGGAGCCAGGCTGCGTCAGCTACATTCCCCACCATTTGGAAGATGATCCCGACACGGTGCTCATCTATGAGCAGTATGTCGATGCCAAGGCCCATGCCGCGCACCACCAGTCGGAGCACTTCAAGAAGTACGCCGTCTGCGGGCTTTACCAGAAGATGCGGGAGCGGAGCGTGGAGAATCTGATTGCTCTGGTTTGATGATCCAAAACCTTGTCTCACAACTTGAGACGCTATCTCCCCCCGGAGGGCGCATACTTGTATGTAGGCCGTATTTTCGAGGAGCACCCCCCCTTGGGTTCTTCCGTTTTTATACCGGCCCATGCACTTGCAGAGGCATTCGAACTGGGTCGCTTCAGCAGCGATCCGGCAGAACAAGGCAACGAATCGCGGCGCGGATTCGACGGGAACGCACTTTCCTGAAGACGAACGCTCACACGCAAGGCGAAGGTCGAAACAAAAACTGAACGCACAGAGAGGGATTCATGACGGTTGCAGCTCGCTATCCCGGCATACGGGTTACCGCAAATGGAAATCAGCTAGTCTCGTACCATACCGAGACGCGCATCTGTGACGCCGGCGTCTTCTATCCGATTACGCCTTCCACGGAGGGTGGCGAACTCTTCCAGCAGGCCTATGCCGAAGGCCACTTGAATGTCTTCGGGCACAATACCATTGCGATTGAAACCGAGGGCGAGCACGCGGCCCAGGGCGGAGCGATTGCACATTCGGTCTGCGGCAAGCGGGTGGTCAACTTTACCTCCGGCCAGGGCGTGGTCTACGGCGTTGAGCAGTACTATCACGCGCCGGGAAAAGGCTCGACGATGGTGCTGGAGGTGGGGGCGCGCGCGCTGACCAAGCACGCTCTGAATGTGCATTGCGGGCACGATGACATCTACGGCGCGCTGGACACAGGCTGGATCATGCTCTTCGGCAAGGATGCGCAGCAGGCCGCCGACCAGGCGCTGATCCTGCGCCGCGTGACCGAGTTGAGCCTGACTCCCGGCATGAACATCATGGACGGCTTCCTGACGACGCACCTGGAACGCACCTTCTACAAGCACGAATCGGGGCTGATCCGCGAGTTTCTCGGATCGCCGGCGGACATTATCGATTGCCCCACCGTGGCGCAGCGGACGCTCTTTGGACCCACCCGCCGCCGCGTGCCGAAGATGATGGACCTGACCAACCCCGTTCTGCTGGGGCCGGTGCAGAACCAGGAACACTACATGCAGGGTGTCGTGGCGCGGCGCAACAACTTCGCCGAACCGATTCTTGAATTTCTGGAAGACGCCTACCTGCAATTCGCCCTGCTGACCGGCCGCCGCTACGGGCTTATTAGCGAATACAAGACGGACGACGCGGAGACGGTCTTCGTCTCGCTCGGCTCGGCCGCGGAGAACATCGAGGCAGCGGTCGATTACCTGCGCCAGACGCGCGGGGCAAGCGTCGGCTCCATCCACGTCAACGTGATTCGCCCCTTCCCAGAAGCCGCTATTGTGGCCGCGCTCAAGGGCAAGAAGAACGTCATCATCCTGGAGCGGACTGATGAACCATTAGCCGGCGATAACCCGCTGGGACGTGATATTCGCACCGCTTTCTCGAAGGCTGTTCAATCCGTCGAGGGGTTGCCCGCGATTTCGCTAACGGAAGTACCGAAGTTCTACGGCGGCAGCTATGGTCTGGGCTCGCGCGACTTCCGCCCCGAGCACATTATCGGCGCTTACGAATTCGCCACCGCCGGCCGGGCCCGCACCGACGGCAAGACGGCTGCCGACGGCGTTTCGTTCTTCGTCTTGGGCATCGACCATCCCTACAGCGTTCTTGGCGAGGAGACGCCGTCGCTGCTACCCGAAGGCGCGGTGGCGGTGCGCTTCCACTCGATTGGCGGCTGGGGCGCCATCACCACCGGCAAGAACCTAGGCGCGATTCTGGGCGACTTGAACGATTTGATTTACGAGCGCGACGGCCTCAAAGACGAGCTGGGCAATCCCAAGGAAGTGATCCACGTCAGCGCCAACCCCAAGTACGGGTCAGAGAAAAAGGGCGCGCCAACCTCGTATTTCATGGTCGCCGCCAAAGAGCGCATTCGCGTCAACTGCGATCTGCGCCACGTGACCGTCGTTCTCTGCTGCGACCCAAAAGCCTTCACTCACTGCAACCCGCTGGACGGCATGGCCGAGGGCGGATCGCTGGTTTGGGAGTCGGATCAGGAGGGCGAACACGCCTGGGAGCAGCTTCCGCTCTGGGCGCGCAAGCAGATTATCGAGAAGCACATCCGCGTCTTCACTCTGCCTGGCTTTGAAATCGCCAAAAAGGCCACCGATCGCGGCGATCTGCAACTGCGCATGCAGGGCAACGCCTTCCTGGGCGCATTCTTCCGCGTGAGCACACTGCTCAACGAGTTCGGAATTACACAGGAGCAGTATCGCAAAGTTGTTCACAAGCAGTATGTGAGCAAGTTCGGCAAGCTGGGCGAGGCCGTGGTTCAGTCCAACATGGAAGTCATGATGCAGGGCTACGATCAGGTGAAGGAGATCAAGGTCGGCGAGTTGAGCGCGGCCGACCACTCCAGTCTGCGCGGCCACGCGCTGCTGCCGATTCTGGAGACGGTTGCCGCTGGCGGCTCCTGCGGAAGCGGCTGCCGCTCCAACCCGCTGCCCGCCGGCCAGGCCGCACGCACGCCACTGGCCAGCGTCGCCAACTTCGACGCCCAGTTCCGCTCTCACTTCGGCTATAACCAGCCGGCTACGCCGCTGTCGGCGATGGGCATGATTGCTGCCGCCACCGGCGACACCGCCTCCAAGTACGTGGCCCGCCGCGAAACTCCGCACTTCATCCCGGAGAACTGCACGCAGTGCATGGAGTGCATCTCCGTCTGCCCGGATACCGCACTGCCCAACACCGCGCAGGATCTGAGCACGCTATTGCGCACGGCTGTTTCCCACTACGTGGTCAACCCGACCGACCGTGTGAAGCTGTTGGATGCACTGCCGGAGATCGAGCGCCTCACCCGTTTGCGCATGGTGGCCGAGATCAAAACGGGCGCGCCGCTGCCGACCATCCTGCGCGAAGTTACGGATTCCGTGGACGGATTCTCCGCTCAGGCCAAAGTGCAGTTCTTCGAGATTCTCGAGAAGGTTCCGATGGCCTATCAGAAGGTAACGGCCATCTTCAGTTCGCCGGAGCGCAAATCGCCGGGATCGGGCGGCATTTTTTCCATCTTTGTCAGCGATTTGTGCAAGGGCTGCGCGGCCTGCGTCACCGCATGCGGCGATCACAACGCCCTCAAAATGGTTGCGGAGACCGAGGAGATCAACGCCGAGCACGCAACCGGCACGCACTTCCTTGACCTGCTACCCGACACTACGCAGAAGTTCCTGGGCCTCTACAATGCCGCCAACCCCGCCGACTCGAAGACCGCGACGCTGCGCAATATGCTGATGGTGCGCTCGACATACGATGCGCTGGTCTCCGGCGACGGGGCCTGCGCCGGCTGCGGAGAGAAGAGCGTTCTGCGCTCCATCGCCGCAGTCACCGAAGCCTATATGCGCCCCGTCTTCCACGCCAAGAGCGACCGTTTCGTGGCCAAAGCCGGCGACCTGGAAAAGCGCGGCGTCGCGCGGTTGGCCGTCCTGAAGGCGCGCAACCAGACGGAGTACGATCTGCTCCGTCAGGCCATCGCACACCTGATTTTCGGTCTGGGCGGCGAGGACGAAGCCGACACCCGCGCCCGCATCGCGGCTTACGAGGAAAAGCATGGCCTCATAAGCGATGCCGAGCTGGTCGAGGCCATCACTGCGGTGCTGCTGACCGAGGCCTTCAATCACCGCAACCTGCAAGCTGTGGATGGCCGCATGGCCAACGGAATGAGCGTGATGGCGATGGCGGCGCACACCGGCTGCAACACCGTCTACGGCTCGACCGCGCCCAATAATCCCCACCCCTACCCGTGGATGAACTCCCTCTTCCAGGACGGCGTTACCGTGGGCTGGCTGATGGGCGAGAGCTTCATCGTCGATCATGCCCGCCGCTCGGTTATCCCCGAGCGGCTGGCCGACATTCTGCTCACGCGCGACGAGAATGTCATCGACGCCGAAGAGTATTACAACCTGAGCCACTTCACCGACGCGCTGATGACCGATCAGGAAGTCGTGGAGCTGCCTAAGGTCTGGGCGGTGGGCGGCGACGGCGGCATGGGCGACATCGGGTATCAGAATATGTCCAAGGTCATGCTGCAAAACCGGCCCAATGTCAAGGTGCTGATGCTGGACACGCAGGTCTACTCCAACACCGGCGGGCAAAACTCCGACTCGACGCCCATGCTCGGCGGCAACGACATGAACACCTTCGGCGCAGCCTCGCAAGGCAAGAACACCGAAAAGAAGACCGTCGCCGAGACCTTCCTGGCCGGCCACGGCTCGCCGTTTGTCGCGCAGGTTTCGATGGCCAACGCGCCCAAGCTCTACCGCGCCATCCTCGACGGCCTGGAGTATCGCGGAACGCTGTTCATTCAGGCCTTCACCACCTGCCAGCCGGAGCACGGCGTCGCCGACGACATGGCCCTCTTCCAGGCCCAGCGCGTGCGCGACTCGCGCGGCGCGCCCGAGTTCGTCTTCAACCCGCGCCTCGGAGAAACCTACCAGGAGACGCTGGACATCAAGGGCAACCCGTCGATCGATCTGGACTGGTACGAGACCAAAAACAAGCTCACCGGCGAGACCGCGCGCTACACCGTCGCCCACTGGTGCACCACCGAAGCCCGTTTCCGCAATCACCTCAAGAAGATCAAGCCCGAAGCCGCGGCCAAGCTGATTCCGCTCGACAATATGCTGGTCCGCATCACCCAGCAGGACGTGGTCTATCGCCGCTACCTCGACCCCGGCCACCGCGCCTTCACTCCCGACTTCGGCGTATCCATCACCGTCAGCGACGAAGCCGGCAATACCACCCACTACGCCATCAGCCGCCAGTTGGTGATGTTCTGCGTAGAGCGTCGCAAGGCCTGGCGGATGCTGCAATCGAAGGCGGGAATCGTGAATAAGGAATACGCCGCCCAGCGCGCGATCCTCGCCGAAGTCGACTCAGGCAAGCTCCCGCTTGACGAATTCCTAACCCGTGCCGACCGAATGCTCAAAGAACGCCTCGCAGTCCCAGCAAACGCCTGAGAAACCCGACGCCTACACCATGGCGACGCCATTGTTCTTGTCCCCGGGGTGAAATCGCCTTCACGGTAACTTGGCCTTGTGTCAGCGCAGAAACCTCACGCAGTTCCATCACGACTTCTCTGAATTGGATAATGCTGCACTCCCTCGACAGTTAATCTCTGGCCGAGAATTCGTCGGCTCATGCTAGAATAGGTGCGATCCTTTTCCCGCACGGTATTTGCAGTGCGATCTGCACAAGCATTTCATCTGGAGCCGACTATGGATACCGCCAGTCCCAATTCCGATACTTCGAAACAGAACCCGTTCCAAAGTCGCGTCCTGCTCGGGCTGATTGTTGTGGCAGCCGTCATCGCGGGTTGCACGCTCGGTCTAATCGAATGGCAGCGAAACTGGGATAATCCGGCTTCCAGAGATTCGAAAATTGCCGAAGGCCATTTCATTTATAAAGGTAATCCGGTCAGCGTCACCGTCAATTGTGAATGCCCGCAGTATTTCATTGAGTCGCGGACCACAAGCATTCATCTCACCTTCGACCTGAATACAACTTCTCCGAAAGCTAACAATTTCACCCAGCCCGGGCAAACTCACTCTGTTGCTCCGGAAGGCGCAACACCACAGGAACACCCGACGGAAGACCTGAGCGCTAGCCCGGCCACTTCCGAAGTGGATGTCTGGGCCATGGTCGGCGATGGCTCTAACTTGCGATGGTGGAACACCTATCCTGCGAATTCCAGTATGACTCTAGCCCCGAACAACCGACTCAGTGCCGGAGTCAAGAAGAGGATCGATGCTGTCCTTACCATGAATGGGACGGACAACCCTACAATCGTATTCAATTTTGGAGAATGGGACAATGCCACGAAACAGTATGGCGTCCGATTCGACCCCGATTGGCTCGATTGGCGCCCCGAGGTCCGTCCTCCCTTCTCAACTGCGGTGACACCGTTTGGTGTGGCAGCCATCGTATTTCTCGTACTTTTCCTCGCCATCTTCGCCGTTGACTATCGCTTCCGTCAGTCGAGAAGACGAACGGCAGCGCAGTTGGCACAGGCCAAAGGAGAACCCAACGCTGCTTGGGAGACGGCACGAATCAAGCTCGAAGCCTATCTTGATCGCAATCTGATCCAGGTCAATATGGTCTTCTGGGTAGCCGTCTTCGTCATGTTCACCGGCTTCTTGTTCGTGCTCGTAGGCATATACATCCTGTTCAGGGATCCGGGAAATCTCTCATGGCTCAAAGCTCTACCCGCCATCTCCGGCCTTATCACGCAGTTTATCGGCGCCACCTTTATGGTTATCTATCGCTCCACCATGAGTCAGGCCAATGATTTCATGAGTGTCCTCGAGCGCATAAATACCGTCGGCATGGCCGTTCACGAGTTGGATCGCATTCCCGAGGAAGAAAACGATCTAAAGAACAACGTACGTGCGCATTTCGTCGAACTGTTGATCGAAAGCGCTTATTCCGAACATTCAACGTCGAAGAGATCCAAAGGAACGAATCGCGGGAAGACAAGAGAGCAGAGTTATACAGGCACCCAAGGCAACTGATCTTCTGGGTGCCCAAAGCCCGGATTCTCGTGGACCAACGAACCACAATCCTTCGCTGGAGCAGCCCAGTCCTCTCGTAGGGGCGCATCGAAGCACTCGGGGTGATAGATTGAGATGGTGGCCGACAGCCAAAGGCCGCACAAAGTTCATCCCATGCAGACTCTTAGCTTTACCCGTTTCCTAGTCTTCTTTTTCGTTGCCGGGTTCGCCTATGCGCAGCCCTCCGGCGGGCCTTACGGCCCGATCGACCAACGCTATGAGCTTCCCAAGGCCGGAAAGGTGTACTTCGTTGCGCCGGACGGCAAGAGCGATGCGACCGGCGCCGACGTTGCCTATCCAACCACGATCGAGGCGGCGATGGGGCGTGTGGTGACCGGCGACGCCATCGTTCTGCGCGGGGGCGTCTACAGAACCGGTGGCCTGGTGCTGAATCAGGGCATCACGATGCAGCCTTACGAAGAGGAGCATCCCGTCCTCAAGGGCACGCTGATGGCAACGCAGTGGGAGGCTTTGCCCAACAACGTCTGGAGGACCTCCTGGTCTCATCTCTTCCCGGCGGAGCCCCTACCCTGGTGGAATCGCAGACATGAGGGCATGAAGACGCCCCTGCACCGTTTCAATACCGATATGGTTTTCGTGGATGGCGAGCTACTCATCTCCAAGGGCTGGGAGGGAGAGCTCGATCCGCATTCCTATTCCATCGATTACAAAAACGGATTCGTCTACATCGGCGCCGACCCCACGAACCGGCAGGTGGAGATCACCGCCTGGGACAGCGCGCTGGTGAGGACCGCCGCGCCCGCGCACGGCAAGCTCTCCGATGGAAAAGGGCCGGTGATTCGCGGCCTGACCTTTACGCAGTATGCGTATCGCGCGCTGGAGATCGAGGGCAAGAAGCATTTCATCTCGGCTGACGAGCCTACCAACGAGCCTGTAGGCCTCTCCGATCCGGCGACCTATGGCAAAGAGGTGCGGAATACGCTGATCGAGAATGTCACCATCAGCTACTGCTCCCGCGTGGCCGGATACTTCCGCGGCGACGGTTTGATCATCCGCAATTCGCTCATCAGCGATACCGGCACGGAAGGCATTTACGTCATCGGTTCGTCAGATGTGCTGCTGGAGAGGAATATCATCCGCCGGAACAACATCAGGCAACTGACCGGCTACTATCCCTCGGCGGTGAAGATCTTCAACCAGACGTACCGCGTCACCTTCCGCGACAACCTGATTCTCGAGCAGCCCTACTCGAACGGAGTCTGGTATGACGTGGGCAACCACGACGGCGTGATCGTCGACAACTATGTGGAAGGCGCTCTGGACGGCATTTTCATCGAGATCTCGCGCGGCGCCACCATCGCCGGCAATGTGGTGGTAAATTCCCAACACGGACTTCGTTCACTGAACTCGGCGGACGTGCACGCCTATAACAACACCTTCTTCAATGCGCGCGTGTCCTTTGAACGGAACGATCGCGTGGCCGCGGGCGACGTCTTTGACTGGCATGTCACCACGGGGCCGGGCCTGGAAGAGCGCCAAGGCTATATCTTTCTCCATAACGTGATGGCGGCTTCAGATTCTTTTCGCGGTCCGCTGCTGGAGTTTGGGCAGAAAACGTCGCTCTGCGGCAAGCTCAAGAATCCCCAGGCTACGGAGATCGACGGCAACGTCTATCTGCGCGCCGCACCCACAGCCCCCGGCGCTCCGGAGCCGCTGATTGCCTATGCTCCATCGCAGGGTGAGAACTGCGCCTCGCGGCTTGCCACGCTGGATGACTTCCGCAAGCTCGAGCCAGCCTTCGAAAAGAACGGCGTTCAGATCGATCGTTCTCCCCGCTCGGTTCTGAAAGGGCCCGACATGGGGAATTTCGAGCTGCAGCGCCCGCTGCCCAATGCGCCGGCCATGAACTTTCTTCCTCCCGATGTTCGCTCGCTACTGGGATGGAGTGAAGCCGAGGCCAAGACACCCGGCGCTTATCCACTGCGCTGAGAGCGTGCGGCCCACGTTCCAATGATGAGCAAAGTATTCGTCAAGCCCCAATAGCGCAGTTATCTGTTAAAAGTATGGGCGCAATGGAAGAGGTCCATTGCGCCTAGACAATCTACAGTTCTTCTTCCTTACTTGACCGTTAGGCTAACTACGATCGAACTGGTCACCTGGTGGGTCAGAGGCTGAGTTGTTGTAGTTGTCGAGCTAGAGTGTTCTCTGGCACAACCGGTGCAGACAGCAGCCGTCGCGGCCATCAGGACCAGCCCCACGCATGCAGTAACCCAGATGCCCCTCGCCGCAAGCCGTCTCCTGAAAATCACCAGAGGAAGCAGAAGAACCGGCAGCAGAATTCCTGCCAAAGAAGTATCGGGCAAAGTTTCGACGAAGACCACTGTGATTTGATAAACCCCGGCCGGCGTTGTCGCGGAAGTTGCGATTGTCAGCACTCCATCAGAGTAACTGCATGTAGCTCCGGCAGGAAGATTCAGACACGCCACCGTGGCGGCGATAACGGTGGAGGGCAAAGTTACCGTATAACTAGCCGGGGAGCCGGCAGTTACTGTTGCCGTTGCTGTTGTAATTGTCGGTGCAGTCACTTCACTACCGGCCGTATCGACTTCAAACTGCATCGCGGAAGAGACGCCGCCTCCCGGAGCAGGAGTTTGCACGGTAATTGCGGTAACTCCTGCCGTTGCAATCTGACTGGCAGTTACCTGCGCAGTAAGTTGGGATGAGCTGACATAGGTTGTGGCAAGTGCGGTAGAACCCCAGTAGACGGTGGAGTTTGCCAAAAAGGCAGAGCCGTTGACTGTCAGAGTGAAGGCCGGGTCGCCCGCACCGGTAAAGGCTGGCGAAAAGCCGCTGATAACCGGAGCAGGGTTTGGCGCAGGATTGCCCACAGCCAGCGTAGGAGAAGTGAAAGTTCCGGTATCGTAGGTTGCTGAACTCCACGGCGCGCTCACAGTGAAAGTTGCCTGATCGGCGCAGCCCGTAAAGTCAATGCTAAAGTATGCGCTTGCGCTTCCGTTGGCCGGAATGTCACCCAGAACAATCGGGTACGCGCTCGGCGGCGTGATGACCGGAGTGCAGGCCGTTCCCGCGGTCTGCGTCAAGGTCAGGCCGTTGATCTGCGTCGCATAGGCTGTGCCCACGCTGCCGTTGGTTGCGGTCAAGGTCCACACGCGCGTGTTCAGTACGCCCGAATTGTTGCTCGCCGCGAAGGTCATTCCGTAACCCGGCAGCTGGGTTGGATCGACAATGCCCCAGTACGCGGGCTTAGCTTGCAGGTTCATGTCAAAGGGCAGCGGATAATCGGTGCGATTGACCGGGAAGCTATCCAGCCATGTGTCGTCGTCCGCCATGCCCCAGAGGGTTACGGCGCTGATCTCACCATTCGTCTCCAACTGGCGGAAGGCGTCAAAGTACTGCGCGTAGAGCCATCCCTCCTCAGCCAGAACCGATGGCGGAATGTTGTTTCCGTAGTTCGATTTGTTGTCGCCGGCATTGTAGACGCTGATGTCCATCTCGGTGATCTGCTGGACGATGCCGGGGAAGTTTGTAGCCATGGTGTCGATTGCGTTGACTACCGCGCTGACCGACGGGTAGTTGATGGCGCTGTGCATCTCGTGGCCGATGCCGTCTATGGGAATGCCCCGGTTCTTCAGATCCTGGAAGACACTCACCAGGCAGGCCAGGCGATTCGGGTCCGCGGTGCTGTATTCGTTGATGAACAACAGTGTGCCGGTTGGCGCATACTGCCGCGCCGCCTGCAGAGCCACATCGATATAGCTCTTGCCCAGCACCTGGTAGAACGGCCCATGCACCAGGCAATCCGGTTGGTTGGGATCGATCGGTTCATTGATCACATCCCAGGCATACACCTTGCTACCGAAGTGCTGCACTTCGCTCTGAATGTGCTCCTGGATATTCGCAATCACTGTCGCCTGATTAGCCGGCGAGTTGGTTCCGTCCCCAGTTGCATACGAGGGCGTCTGCGCTCCCGTTGCCCAAACCAGATTCTGGCCGCGCACCTTCATGTTCGCGCACACTGCTTCGTTCACCAGGTTGTCGCCGTTGCCAAAAGTGTAGGTGCCCAGCGTGGGTTCCACAGAGCTCCACTTCAGGTCGTTGCCCGGCGTCATGCTGTCAAAGTGCTTCGTCAGCAGTTGCGCATGCGCGCCCGAAAGATCGGTTTGATCCACCGCGGCGCCAACCGTAAAGTACGACGAGAGCGTCTGGGAGATCGACGGAATATTAGTCTGGATGCTCGCTGGCGGCACGTAGGTCAACTGGAAGTCGTCGATATAGAACGACACCAGGTCGTTGCCAGATGCGGGCATCGTCTGCAAATAGAGCGAGGCTTGGCCGGTGTCGTACGGGCTGGACATGGTGTAGCCCATCACGCTGATCTGGTGCCAGGCGCCATCGGCCGGGACCGTCGTGCCAGGATATCCGTTCACGCCTGGATAGCTGACGTTGCCGCTCAAGCTCGTCTGCAGGCTCATGTTGATGAAGTGCGACGAACCATCGGTCGGCACAAGCATCACCCAAACGCTGATGTTATAGGTAGAGCCTACATACATCTTGTCGCTGACGCTGATCGAGGGTCCATCCCAGTTGGCGGTGCGGCCTGTGGTCAACAGGCTTAGCGCGTCGCCGTTAGGATCCAACACTGGCGGCGCGACGTTGGTCACTGTGGAACTGCCGGAGCGCGAACTCCAGCCATCCAACCCGCCATCCGCAAAGGTGGTGGTAATGCCCGTGTTGTCCTGCTGGCTCGGGCTCAGCGGCGCGGGCGATAGCAAGCTGATCGTCACATCGCTCACATAGAAGGAATCCGTCGCGCTGCTCGATTGCAGATAGAGGTCCAGAGTCGTAGGCGGTCCCGGAAGATCGCTGTAGCTGAAGGTGCCCTGCACCTTGGTCCATGCCGTGTTCGACAGCGCCGCCGAGGTGGCGATCGTTCCATACGATCCGCTGGTCGCGCAATCGGCCGTCTTGCTCGATAGCGAGACCGTCGGGCCACTCGCGTCCGCCGATTGCAGCATCACATACGCGGTGATCTGGTACGTCGCGCCCGCTACAAAATTGTTTACTCCGAGAAGATTCAGGGCCGGGCCCATGTAAGTCGCTGTCCGATTCGTAACCAGCAGGCTGGTTGTATTGTTATTCGGATCGGCCAGCGGCGAGGTCGACGGTGTCAGTGTGGGGTTGCCGAAGCCAAACCAGCCGTCCGTGCTGCCGTTGAAGGTATAGCTCGCGACCGTCGCTCCGCTCGGCGGCGGCGCGGTCTCGGTGATGATCACATCGTCCAGATAGAAGCCTACCGCGCTGGTTGCGCCCACCAACTGCGCATACAGGAGCAGACTCGTCTCGGTCGTGCTCACCGTGTAGCTGCCGCCAATCTCTGCCCAGCCGGTGTTGGTCACAGCGATTTCATAGCCGCCGATGGTGTCGTAGCAGGTGCCGCCGGAACAGCTCGGATCGCTGCGCGCGATCGTAAAATTCGCATTGGCGCTGGTGGCGCCGCTGGCCAGCTGGACCCAGCCGGTGATCGTGTACTGTGCGCCGGGCAGCAAAACGCTGTTCAGCGAGATTGAGGGTCCACCTGTTCCGGTGGCGCTGGTTGACGTTAACAGGCTGTCAGCACCCGAATAAGCAGCCGCCGTCGTTGCCACTGGCGTGCTCGCGCCGTAAAAAGAGCCCCACCCATCCGCAGTCCCATCATCAAAGTTATACGTTGCAACGGTTTGCGCTCTCAGGCTCCCGACTCTGAACAGGAATAATGCGGTAGCCAGCATCATAAAGCGAACGATCCTGCCAGAGGTCAGTCCCTGCCTCAGGCTCCACAGTGAGAAACTCATCGCCATCCTCCATTTTTCCGGTTGTTGGTCTCAGTCGAACGGTCTTGCAGATCTGTTTGAATGATCTGATTGAATTAATAGATTTGTCGCATACGAAAACCCGATATTTCAACCGCGCAAAGTATATGAACCACATCTAATCTTTGTCAAGAACTCGAATGAACAAGTGTTTTTCCCGTGGATCAGGGCCGGAATGGAAGAAAAACTGTTGGGTTCCCCGCCCTCGCCCACGCCTGGCCAGCGCGCCCCTGAACGAGATTGTCGTTCGGGTCGCCGGGAATTCAGCCGGACGTCCAGGTCCCGCTACGAGACCTGGGATTCCGGTCACTGACTACTGAAAAGCTTACCGGGTGAAG
The DNA here is from genome assembly GCA_052147235.1 of Occallatibacter sp. Lineage (GTDB taxonomy): Bacteria > Acidobacteriota > Terriglobia > Terriglobales > Acidobacteriaceae > Telmatobacter. Next base: position 15,618 of record JBKQLG010000061.1, read on the forward strand.
GTCACAAACTTACGCTGGATGTAGAGGCGGAAGCCGCCGGCCGGGTCGGCTGTTACTTGCAGCGGCATGGGGCGGTTTTGTGCCGCATCGTCGCCCGCGGCAACCGTCAGTACGTCGTGCGCGCCCACGTCGGTGAGTACAAACTTGTCACCGACGAATCCCGCACCATAGACGCCCGCGGGGAGGCTCTTGCCACCCACATTGATGGGAAGTTCGGTAATGAAGTAGGCCTGATACTTGGCCGCCAGGCCGGTAGAGTAGCCGCTGGTGTCCACCAGAGTGGCCAGTACATAGAAGCCGTCGGCGAACTTGACGCCGCCGGAGTTGCGCAACTGCGTGGTTGCCGACTGCCCGCGGTAGAAGACGCTGGCCGGGAGCAGTTTCTGCGCATCCGCCGCCTTCAGCACTGTCCCGCCACCCTGCGCCTGGATCGCGCTCGGCGCCGACATCATCGCCATTGCTGCCATTCCGGCCGCCACAATCTTGCAAATTCCCTTGAAACGCATCGAGAAACCTCCTTGTTTCCGCTGTGTAGTGGAGTATAGCGCACACTGCGCCGTGTTGGCATCGACCTTCTGCTTTCCCTGGCGGGGGGCGCGGTGCGACAATCGATGCGTCGGGGCTAAGGCTCCCGGCTAGGATTCTTCCTCACGGAGATGAACATCATGAAACGTCTATTGGTCTGTACGAGCCTGCTTGCCGTCGCCGCCACTCTATCCGCCCAGCCGGGCCCACCGAAGAGCCCGCCGGCCACCGAGTCGGTGACCATCGCCGGCAAAGCCATCACCATCACCTACAGCTCGCCCGGTGTGAAGGGCCGCGCCGGCCACCTCTTCGGCAAGGACGGGCAGATCGGCCACGATCCTACCTATCCGGTCTGGCGCGCCGGCGCCAATAGCGCCACCAAGCTGCACACCGAGGCGGAACTCAACCTGGGCGGCTTGACCGTCCCAAAGGGCGACTACACATTGTTCGTGGATGTTTCCGATCCCGCCAACTGGGTGCTGATCGTGAACAAGCAGACCGGGCAGTGGGGAACGGTCTACGACAAGACGAAAGATTTAGGGCGGGTGAAGATGAGCATGGAGAAGCCGCCGGCGCTGGTCGAGAACCTGAAGTACATGCTCAAGGATCTGGGCGGAAACAAGGGTAAGCTCTCGCTGGCCTGGGAGAACCTGTGCGGCTCGGTTGCGATCACGGTGAAGTGACAATCTGACTGCGAAAGTCAGAGATTTTGGGCGTTGGGTGCCCCAGGTCTGGATTCTCGGACCTGGGATGCCACTCACCATCAGGCGCGCAGGTGCCGTTTGCCTGGACGGCCAGTCCCCGCACCGCAGGTGCTTGCAGGGAATTGCCGCCCAGCCGATACAATGGACAGAGTGGGCTATTTCTCGCTGGAGGGATGCGGACTTTGCCTTTGTATGCGTATCGCTGCACCCAGTGCGGCCATCACTTTGAGAAGATCCAGAGCTTCAGCTCCGAGCAGGAGATGGTGTGCCCGGTCTGCCAGGGAGTGCTGGAGCGCCCGCTGACCGCGCCGCGCCTGCACTTCAAGGGGTCGGGGTTTTATATCAACGACTATGCGGTCAAGAGCGCCGCGCCTGCGAACGAGTCGGCCCCGGCAGCCGCTCCGGCCGAAGCCAAGACGCCCTGCGGCGGAAGCTGCGGCGCGGCTTGCCCCGCCGTTGCGGCCGCGGCCAGCACCGCCCCCACTACCAACTGATTTTCTATGTTGCCGGCACGGAGTGCGTTCTCACAAAGGCCGTCCCGGGCCGAAGTAGCAAGACCGCGGTCACGCCCAGCGAGACGTTCTGCGTCATGATTTCGACGATGTGAATGTAGCGCTGCGTGGCAATCATCATGGGATTGGGCACCAGCAGCGGAGCGCCGCCGCCCACGATCCACACTATGAGACCCACGGCCAGCGCGGCCTGCCAGCGCGGAAGCCGCAGCGTATATACGATAGGCAGCACGGCCAGCACCATCAACGTACCTCGCCCCCACTGGTAGACCCAGAACCAAGCACCCAGGGACGCGACCTGTTCAACGGCATGTGGGTAGTACTGCTTTGTGAAGAACTGAAAGGCGATCATGCCGAAGATCTGGTAGTAGACCACATAGGAAAGGCCGGCCAGCAGGACCATCGGAATCGCGATTTCCGCAGCGTGATGCCCAATAACCTGCTCGGCGGGTTCCCTCAGCTTCAGCAACTTGGCCAGCGCCACAAGTACTACAGCCGTAATGAGATACATCGTCCCTCCGCCCATCAGGTCACGCTGCGCCTCCGCCATCATGCTGGGATAGAACAGCACTGCCTCCGAGAGCGTGCATACCAGCCCCACCACTAGCAGCGTCAAGTAGATGGCGCCCATAAGCGCCAGCGGATGCCGCGGGCCAAAGCGCGCCACCGGCGTCAGCGCCGCCACGGTGATTACGCCGCTCAGCCACCACCACCAGAAGTGGCCCGCACCCATAGCGGAGACCGTGAAACACAACCCGCCCAGCAGACAATAAAGTCCAATTCGCCAATTGATGTTCATCCCTGGTTCCTCTTTCTTTGTTCGTAAAGCGTTATGGAAGTTCTGGCCCAGCGGAGCCGCGATTCGTACTCCTGAATCCCGCACTCCATGGCCAGGCGGCTGGAGTGCGACATTTCACGCATATGAGATTCGAGGTACTGCCGGAGACTGGGGAGATAGGCGGCCATCTCCCCAGCAAACTCGCTCAGGAATACTGCCGTCCGCTCCTCGCCCACCGTCTTGTCCATGAAGGAGAAGCGCACCATCAGATCCGGGATGCGGCGAATCACGTCGTCATGCGTGATCGGCTGCATTAGCCATGCCTTGAAGGCATCCAGGCCCTGGGGCGTGATCCGGAAGACGCGCCGCCTGCGCAGAGTTGCCGACTCCACTACCGTTGCGCTCACCAGTTTGCGCGCCTCCAGCCTGCGCAATGCGGGATAGATGGCGCCGGGGCTGTCGCTGAAGGTGCCCCAGGCCGTGGAGGCGAAGATCTTGCGCAGGTCGTAGCCGGACTGGGGCTGCTCGTGAATCAGGCCCAGGAGCGTGTAGCCGAGGAGGGAATCGTTTTGCATGGTCTATACGTAATAATACGCTACGTACTATTGTTGTCAAGTGATTTTTTCGCGATGGCGATCGCGGAGGGTCTCTCGAACTCCTAGTAACGGGGCAGTTTCCGGCTTGGCGACCATCCGACCGGAATCGCAAGATTGGACCTGGCAGAATCTGGAAACGTGCATCAGGCGTTAATAACAGTTGACATCCGAATTTCTGAATACTTGGTGACTTTCGGGAGTAATACTTTTCGGTTGCGAATCTGTATCACCTAGTCAGAATCGAGACCGTGATACGAAAAGTTCAACCAGGCTACTCCTACACGAGTGCTGATAGACGGTTTTCAAGCCCGGCAGAGTCTTTGGGGCATATTCGTTGAATATGCATGATTAGGGCTCTCAGCTTCTGATAGTAGGTATCCTTTTCGTGTTCTGCGATTAAACCGCGTTCCAAATTATGTATGCCTGCACGGGCGCGGTCACAAATCTCCTTCGGAGCGCGCAATAAGCGGCGTCCAAGCCGGGTGCCAGTAAGCGTCTTGGATTCGCCACTCCCCATGATTACTGTTTTCTTGTGCGAAATCCGTAGTCCATTCACGCGCAAAGTCTCAACAGCAATCTGAATTATTGCTCTGGCGTTATCGCCGGAAAACGCCAGGTCATCAATCCAGGTGGAATACTCCACTCCCAGATCTACGCATTTCTCTCGTATTGGGCCGTCCACAGACCAGATAAAGATGTTTGCCAGGGCCGGGCTTGTTGGCGCTCCTTGAGGCAGATGCCGTTTGAATGTAGTTAGCTTTGTCAGCAAGCTTGCCACCGACGGGGAGCACCCAAGGATGTTAGCCCACACACTATAGATGTGCGCATTGGTGAGGCTCGGAAAACACTGCCGAATATCCAGCGTGACAAGCACAGACGCGCCCTGATGACGCTGTGCATTGCCAATAATCGATCTATGCTTTACAGCGCCGAATACGTGCTCCGGCAAGAGGATCGGTCCAAGCAAAGCCTTGTTGATTCGCTCTTGTATCTTTTTTAACTTGCCAGTCGGATTATCAATTGGCCTTGGCTTCTTCGGCGGCTTCTTGGCAAAAGGCCGCAATTTGGGAACTAATTCAAATGGCTTGTAGAAGCTTTTGGCAGATTTTGCAAGCTGCTGGAGGTCGTCGACGTTACAGCCTAGATGGAGCGCCAAACTTTTCTCATGCGCAATATTCAGGCGTTTTATCGTAAACGGTTCCCGTCCCATCGTCGTCCTTCTTGAATAGCAGCCCTGCCAGTTCTAAAGCCAACCGTTGAATCGCCTCAGGGTTGCTCGCCTTTGCATTGCTGGACTCACTGGACAAAAGGATCAATAGGTGAAAAGGAACACCGAGTTCGGCAGCGAATCGCTCCAAAAACTCTCTGCTTGGCTTCCGTTTACCTGCCTCAAGCATTGAGATTAGGCTTGGGTCCACTTCCATTCGACGTGCGAGCTCTCTTTGCGGTATGTCTGCAAGTGCTCGCACGATTCTGATTGCTTTTCCGTAATCCATAGTTGAAACCAAACTGGTTGCGGGTCCCCCTGGAACTAGCTAGGCTACTTCTTGCGAATGAAGTTCTTGGCAATCTCTTCGGCCACGATCCGAACGACCCGATAAACATCGGCATCGCTGGGAGTCGTGTTGCGTCGAAAATGATTTACAGCCTTCATCGCCGTAACCAAGGCATCTTTCTGCTCCGACTCAAGCCCATCTTGCGCCATCAATTCTTCGATGCAAGAAGTGATAACGTGCAAGTCTTTCTGCCTTCCCATAAGGTAGGCCTCCTTTCCCTCGGCAGCACAGTACCGAGTGCCGCGTCCGGTTGCGCTCCGAGTTGGAATGGGCTTGAATCAGAAGACCCGGCCATTGTGTGTGCCGCACAGCAAGATACATACTGTGTGGGCTCCGATACCGAGAGGCTACTGCTGTCCCCTTGGTATGCGGCCTTGAACGGACAGGAACTGCATCCTGTCGCCACACCAATCAACCGGTGTGGCATTACGTCTTTCCTCGCGGAAGGACTCGGCCATGGAAGCGCGAAAAAGGAGTTGTCAAAGATCTTGCTTAGGCGCGGTAACCGCGACCCAAAATCAGACTACCTGAACCGCAGAAAAATGTCAAGAAAAATGACACAGTGAAAATATTGTTGGAAATTCCAGGACCAGGTCTGAAAAGTCGCATTCATCTCTGACCCGGTTGACCGGCAAACAGTAGAATGTCCCACCGCCTGATTCCGGGTTACACTGTGGCTGCTGGGCGATGGATACCTCAATCCATCAATGTCCTGCTCTGGGGCTTGGGATTCCATTGCTTCTGATAAGAAACTGGCGTGGACCGGGAGGTCCACGCTACAGCCGGCCGGG
>JBKQLG010000062.1:0-13003 GCA_052147235.1 Occallatibacter sp.
CGATTTATTGAAGCCCAACCAGGAGATTCTCGTCCAGATCGCCAAGGAGCCCATCGCCAAGAAGGGCGCGCGCATCACCTCGCACATCGCCCTGCCCGGCCGCTTCCTGGTCTTCATGCCCACCGTCTCGCACATCGGCGTCAGCCGCAAGATCGAGTCCGACACCGAGCGCCAGCGCCTGAAGCGCATTCTCACCCATGAACGCGGCGAGGCCTCCGGCGGATTCATCGTGCGTACCGCCGCCGAGGGCGCATCGGAAGAAGAGCTCCGCGCCGACCTGCGCATGTTGCTGAATTTGTGGGCCGAGATAAAGAAGCGCTCCGACGAATCCAGCTCTCCGGCCCTGATCTATCACGATCTCGGCCTCGTCGAGCGCATCCTGCGCGATCAGGTCAGCTCCAACTTCTCCTCCATCTGGGTCGATTCCCAGGACGACTACGAGCGCATCGTCCGCTTCCTCAATCGCTTCTCGCCTTCGCTCACGCGCCGCGTCAAGCTCTACACCAAGGAGACGCCGCTCTTCGAGCACTTCGGCATTCAGGACGAGATCGCCAAGGCTCTCAACTCCAAGGTCTGGCTCAAGTCCGGCGGCTCCATCGTCATCAACCAGACCGAGGCGCTGGTGGCCATCGACATCAATACCGGCAAGTACGTCGGCAAATCGGCGCGCCTTGAAGACACCATCGTCAAGACCAACCTCGACGCCGTGCCGGAGATCGTCCGCCAGATTCGCCTGCGCGACCTCGGCGGCATCATTGTCATCGACTTCATCGATATGGACGACCGCAAGAACCGCTTCCGCGTGATGGCCGCCCTGGAAGAAGCCCTCAAATCCGACCGCGCGCCCACCAAGGTTCTCCAGTTCAACGACTTTGGCCTGGTCGCGATCACTCGCAAGCGGGTGAAACAATCTTTGGAGCGGACGCTCAGTGTTCCATGCCCCACCTGCCAGGCCACCGGCATGGTTAAGAGCCCGACGACAGTCTGCAACGAGATCTATACCGAGCTGCGCAAGATGAAAAAGCACTTCGAGGGCGCCGACGTGCTGCTGCGCGTCAACCCGGAGACCGTCAAGGTGCTCAAATCCAACAGCGCCAGTTGGCTCACCGAATACGAGGAGCTGATCGGCAAGAACATCCTGGTCAAGAGCGACCCCACGCTGCATCCCGAGCAGTTCGATATACAGGGGTGAGCGCGCAAGCAATCACAAAAAGGACCGGCCAACCAGCCGGTCTTTTTGTTGGAAGGGAGGGGAAGCTCACGCCCCTCAGCCAGCTACGTTCATCAGCAGCAAGGGAAGCATCAGCTCGCTGTGCCGCTTGGAATCCACCTGCAGCGTCAGCGTCTGCTGTTTCTTCTCGCGCAGCACGGTCACCTGCACCGGCTTGCCCTGGTTCGAGCGCAGCGCCCGCTCCCAGTCGCCGAGCGTAGTAATGCTGTTGGAACCGACCTTGAGAATCACGTCGAAGGCCTTCAGTCCGGCCGCGTCGGCCTCGCTCTTGCGCGCCACCTGCTTGACCATCAGCCCGCTGGGCACACCCAGGTATTCAGCCATCTGCGAGGTCAGCGGCTCAACCATCGCGCCCACATTCAGGCTGCTGCCGAAGAACGGCATATGAAACCCACCCGGCATCGGCGTGTCGCCATCGGTAAGAATCCCCATCCCCGGCCCCGGCGAAAAGACATCTCCGCCATTGCCCAGTTTGTTCCACACATCCTGTTCCATCGCCTTGCGATCGGCCAGTTGCACAGCCAGCGTTTGCAGGTTGCCATCGCGGCTGATCTCCAGGCTCACCTTGCGCCCCGCCGGAATCTCCCGGAGCATGCGCCGCAACTGCTCGGCGCCCTCCACGGTCTGCCCGTTCAGCTTGACCACAACGTCGTTGACCTTCAGCCCGATCTGCCCTGCCGGCGCGTCATGATCGATCAGCGTGATGATGGCTCCGCGAACTTCCTTCAGCTTCAGCGCCTGCGCCTTCTCCTGGTCCACGTCCGCCAAATCAACGCCTAAATAGCCCTGCGAGCTGGAGTGCAGCAGCACGCTGGGCTCCTGGAAGAGATCGACAATACCCCGCCCCTGTGCATGCGTGCTCGAAGGAGTCATCGCCGCCAGTGACACCAAAAATCCAATACTCCAATACAGCCTCGAAAAGTGCTTCATCTCTTCTTCTCCCGCGAATTCCAGCGCCCGACAATGACTGGGTGCCCCACTTCATACTGGGTGCCCCACCATCGCCGCGTTCTTGTTTTTGCGGCTAGGGTGGGAAAGATACAGTTCTTTATTGAATCTCCGGAACGCTGTCCAAAACCTGCCGCGAAACCGTCCGGATATAGGGATTCCGGTCCGTATTGGCAACCGAGTGCAGCACCTGGCGCACGCTCGTGTCGGCCTCCACCGGTTCCAGAATGTTGATTGCGGCGGTGCGAATCCGCGGGTCGGAGTCGTTCATCAGCGCCTCCAGAACCGCATCCCGCACCCGCATATCCTCGGCTACATACGGCTCCAGGCCCTCCAGCGCCTTCTTGCGAACGCCATCATTCTTGTCGTAGCGCAGCGCCACCATCAGCGCATCGCGAATTCCCGCCGCTTTGCAGCCGTGCCCGGCCTTGCACTCCGCCGCCATCAGCCCCACCGAGTCGTCCCGCACCCCCGTCGACGCCGAGTTCTGGCTGGCCAGCATCAGCAACTGCCGTATCGCCGGATCGTCCAGCGAACCCTCCAATCGCTGCGGCACCAACTGGTTGTAGCGCACCTCCACCCTATGGCTGTTCGGCTGCCGCACAATGCTGGAAATGCTGGCAATCTCCGCTGGCGCGGCGATTGTCGCCGCCGGTGCCGGCTGAGCCTGCGCTTGCGCCGCTATTGGATGGCTTGCGCGATTCACGGCCAATTTGTACTCGCCCAGCGAGCCCGCCCCTACGCCCGCCAGCAGCAGCAAACAAGCCGCCACCGGCGCAGCCTGCAAGCTGGCGAATCCATTCATCATCCGCTGGCCCACCCGCTCATACCAGCGCCACGGCGGCAGAGCGTCCAACGCTTCTTCCAGGCGCATCCGCGCGCGCGCAATCAGGTTCGCCTCCGGTTCGAGGACCGGATCCGCGTCCATCAGCAGCTTCAGCGCCAGCAGTTGCTCCCGCTCCCTGACGCACTCCGGGCAGCCACCCAAGTGCCGCTCCAGCTCGTGCGCCTGCTCGTCGGCCAGCTCCCCATATGCCGCCGTCATGATCCGCTCATGTGCTAATTCGCAATTCATCGCGCCGTCCTCCAGCCTCAAAAAACTGCCCTCAGCGCCCCACCATCCGGCTCCCTCCAAAATGCGGAGGAGATACCACCAGCGCCTTTACCGTAATCCCGCCAACTGTGCTCTCAACTTCTTCGTCGCCCGGAAGAGAGTATTTTTGGCGGTCTCTTCCGTAGTGTTCAGCATCTCCCCAATTGTCCGCAGCCGCAGACCCTGGTAGTGCTTCAATTCAAAAACCATCCGTTCCCGCGGCGTCAGCTTCTCCAGAGCCATTTGAATTTGCTCCCCCAGCGCCTTGCGCTCCAGTTCCTTGCCGGGGTTCGAAAACGACCGGTCGTCGGAGACTGAAGCCAGCAGGTCAATCTCGTCCCCGGAGTGGTCTACCAACACCGCGTTGCCCTCGCGCCGCGTTTTGCGCCGCCGCATCTGGTCCAGGCAAAGATTGGTCACAATCCGGTAAATCCACGTATAAAACGAACATTCGAAGCGAAAATTCCCAATGTACCGGTACGCCTTCAAAAATGCTTCCTGAAAAATATCCTCGGCGTCGTGCTCGCTTCCGGTCAGGTGTAGCGCCAGCCTGAGCACCTGCTGCTCATACTGCCGCACAAGAGTGTTAAAGGCCACCCGCGAACCCGCCTGCGCCTCGCGGATCAGCTCCATCTCCGGCGCGCGCGCCTGCATCCGCTCCTCGGCAGTCTTTGCCCCGTTATTTGCCCTGGTTGCAGCCATGCCTGAGGAGGATTGTACCCTCCGGGCCATCGGCCAAACCACGCCGGCTGGTCCACGAACCGGGGAATTGGGATAAATTACCGCATCCGTCGCCATCGAATCCGCTCCGGGGATCGGGGAGTCTCCGCACTGGGATAGACGTGATGCGCTTCTGTTGGTAAGCAGTAGGTAACGTTACGATCTCATCGCTAAACGAGTGTCATCCTGAGCGGAGCGAGCCGAAGGCAGTTGGCCCCACCGCAGGTGGCTGGGTGGCCCAGGTTTCGATTCTGAGACCTGGGAAACGAGCAACCTTTGATCGCTGTCTTGAAAGGGCACGACTTCAGTCGTGCCGCCAAACGCGCCAATAAGGCTTGGGCTTTAGCCCCTGAGGGATCGATTCGGCAGAACCCGCTACACTAAAAAGCGATGAACGATTCTCTTTTTCCCGATCCCGCCGCCAATTCCGCCGGCTGGCTCACCGCCCACTGCGACGGCGGCTCGCGCGGCAATCCCGGCCCCGCCGGCTACGGCGCCGTCATCGAAGACGCCAAGGGCCGCGTCCTTGCCGAACTGAGCGAGTACCTCGGCATCCAGACCAACAACTTTGCCGAGTACTCCGGCCTCCTGGGTGTCTTGCGCTGGGCCATCGAACACGGCGCGAAGCGCCTGCGCGTGATCTCCGATTCCGAGCTGATGGTCAAGCAGATGCAGGGCAAGTACGCGGTAAAGAGCCCCATCCTCCGCCCGCTCTTCGAGGAAGCCCGCAAGCTCTCCCGCCACCTCGAGAGCTTCGAGATGCGCCATACCCTCCGCGGAGGCAACAAAACAGCCGACCGCCTGGCCAATGAGGCCATGGACAAAGGCATGAGGAAATAACGATACGCGCTGTAGGCGCAATGGTTATTAGCCCCGCGCTTCAGCGTGGGGTTGGCGTAACCAACAAACCATCCGGAGTCCCGGAGGGACGGTGCTCATGCCGGGTGTTCCCGACGGCATCTTCGTGAAAATCATTCGCGAATAGCGAAATCTCCCACGTCTCAAAGACGAGACCTGGGGAACCCGGCGTCTTAATGCGATTCTGGATTATGATTGAGCAGTTCGAAGGCGAGGAACCGCATGAAGGCGATCTTTCTGTGTGTAATGCTGCTCGGGTTGGGACTTCTCTCTCCTCTGGCCAGCGCGCAATCCGCTCCTGCCGCCTTCCCGCTTGCTGGCGACTGGAATGGCGTTCTGGTGCTTCAGGATACCGTCCTCCATCTGGCGCTTCATATGAACACAACACCCGAAGGAAAGATGACTGCGCTCATGGACGACATAGACCGGAAGATATCGGGCATTCCCGCAATCGGTGGTTCGTTCGACGGCAGTCGTCTGATCCTTCGGTTCTTTTATTGGAAGCCAAACAGCACTGGCGATCTTCTTGAATACAAGGTCTCCTCCTATGAAGCGGCAGTCAACGCATCGAACTCCGAGATGAGCGGCGTTTGGACGCAGGAAGGCTCATGGCCACTTAACTTCAAACGTATAACCTGGCAGGCCAAGGTTCCCAAGCCGGCTCCGCCCACCGTTTTAGACGGCGATTGGGCGGGCGTGGAAGACGAAGGAGGAGGTCTCAAAATCCACTTTATCTTTCACATACACAATACCGAGGACGGGCTGATGGCCCTTCTCGATTGTCCGGATGAGAAATTCAAGGGCGCTCTGGCAAGCAAAGTCTCTTACGATCAGACTTCGCGCGAGATCTCTATCACCGTCGGTGCGGCAATCTACGCTGGGAAGATGACCGCGGACGGCAAAGCTCTGGACACTTCAATGACGGAGCCTGGTTATCGTTTTCTGATCCATTTCGATCGCCTGGCGGCAGGTGGCACGAACAACAGCTCCAAAGAGTAACCCTGAGCTATGAAATGCTGTGCCCCGTTCATCGCAGTTTTTCGCGATGAGCAGGCGGATGGGCCCGGCCTCAAGCTGCGCCTCAAGTCCTGGACCGCTGGCGCGCTGGCGCTCGGTAAAACGCGGTAGTAGGCGACAAATTCGACCATGCCGGGTGACCCATCCTTTCGCGTACTTGGCGAAAGGGTGGGAAACCACGAACCTTCCCGTAACCGGCTGACCCCTGATCCCTAACCCCTGCCTCTCACGCCTTCCGCCCCAAATCATTCCGCCACGCATGGCCCCCGCGCGCGATCAGATGATCGGCGCACTCCGGGCCCCAGGAGCCGGCAGAGTAGTTAGGAAAGACCTCTGGCTTCTTATTTGCCCATGCCTGCAGAACCGGCGTAAGCAGCGCCCAGGTCGTCTCCACGCCGTCGCGGTGCGAGAAGAGCGTCTGGTCGCCTAGCATCGCGTCCAGCAACAGCCGCTCATAGCCATTCGCGCTCGATTTGCCAAAGGCCTCCGCATAATCGAAGTCCATATTCACCGGGCAAACATCCATCTCCATCGTCGTCGGAACCTTGGCCCCAAAACGCAGCGCAATTCCCTCATCCGGCTGTATGCGAATCGTCAGCAAGTTAGGCTTGATGACCTGGCAAACCGCGCGCGAAGCCAGCCGGTCGAAGATCAGCAGCGGCGGCTGCTTGAATTGGATGCTGATCTCCGTAGCCCGCTTCTGCATCCGCTTACCCGCGCGCAAGTAGAACGGAACTCCCGCCCAGCGCCAGTTTTCTATCTCCACCCGCGCCGCGGCATACGTCTCTGTGCCGGATAGAGGACTGACTCGTGGCTCTTCCCGGTAACTCACGACATCCTGTCCGTCTATCTGCCCGGCCCCATACTGGCCGCGCACTACATCCAGGATAGGTATCGAAGGAATCGCCCGCCAGACCTTCAGCTTCTCGCGCCGCACGCTCTCCGCCTCAAAGCTCGAAGGCGGCTCCAGCGCCACCAGACTTAGTAACTCCATCACGTGATTCTGCACCACATCGCGCAGCGCCCCCGCTTTCTCATAGAACGGCCCGCGCCCCTCCACGCCCAGCGTTTCCGCTACAGTGATTTGCACGTGGTCGATATAATTCCGGTTCCAGATCGGCTCGAAGATTCCATTGGCAAAGCGGAAAACTAATATATTCTGCACTGTTTCCTTGCCAAGATAGTGATCGATGCGAAAGACCTGATCTTCGTGGAAGACTGCGTTCACCTCGCAGTTCAGCGCGCGGGCGGAGTCAAGGTCGTGGCCGAAGGGCTTTTCAATCACCACTGCCGCCGTGCCCCGCTCCGGCTGCGACATTCCCTGCGCGCCCAGGTTTTCAATAATCGGGGCAATGTACTCCGGCGCCGTCGCCAGATAATAGAGCCGCCTTCTGCCGAGTCCTTTCTCCGCGGCAATCCGCTCTAACTCCGCCTTCAGCCCCGCATAATCTTCCAGCACATCGAAGCGCAATGGAAAGTAACTAACCTTGTTGGTAAAGTAATCCAGCTTCGTTTCGCCCGCATCCACTCCGCCAAACTCGATAATTCCGGCGCGCATATCTTCGGCAAACTCATCGCCCAGCGGCCGCCGCGCTACGCCCACAATGGCGAACTTCTCCGGCAGAAGGTTTGCCTGCTCCAGATGGAAGAGCGCCGGCAGCAGCTTGCGCCGGGTCAGGTCGCCCGAAGCACCGAAGATCACCAGAATCCCTGGCTCCGGAATTCTCTCGCTGCCATGAGGAACCCGGGAAAGATCCTCCGGGCTAACGCTCATCTGTGCCGTCGCCATAACTTCCTCCAGCTAACTCGCTAAGTCAGTTACAAAACCTCAAGCTGCTCCAACTCCTGCCGCAACGCATCCGAACCCTCAAACCGGATAGCCTTCATTCCAGCAGCGGCAGCACCGGCAACATTTTCCGCGCGGTCGTCGATAAACAGAATCCGCTCGGCCGGCCTGCCCAGAATATCCAGCGCCCGAAGATAGATCGCCGGCTCCGGCTTGCGCAACCTCAGGTAGCACGAACTCAGCGCGACCTGGAAGAGTTTGCGAAGCCCAAAGTGCGTGAACCGGTATTCGTTAGTCTCCCGCGCCTCGTTGTTCAAGGCGCCCAGCAGACACTTATTCGATGCCGCTAGCTGGTGAAGGATTCCCAAGGCTCCATCCGGCTGCGACTTCGATTGGGTAAGCATGCAAGCGAAAAATTCGTCGCGAGTGAAATCGCGCGGCTCACAGAAAACGGTCGCGTCCAGGTATGCCGCAAGCGAGATCGCGTCCCGTTCCCAGGCGTCGTAATGCGCCAGATGCCGAGCCTCGAAGGCCGCAAAATCGAGGTGAAAGTGTGAGAGGACTGTTGAGCGTTCGCGCAGGTCCCAGCCGTTGGTGAGCAGGACTCCGCCTACGTCAAAGAGGATCACGTCGAAGGGGAAGATTGCCGCCTCCTCATCCGCGCTGATACTTGGCCTCGATGGCCAGCACTTTCTTGAAGCGCCGCACGAACCGTTCTTCGGTGGCGATGAACCGCGCCTCGATGAACCGGTCCACCACTTCAAAGGCCAGCGCCGAGCCGATGATGCGCGCGCCCAGCACGCAGACGTTCATATCATCGTGCTCCACGCCCTGATGCGCCGAATACGTATCGTGGCACATTCCGGCGCGAATCCCCGGAATCTTGTTAGCGGCCACGCACACCCCCACCCCCGAGCCGCAGATAAGAATCCCGCGCGGCGCAACTCCCTGCTTCAGCGCCAGACCAACCTTCTCGGCAAAGTCGGGATAGTCGTCGGGCAAGTCGGCGTTATAAGCCCCCAGGTCCACCACCTCGTGGCCGGCCTTGGCCAGATAGGCGCGAACTTCCTCTTTGAGAGAAAATCCCGCGTGGTCAGATGCGATGACGAGTTTCAAAGTGCTGTCCTTTCGGAACAGTGATCAGTTCCAGCCGTATGAGCAAACTGTATTCTGATTACTGATAACTCTTAAGCTGTCCACTGTTCATTGTCTTACTTCACCAGCTTTTTCGCCTGTACCGCAATGTTGGCCGCGCTGAAGCCCAATTCCGCCATCACCTTCGGCCCCGGCGCCGAGGCTCCAAAGCGGTCCAGCCCGATCACATCGCCGTCCAGGCCCACGTACTTCCACCAGCCCTGCGTCGAACCAGCCTCAACCGCCAGTTTGGGCACGCTGGCCGGCAGTACGCTGGCCTTGTACTCCGCCGTCTGCTCCTCGAAGAGCTTCCAGCTTGGGAAGCTGACCACCCGCGCCCGGATTCCCTCGCCGGCGAGCAGCTTTGCCGCCTCCAGGCAGGGCCAAACCTCACTGCCCGCGCTGATCAAAACCAATTGGGGATTCTCCGCCTCCTGCAAGATATAAGCGCCCTTGCTCACCCCGGCATACAAGTCGTGCGCGGTTGCGTCGAGCACCGGAAGATTCTGCCTTGTCAGCGCGAAGAAAGACGGCCTCTTGCGTTCCAGGGCCAGCCGCCAGGCCGCCGCCGTCTCGTTGGCGTCCGCCGGCCGGAAGTCGGTCAGCCCCGGAACCGCGCGCAATCCCATCAGTTGTTCAATCGGCTGATGCGTCGGCCCATCCTCGCCGAGCGCAATCGTGTCATGGGTAAAGACGAACAGTGAATGCACTTGCATCAGCGCCGCCAGCCGTATCGCCGGCTTGGCATAATCGGAAAAGACAAAGAAGGTCGATCCAAAGGGAATCAAACCGCCGTGGGCGGCCATCCCGTTTACCGCCGCGCACATTCCAAATTCGCGCACCCCGAAGAAGACGTTGCGCCCGGCCGGATCCACATGGAAACTCTCTCCAGGCTGGAAGATCGTCCGCGTCGAAGAGGTCAAGTCCGCAGCTCCGCCAAAAAGCTCCGGCACTTGCCCGGTAAGCGCATTCATAATCACGCCGCCGGCGTTGCGCGTGGCAATCGCCTTCTCCGTCGGGAAGCTGGGAATCGTCTTCTCCCATCCAGCCTTGAGTTTGCCTTTCTGGGTGCGCTCAAACTCCGTCGCCAGCTCCGGATTGGCCGCCGCATAGCCGGCGAAGAGCTTCTTCCACTCCGCCTCCAAATCCGCGCCGCGATCCACGGCTTTGCGCCAATTCTTGAGCGCCTCATCGGGCACCACAAAGCTCTGATCTTCGGGGAAGCCGAAGAACTTCTTGGTTGCCGCCACAGCCTCCGCGCCCAGCGGCTCGCCATGCGACTTGTTTGAGCCCGCCTTGGGGCTGCCATAGCCGATGATCGTCCGCACAGCAATAATCGACGGCCTTGCGGTCTCGGCTTTGGCCGCTTCAATCGCCGCTTCAATCGCCGCCAGATCGTTGCCGTCCTCCACCCGCTGCACATGCCAGCGATAGGCCTCGAAGCGCTTCAGCACATCCTCGGTATAACTCAGGCTCGTCGGACCATCCAGTGAAATGAGGTTGTCATCATAGAGAAAGATCAGCTTGCCCAGAGCCAGCGTACCGGCCAGCGATGCCGCCTCGTGCGAGACGCCTTCCATCAGGTCGCCGTCGCCCAAGAGAGCAAAGGTGTGGTGGTCCACCACATTAAAGCCAGGCCGGTTATAGACCGCGGCCAGATGCTTCTCCGCCATCGCCATACCCACGGCCATCGCGATGCCCTGACCCAGTGGCCCGGTGGTCACCTCCACGCCATCCGTGTCCTGGCGCTCAGGATGCCCGGGCGTCCGCGACTCCCACTGACGAAAGCTCTTCAGGTCGTCCAGTGTCAAGTCGTAGCCAGTCAGAAACAGCGTCCCGTAGAGCAGCGCCGAGGCGTGGCCATTCGAGAGTACGAACCGGTCGCGATCAGCCCACTTGGCGTGCTTCGGGTTGTGCTTCATCAGCTTGTGGAAGAGCAGGTAGGCCATCGGCGCACAGCCCAGCGGAGCGCCGGGATGGCCGCTGTTAGCCTTCTGCACAGTGTCCACGGCCAGCAGCCGCAGTGTGTCAATGGACAGTTGATCAAGGGAGGATTGCGTAAGCGCGGATGTCATGTCTATATTGTACCCAAAGGCGGCGGCGGATTGCCGCAAACTCCGGTGTTGCGAGCCGGGTCGAAATCAGACAGCTACGGCCTCGCGAAATCGGCTTCCGCGTTCTTCTTCTCCTTGTTGGCCCCGCGCGTCTCCATGGCCTTGCTCCGCCACTCATCCGCTTTAATCAGGTCCTCTTTGCGGGCCGTCTCGTTGCCATAGTCCAGGTCGGCCTTGCGCCGGTAAGCCAGGCTCAGATTGGACATCGCATCGGCGAAATCGGGCCGGTTATTCACCGCCTGGTTCAGATACTGCAAGGCTTCCTTAATCAGCCCGCTATTCTGCGCCTTGATCGACTCCATCACCGCTGCTGGAGCCTTCGCGTTGCCCTCGCTGTCGTCCTTGAGTCCAGCCTGGGTTAGCGCCGCCTGTGCATTCTGGCGCGCCTGCATCCAATCGATCACGCCCACCGCAAAAGCCGCCTCGGCGTCCTTCACGTCCATGGTCAGCACCTTCTTTTGCCATGCCTTGGACTCGTCCAGCTTCTTAATGTTGAAGTCAATGCGTGCGATCTCTTTCATGCATGTCACATCGAACGGGGTCTTATTCAGAATCTCCTGGAAGATGTCAATGGCCCGTTGCGCGGTCTTTAGATTCTGAGGCGTATCCACTCCAGGCGCAACTTTCTGCGCCAGCGCGGTACCCAGCCATATTTTGATCCCAAGCTGGTCGGGAGCCAGCTTCATCGCTTGTTGAAAGTGAAGAATCGCCTCATCATATCGGGCGCTCTTGTAAGCATTCACGCCCTGGCTCAATTCGTCGTTGAGTTCATGTCTATCCATTGGCTCGAAGAGATCGGGCAATTGGCTGTGTTCGACGTCTATATCATGTTCTTGTCCGGCGGCAGGGATGCAAGCGGCCGCGAAGATCGCAAGGCCGGCTACTACAACCTTCAGAGTGCGGATGTAATTGCAGGAGATGAACATATTGCACCACCTAGAACGCTAGACACGCGATAGGAGAATAAGTTGCAAATCGCTATACTCATATTCGGCTTTTTTTTAAATTTAACCGTGCTTCCGGTAGGTTTTTTGTTGGTGCGGCGATTGCAGGAACCAGGCCGCCAACTTTCCCGCACCTTAGCGCCTCCTCCGGCATCCATTCAATGTACGGCTTTGCTGAGGATTGACAAGCGCAGCATAGCCCCGCCACTCCCGCCCGGCCGCAGTGGCCAAGGCACGCCCCAAACGCAACAAAGCACGAATCAAACACGACGAAGGAGATTTCCCCGATGGCTTACGAACTTGCCCCGCTGCCCTACGACTACGCCGCCCTGGAACCGTTCATCGACACCGAGACGATGAAGATTCATCACGACAAGCACCACCAGGCCTACGTCAACAACGTCAATGCGCTGCTCGCCAGCCATCCCGAGCTGGCCGCCAAGCCCATCGACGAGCTCGTCCGCGACCTGGCCCAGGTTCCCGAAGAGATTCGCAACGGCGTCAAAAACAACGCCGGCGGCCACGCAAATCACACCGCCTTCTGGAAGCTGATGGGCCCGGTCGGTTCCGACGGCATCGGCGGCGCGCCCTCCGGCCCCATCGCCGCCCAGATCACCGCCGACTACGGCGACTTTGAGGCATTCAAGAAGGCCTTTAACGAGACTACCGCCAAGCAATTCGGCTCCGGCTGGGGCTGGATCATCTTCGTCGGCGGTAAGCTCAAGGTCATCACTACACCCAACCAGGACTCGCCCCTCACCCAGGGCCACTATCCCATCCTCTTCAACGACATCTGGGAGCACGCCTACTATCTCAAGTACCAGAACCGCCGCCCCGACTATCTCGCCGCCTGGTGGAACGTCGTCAACTGGCACGAAGTCAATCGCCGCTTTGCCCTTGCCAAAGGCTGAAGAGCGGGAGCTGGAAACAAGGAACCCCGGTGCAAATTGCTGCATTGAAGGGAATGGGCTGGTTGGCCGGGGTTTCTACCCCGGCATAACTCATCAAATTATCTTGAAAACAATCGCGAGACTATAGCCGTCTATTAACTTTCGCTCTGAACAGAGCCATGAAACAGAGTGGCTTATGAAAGAAGCCGCTTCTCAACTAAGGAACCTCTGAAAAACACCGCCAGCTCCCGTTGCAAGCCGATCATTC
>JBKQLG010000063.1:0-5407 GCA_052147235.1 Occallatibacter sp.
AGAACGCGGCGAGGGTGGGGCACCCAAGGTTTGCAGAATCCCAGGTCTCAAAATCTAGACCTGGGGCACCCGACCGCCGCCTGCTACTTGAAATCAGGGATCGACGGATGATTTATTTCTTCTTGAATTCCGCCACTTCATAGCTTTTGATGAGGTACCTACCTTTCTCCTCATCCAGTAAAGACATGCCAAAGTTAATTGCTCTTTTTCCGGCTGGAAGAACTTGGGAATCATGCTCCTCCTGAGTTATAGGACCATTTTGAATCAATCTCGCTTGGAGAAAGTAGGTTTCGCCGGCTTTCACCTCGAATGAGCGAATCGCTATTCCGTTCACAATTGGGCCAGTAGAGCAGAAATGATGATTGCCTGGTTCCACTTGCAAAGTGAAGTACGAGTCTTTTTGGGTCGCACCAACCCATTGGCCGTCCATTGCGTATCTTTGAGCTGAGCATCCAATGCAGCCCAGTGGACTATGGGGTTGGATAAATACAATCAAGGCTTTGCCGGTTTCGGGCGAAGGCAGTGCGGTCGTGCTCTTGTGGATTGTGACATCGAATTTCGTTTTGGGATCACCGCAGGAATCGGGTAACTCGATTTCCTTGGCTATTGCTGTTGCGGCAAAGGAGAGGCAAAGCAACATCGCAAACAACCTCAATTTCATGATCGTTCTCCTGTTACTTGAAATGTTGGTGTAGCATTGATTCGGAAAAGATTCGCAGGTCTGAAAATCCAGACCTGGGGGACCAGTTCAATAGCTGTCAGTCCTTTGGCCAGCGCCAGTCGCGGATTTCGGGCAGATCGTCGCCGTTTTCCGCTACGTAGAGCTTGTGGCGCTGGATGGCCTCGGAGTACCACTGTTCGGCAGCGTCGGCTTGCCCGGCCAGCCGAGGCACGCGTTTGATTGCGTCCAGGGCAAGCTGGAAGCGGTCGATGTTGTTGAGCACGCACATGTCGAAGGGCGTGGTCGTGGTGCCCTCTTCCTTGTAGCCGCGCACGTGAAGGTTGTCGTGATTGTGCCGCCGGTAGGTGAGCCGGTGAATCAGCCACGGATAGCCGTGGAAGGCGAAGACTGTGGGTGTTTTGGGCGGGAAGATGCGGTCGTACTCCTCGTCCGGCAGTCCGTGCGGATGCTCGCTGGGTGGCTGCATGGCCATCAGATCCACGACGTTGACGATGCGAATCTTCAGGTCCGGCGCAAGAGTGCGCAGCAGCACCACGGCCGCCAGCGCTTCCATCGTGGGCACATCGCCTGAGCAGGCCATGACCACGTCAGGCGAGCCTTCATCGTTTGAGGCCCACTGCCAGATGCCCATGCCGACGGTGCAATGCGCCACGGCCTCGTCGATCGAGAGCCACTGCGGCGCGGGCTGCTTGCCGGCGACAATCAGGTTGATGTAATTCTTGCTGCGCAGGCAGTGGTCGCCTACCGAGAGCAGCGTGTTGGCGTCCGGCGGAAGATAGACGCGCACCACTTCGGCCTTCTTGTTCATCAGGTGATCGATGAAGCCCGGATCCTGATGGCTGAAGCCGTTGTGATCCTGCCGCCAAACCAGCGAACTGAGCAGATAATTCAAGCTGGCAATCGGCTTGCGCCAGGGAATGTGGCGCGTCACCTTGAGCCACTTGGCGTGCTGGTTGGCCATCGAATCGATGATGTGAATGAAGGCCTCGTAGCAGGAGAAGAAGCCATGCCGCCCGGTCAGCAGATAGCCCTCGAGCCATCCCTGGCACATATGCTCGCTGAGCACTTCCACCACGCGCCCGGTCTGCGACAAATTCTCGTCTACGGGGAGCGTCTCTTCCATCCACTCCTTGCCGGTCCCGGTAATCGTGTCGCCGAGTCGGTTACTGGCCGTCTCATCCGGCCCGAAGACGCGGAAGTACTTCTGCTCCTTGTTGGCCTCCATCACGCCATGCAAAAACTGGCCAAGCACGCGCGTCGATTCCACGTCCTTCGCTCCGCGCCCCTCGATCTTCACGGCGAAATCGCGGAAGTTGGGCATCTTCAGGGCTGCGAGCAGCAGGCCGCCGTTGGCGTGCGCGTTCATGCCCATGCGCCGCCGTCCCTTGGGCGCAATTTCCGCCAGCTCCGCGCGGAATGCGCCCTTCTCGTCGAAGAGTTCCTCGGGCTTGTAGCTGCGCATCCAATCTTCCAGCAGGCGCATATGCTCCGGCTTTTCGCGCAATTCGCTGAAAGGAACCTGATGCGCGCGCCAGGTACCCTCCACCGGCTTGCCGTCCACAAACTTTGGCCCGGTCCAGCCTTTGGGCGTGCGCATGATCAGCATCGGCCACGCCGGGCGCTCCAGGATTTCGCCCTTGGCCGTAGCTTCCCGGGCGGCCGTTTGGATTGCGGCAATGCGGTCCAGCATGGTGTCGAAGACCACCGCGGCCTGCTGATGCATCGTCATCGGATCGTCGCCTTCCAGCGTGAACGGCTCATAGCCGTAGCCGCGCATCAGGCTCTCCAGTTCGGCGTGCGGAATCCGCGCCAACACCGTGGGGTTGGCGATCTTGTAGCCGTTCAGGTGCAGAATTGGCAGCACCGCGCCATCGGTCGCCGGATTGATGAACTTGTTTCCGTGCCAGCTCGTCGCCAAGGGTCCAGTCTCGGCCTCGCCGTCGCCCACCACGCAAGCCACAATCAGGCTCGGATTGTCGAAGGCCGCGCCGTAGGCGTGCACCAGCGAGTAGCCCAGCTCGCCGCCCTCGTGGATCGAACCCGGCGTCTCCGGCGCAACGTGGCTGGGAATCCCGTACGGCCAGCTGAATTGCCGGAAGAGCCGCTTGATGCCGTCGGTGTTCTGCTCGATGTGCGGATAAATTTCGCTGTATGAGCCTTCCAGGTAAGTGTTGGCCACCAGGGCGGGACCGCCGTGCCCCGGCCCAATGATGTACATCATGTTCAGATCGCGCTCACGGATCAGCCGGTTCCAGTGCACATAAAGAAAGTTCAGCCCTGGCGTGGTGCCCCAGTGGCCCAGCAAACGAGGCTTCACGTCGTCCAAGGAGATCGGGTGCTCCAGCAGCGGGTTGTCTTTCAGGTAGATCTGGCCCACGGAGAGATAGTTGGCGGCGCGCCAGTAGGCGTTCATCCTGGCCAGGAGTTCCGGGCTCAGGGGGCCGTTGCTTGTTGCTTCGCTCATGGTTCACCTCGCAAGGAGAAGATTGCGTGACACTAAAAGCCTATCAGCCGAATGTTACAGCCGGGGTGATTCGAGTCACAAGCGGGTGAGTCGGCAATTCATCCTAGAAGTAGCGCTTCAATTTGAGGATCTGCGATTCGTATCCGTACCACAACGCGGAAGCCACAATTGTAGTTGCCACCAGCCGCAGGGCCACCACCGCCAGAATGCCCGCCGCTCCATAGCTCTCCATGCTCTTGTCAAACCAGCCAAAGTAAATGAAGACGATGATGTGCGTCATGTAGAGGCCGTAGCTGATGCGTCCATAAAAGGCCAGCGGCCCGCTGCGCAGCATCGTGCTGACCGGATTGCGCGCGCCGGTCGTGGCTATCAATGCCAGCGCCGCTCCGCCAAAGCCCAGCGCCAGCGCCGTATCCAGCAGTGATGTTCCCCCGGCCACGGTTGCCGCTGCCGCAATGCCCAGCACAAACGCGCCCAGGCCCATCCAGAGCCAAACCCGGCGCGCCAGCGGCAGCGTGTAAAGCCCCAGCGCCAGTAGGCTGCCGATCGCGATGCCGTCCAGCTTGATCAGCGTGTGTGAGGGCAACCCCCATAGCCAACCCGGGTTCAGATGACGCAGCAGCGGTGAGCAGATCAGCGCTGCCGACAGAACCCCCGCCAGCATCCACGGCCGCCGCAGCCAGCGCACCACCGGCGCCCAGCAAAAGTAATACTGCTCTTCCACGGCCAGCGCCCAGGTCGGCCCCAGCGCCGGCGGCAGCGTCAGATGAAAGAGATTCTGCGCACAGAAGAGGTAAGCCCACCACGGCGCGGCCTTGATGGCCTCCAGCGGCATTGGCCCGATAAACCAATCCGACTGCGCATAGACCACCACCAGCACCAGCAGGTAGACCGGCCAGATGCGCAGCGCCCGGCGCCCATGGAAGTTATGAAAGTAACGCGGCTTGTCGCGCGCCCCCAGCAGGTTCGAGGTAATCAGGAAGCCGGAGAGCACAAAGAAGAGAATGACCCCCGCCCATCCCCACTGCACCGCGCCATGCAGGCGGGTCCGCTCCAGTTGCTTGTAGTCGCAGTGATAGAGCACCACCGCCAGAATCGCGAGCCCCCTCAGGCCGTCGAGTTCCGGCAGATAAGTGGGCAGCCAGGTTGGGCGTTGAAGAGGCAATTGCGGTTTTCGTGATCTCAAGTAGCCGTGTCAATCTTTGTTTTTGGCGATGCTTTTCAGAGTCCAGCCGGTTAACCAGAGAATTGCTCCAGGTACGGCAATCCATAAGCAACGCACTGCTAAATCAAGAATCTTGCCGTTGGGTCTCAACATGGAGGAAGGTAACAGGGTCGAGGCTACGAGCAGGTAGACTAGCAGAACCGACGCGCTAAAATACAGCAGGGATATAAGAACAAAACCCAATCCCATGCGCTGAAATCTTCTCGACCATTCAAGAACATTCATCACGATCCCATCCAACCGTTATCCTACCCCGTCGCCAACTGCTTAGCCCGTTCCGTAGCCCGCATCACCGCCTTGATCAGCGTCACGCGCAGTCCGCCCTCTTCCAGCGCCATGATGCCGTCGATGGTGCTGCCCGCCGGGGTGGTCACCGCGTCCTTCAGCATCGCCGGATGGTAGCCGGTCTCCAGCACCATCTTGGCCGCGCCGAAGGTGGTCTGCGCGGCCAGCTCCGTGGCAATGTCGCGCGGCAGGCCGACTTTGACGCCCGCCTCGGCCAGCGCCTCGATGATGATGTAGATGTAGGCCGGGCCGGAGCCGCTCAGGCCGGTCACCGCGTCCATATGCTTTTCGTCCACCACCACGGCGCGGCCCACGGTCTCGAAGATGCGCTCGGCCAGCTCCATCTGCGCGGCGCTCACAAAGCGTCCGCGGCACAGCGCCGCCGCGCCCGCCCCCAGCGCCGACGGCGTATTGGGCATGGCGCGAACCACCGCGATCTCCATCCCCGCCGCCTCTTCAATGGCGCGCGTCTTGACCGCGGCGGCAAACGAGATCAGCGTCTTGGCCGTAGTCAGCGCCGGACGAATCTCCTCCACCAGCGCCGCGACCTGAAAGGGCTTGACGCCCAGCAGGATCAGATCCGACTGCCGCGCCGCCTCCAGGTTGTTGGTGCTCACGTCCACGCCCCACTGCGTGCTCAGCGCCAGCGCCCGCTCGGCGTGGCCCACGGTGGCGTGAATCTGCTCCTGAGCAAAAAGGTTCTGCTTCAAAAAGGCCGGCAACAGAATGCCGCCCATCTTGCCCGCGCCCA
>JBKQLG010000064.1:0-2516 GCA_052147235.1 Occallatibacter sp.
ATGGTTGCCTCTGTTCTGGACGGCCATGCGTTTGATCTTCAGGCTCAGTTGCCGTTGGGCCACCGCGCGGTGGACAACCCGCACCAATTCCTCATGGTCCCAGGGCTTGGCCAGGTAATCGAAGGCCGCCGCCCTCATCGCCTCCACTGCCCCATGCACTTGCGCATGGGCCGTCAACACCATCACCGGCAGATCCTCATCCAGCGCTTTGGCCTGACGCAGTATTTCCAGCCCGTTCACATCCGGCAAATTCAGGTCCACAATCATCGCGTCCGGCGACCCGCTGCGCAGTTGTTGCAAGGCCGTCTTTCCGTCCAGCGCCACCAGCGGCACAAACCCCTCCTGCTCCAACAAGTGCGAGATCAACTCGCAGATCGCCTCCTCGTCGTCCACAATGAGGACCCGCCCCTTTCCCTTGTTCATCGGCATGGGTGTCCCCCTGGTGACGGTTTGTAAAGCGGATGCCTCACCTGGATATCCGGCGCCAGCCAGCGTTCCACGGAATGCAGCATTCCCAAAAATAATAGGCCGATCTCTCCCCGGCCCAGCGTGTGGTGGATCCGTTGCGCGATGGCTTGGTCGCGCCGCTTGAGCAACGAACGGCGGTCGTCCTGGTGGCGGGCCTCCCAGCGCGCCACCGTCGCCGCGTCGGTCGCCGCCAGCATTTGTTTGGTCAGATGATATTCTTCCACCAGCAGGTGGGCTGATTCCGTTCCCATCAGGGTGGCGCCGCGTTCCTTGAGCCGCAGCAGCAGTTGGTGGTTGCGGCTGCCGGCCTTGGCCAGTTCCGCCACTATCTCCAGTTCCCGCCCGCACTCCGGCAATCCATCCTGGTAAAGCCGCACTTTCCCGTAGGGCAGTGACCATTGGTCAATCGCTTGCTCGATTTGCGTCCAGAGGCCGTCTATCAAACTCACATTGCGCTCCCATCCTTTAATGCCCAGCTTGCGCACGGTGATCGCTTGGATGGTCGGACTGAGGCTGCCCATTTCAGCCTGGCTGTGGATTACTGGGATATGAAACAAACACCGCCCCGCCGCGTTCGATGCCCCCGACCCGGCCGAACCCGCTGATACCCAACCCGCCATGCTTTCATCTGCCTTTCGCACTTCAAAAACCCATTCCCGGTAGGCACCCTAGTGGAATTCCCTGGCGAATGCAAGGAAAATAATTCCTGAGGCACCGCTTCCCTTGAACCCGGGCCGCCGCTCACGCCACCCCCAGGATGCGCCCCAACTCCCCAAAATCGTCAATACTATGTTTCGCCGTCCGCGCCACTTCCTCCGTCTTGGGCCGGAACGCCACCGCCAGCCCCACCCGCTCAAAACACGGTATGTCGTTCTCGTGGTCCCCCACGTGGCAGATCTCTTCCGGCCGCACCCCGTGCATTCGGCAGATTTCCGGCAGCAGCAGGTGCTTGTGCCAGGTCGAGACCGCGTAATCCAGCGTCCCGGTGAATACCCCGTCCCGCGTGTGCAGCGTGTTGCAAAAACAAAAATCCATCCCCGTCTCCTCCGCCGCTTTTTTGCCCACCTGGCTGATGCAGCCCGAGAGCAGCCCCCGCACCAGCTTGCCCCGGCTGGCTTCCAGAAACTCCATCACCCCCGGACTATACGGAATCGGATACAGCACCGCCTCCGCCGCCTCGAGTCTGCGCCCGCGCATGTCGGCCGCGTCCTCCTCCGCCCACTGGCTTTGGTCGGCGCTCTCGTAATACTTCTTGCTGCGCTCGTCCCACGTTTCCTTCAGGCCGTAGGCAAAGGCCAGCGCGTCCCAACTGGAATGAAACGCGCTGCCTATGTTCGTGTAGGCGAACAGGCAGCCGTCCCCGTCAATCGTGACCAGTTTGATCTGTCGTTTCATGGTTGCGCGGGCGCGGCCTGATGGCCGGTGCCCCGCCCGATTCTTCCCATGATGGTGAGCATCAACAACCCCCCGATCAATCCGAAAGGCGCCATGAAATAAAAATAATAGTCCCAGCTCCGGTCCAGCAGCTTCCCCAGAAAGTAGCCCGCCACGCTCGCGCCGAAATACTGAAACGAGTCGATGCATCCCAGCGCAAATCCCGCCATGCGCCGCCCACCTATGTCCATCGGCGCCGCGCTGCCCAGGATCGAGTGCGTCGAATTGGCCGTGAACGAAATCAGCACGAAAAACAATATCGCGCTGTTCACGCTGTGGAATTGCGCCGCCAGCAATATAATGCCCGTCTCCAAAAAATAGAGGATCGCCGCCACCGGCGCCCGCCTCCCGCGAAACACAATGTCCGATACATACCCCGAAACCAGCGAACCCAGCGACGCCACTATCGGTATGAGAAAGGCCAATGTGGTGAATTGCTTCGAGTCCAGGCTGAGGTGATGCACCTCTTGCATGTAGCGCGGAAACCACTGATCGACCGACTGCCGCACCGCTCCGGTGCAGGCATACGCGCAGGCCGTCACCCACACCACCGGGTTGGTCACGATGGCGCGAAAGACCATGGCAAATTCCGCCCGCACATCCGGTCCCGACGG
>JBKQLG010000065.1:0-11471 GCA_052147235.1 Occallatibacter sp.
GATCGTCAAGAGCGGACCAGTTACCGGCATATTCCACATAGGTAAAGGCGCTCAGCCCACGAGGCTTTTCGCTCAGGTTGGTGAGCTTCACATTCCAGCACTCGAAGTTCCTTCCCAGCGGAACAAAGTAAGTCGTCTCGGTAGCTATGCCGTCATACTCGGACGAGATGACCGTGTAGGCGCTGCCATGGCGGCAAATCGACTTGTAGCGGTCAAGCGGCTTGCCCACCGGCTGCCACGAAGCGGACCAGTAGTCCTTGATGTCGTGGTCGTACAGATAGATGTAACGGCCCGGCTGGTCCATGGGGAGCGCGTTGAAGCGCAGCCGCATAAAACGCCCCATCGCCGCCGATTGATAGAAACTGTATCCGCCGGCATTGTTAGTAATGATAGCGCCATATTCCGTCGATCCCAAATAATTGCTCCACGACCGGGGTGTATCGGGACAAGTAATTACATACTCTTTATTCGCGTCGTCAAAGTATCCGTATTGCATAGGCAAGTTATCCTCGTTTTGTTCACAGTGCGCTATTAGGCAGACGCCGCCGCTTCTCCCACTGCCTGCCGGGCCTGTAACTCGCCCTGCATCTTCTTCATCCTGGCTTCGTTGAGGGGATAAAAGAGCAGGCCCACTCCGGTTAGCAGGAAGGCGACAGCGGGAATAAATGTGAACAGCAGCAGAATTCCATGCAGAGCGTGAGGCGTCTGCGCGACACTGGCCTGATAGCCAAATTGAGCGAGCATCCAGACCGTCACCGGCCCGCCGATGGCCCAGCCGAGTTTGTTGGACATGCCCGCCGCCGAGAAGACCAGACCGGTGGCTCGGCGGCCGGTGCGCCACTCGGAATAATCGGCAGAGTCGGCGAACATTGCCCACAACACTGCGGAGGTCGGCCCAGTTACTGCACTGTAAAGCACTTGAAAAGCAAACATCAGCGCAATCTGCTCCGGCCTGACCCAGTAAGAAACGGCCAGGAAGAGTGCGCCCAGAACTGCCAGACCAATGTAAGTGGCCTTCCTTCCTGCAAATCGCGTGACGTGTTGAATCGCTATCGTCCCGAGGAGCGACATCAGCGTGCCGGCTACCATAAACGATGCGGCCAGTTTCTCATTGCCCACGTAGTACTGGAAGTAATAAAGAATCGCGCCGCTGCGAATGGCAACCGCGCAGACAGTCAGTGTTCCCATCCCAAAAAGGATAAGCCAAGGCACGTTGGTTGCGAGATCTTTCAGATCCTGACGTAGCGTGCTCTTCTCATGGAAGGGCTGCACCCGCTCGCGCGTGAGCGCGAAGGTGAGGAAGAACAGCGCGGTTGCCGCAATGGCATAGATGCCCATTGTCAGTTGATAGCCATGGGCTTTGGCCGCAGCTAATATCACCCCGCCCATCTCCGGCTTTACTCTTCCGAAGTAATCTACAAGATAGAGCGTCAAATACTGAACCACCAGACCGGCCCCAAAGGCAAACGCAAACCTGTATGAGGAGACGCTGGTGCGTTCCTGCGAATCGGGAGATATCACACCCATCAATGCCGAATAAGGAATGTTGATTGCGGAATAAACCATCATCATCAGGCACAAAGTGATGTAGGCGTAGATCAGCTTTCCATTCGGGCCGAAGGATGGCGTAGTAAAGGTCAGCACGCTGATAATGCCAAAGGGGACCGCAAACCATAGCAGGTAGGGACGAAATTTACCCCATCGCGTTTTTGTCCGGTCGCCCAGCACACCCATGAACAAGTCAAAGCCCATGTCAAGAAACCGAGTTAGCAGCAGCAGCGCCGCAAGCTTCTGCAGCAGCGAGCGTTCCAGCGCGGCATCGGGAGTATAGAAGAAGACGTCGGTATAAAACTTGCTCTGAAAATAAATGAAGGTCATCCAAAACAGATTGGAGGCCGCATCGCCGAAGGCATAACCGGTCTTCTCGTAAAATGTCAGTTTTTTAGTATTCATATTCATGTATCGAGTTCCTCTTGTTGAGTGCCACAGCGACGCGCCGAGGCGCAGCACGCCTCACGCGTGCCAGTATACATGAAAGAGATAAGGTCAGATGGTTATGGCGCGCACGGCAATTGCCGACCATAGCAAAATGAAACTCCACAGAAGTTGTGGGCGCGCTAGCCGTGCTATTCGTTATCGGCGATCAGCAGGCGCAGGTCACGCAGGTTCTGGCCGGTGGGTCCGGTGACTACGGCGTCGCCCAAGGCGGTGAACATGGGACAAGCGTCGAAGTTGGCCAGCGAGGACTTCAGGTGGAAGCCGAAGGAATGGGCGCGGGTTACGGTAGTGGGATCGGCGACGGCGCCAGCGGATCGGGTATTGCCGTCGATGCCATCGGAGCCGGCGCTGAGTACGGTCAGCCGCTCGCCCGGATAGCTCTCCAGCTCCAGCGCGCACTCCATAACAAACTGCTGGTTGCGGCCGCCGGAGCCGGGAACGCGGTCGAGGGTGACCGTGACCTCGCCGACGGAAATCAGGCAGAGCTTTGGATGGATGGCGCGCAGTTCGTGAAAGCGTTCCAGCAGGTAGCGTGCGGCATCGGTGTAGTCCCAGTCGTCGCAGGTATTGTCGACTACAGCGTGGAAGCCAGCCTTCTCCGCCAGGAGGCGGGCATTCTCCGCCAGATCGAGGCTGGAGAGGAGTATCTCGAAGACCGAATCACGGAAGGGCGCATCCTCTCCGCTCATGGAAGCGGCGGTGGTAATACGGCGCACTGGCATGGCGCCCAGCTTGGGCAGTTTGGCAAAGAAAGGCGGCGACCAGCGCTTGTTGCCGGGCGACTCAGGCAGGTCTTCGCGCTCGAAGAATGTACGGATGGAAGGCGGAAGTTTGAGCGCCAGTTCGTACTTTTCCAACAGGGCGCGCACTTCGGCGACGGTGGAGTGATCGGGCGAAGTAGGGCCGGAGGAGAGCGCGTCGAGCGAGCGCAGCGGCACGTCGGGAACCAGCAGGCTGACCTTGGCAGCCTCCGGCGCGGCGATGGCCAACCGCCCGCCCTTGACCGCGGAAAAGTGCTTGCGTAGCGTGTTGATCTCGCTGATGGGCGCGCCCGAGGCAAGCAGCAACTGATGGAAGGCGATGGTGTCGTCGAGCGAGATGTGCGGGTCAAGCGGTAGATCGAACATCGCCGAGCCGCCGCCGGAGATGAGGAAGAAGACGAGCGTGTCTTTGTGGGCCTTGCGCAGCATGGCCAGCGCTGCGCGGGCCGCGGCGAAGGAGTTTTCGTTGGGCGTGGGATGTCCTCCCTCAAAGTAGCGGAAGCGCCAATCGCGGCTCCTGGGAAGCTGGTTGGAGCAGCAGATGCCGCGCAGACCTTTGCGGCGGCTCATACGACTGAGCAGCACATCAAGCATGGGGCCGGCGGCCTTGCCCAGCGCAATGACAACAATCTTCTTGTAATGAGAAAGAAAGATCGTCTCCGGCCCGCTGCCGTCGGGCAGGAGGCGATGCAGCGTGTCGCCCTCAAAGCGGAGGCGGCGGTCGAAGGCCGAGGCAATATTACAGGCCTTGATAGCGCCGGTAAAGATCTCGGTGGCCGTATCATTCAGAGTATCGAGGGCTAAATCGCTGACTGGAGTCATAAATAGTGCTCCTTCAGCCAACCGGCGAGCACCGTATGCAGCGGCTCACGTTGACAGTTAAATAATTGATTGGCGCGAAGCAGGAGCGGCCAATGAATCGGTTCGGTAGCGGATGCTGTCGTGGTCATTCCACAATCCATTCTACGCGCTTAGCATAAAGATTTCTTTATATCGGGGGCGTTCCGGCGGAGTGTCCTAAAGTGAGAGATCGCTGCCCGCCGCCACTGAGACCCAACTCCGGCGTAAACGAGTGGGGCTGCACAGATTAGGGTATTCTGACAATATGATGATTGATCTTCCGCAGTATTCCCCCGCAGTAAATCAACTTGATCCCATTCGCTTTACCCGTCAATTGTGCGAGATCGAATCCACTACCTACCACGAGGGTGCGGTGGGCGATTTTTTGGCGGATTTCCTGGGCGCACGCGGCTGGGCCGTGGAAAAAACGCAGGTCGAACAGCCGAAGGAGAACGCCGGCGGCGGCCCGCGCTGGAATGTCTATGCCAGCATGGCTGGCGAGAGGCCCGATCTCCACCCCACGGACGGAGACCTGTCCGTAGGGACCCCGGACCTGGTTTTTTCCACGCACACGGATACCGTACCGCCCTACATTCCTTTCAGCGAGGATGAGGAGTTTCTATATGGGCGCGGCGTATGCGACGCCAAAGGCATCCTGGCCGCGCAGGTGGCCGCCGCCGAAGCTCTTCGGACCATGGGCTTTCGGATTGGAATGCTGTTTGTCGCGGGCGAGGAGCGCGATTCGGCCGGCGCCATCGCCGCCAATCTGACGCCCAAGGGTAGCCGCTTCCTCATCAACGGCGAGCCGACCGACAATCGCCTGGCGCTGGCCTCGAAGGGCGCTTTGCGCGCGGCCTTCAAATCCACCGGCAAGATGGCCCACTCGGCCTATCCCGAACTGGGCGAAAGCGCGGTTCACAAACTGGTCCAGGTGCTGGCAAAGGTGCTGGCGATGCCGCTTGCTGAGCTGGAAGGCATTGGACCCAGCACGCTCAACATTGGCCAGATTCACGGCGGCTACGCCCCCAACGTCATCGCCGACAAGGCCGAGGCGCAGGTGTTGGTGCGCACGGTGACCGACTCCGGCCCGGTGCGCGCTCAGTTGACCGAAATCGCGGGAGACAAGGCCGAAGTGGAGTTCACGCTCGACACGCCCTTCCTTCGGCTGCGCGCCGTCGAGGGGCTGCCCACCATGATCGCCAAGTTCTCCACCGACATTCCTCAGCTCTCAAACTGGGGCGAGCCGCTGCTGTTGGGTCCTGGGTCGATCCACGTAGCCCACACGCCCTTTGAGAAGCTGGCGAAGCGGGAGCTTCTCGAGGCGGTGGAGCTGTACATCAAGGTGGCCAAACAGTTGCTGGGATGAGCAGCGGAAATAGCGTCTCAGGCGGGTTTAGAGCTTTCGGCGGTGAGCCGCGTCCCCGGAGCAACCGCTTCAATAGCCAGATCGGCAATGGTGGCCGTGTTCAGCACACCCAGCATGGCCTCCTGCGCTCTCACCCAGACGGGGTGCGCAGGGCAGGTTGACTTGCGGCTGCAGGAGGCTCCGTGGACGAGGCAGATGTTCAGGCAGATGGGACCTTCGATCACCTCGATCACCGTGCGAATCGACGCCTTGCGGCCGGCGGGAAGCATCTGAAAGCCTCCCGACTGGCCGCGGCGGGAAGCCAGGAACCCGGCGCGGCACAAGGCTTGCAGAACCTTGGAAAGAAAGCTCTCCGGCGCACCGGTGGCGCGGGCCAGCACGGGCAGGCGCGCGTGCTGACGGGCGGGCAGCGTGGCCAGATGGATCATGACGCGCACCCCATAATCGGCGGCGCGCGTGAGTTGCATGGTAGAGCCGGATTCTCCCATTGATTCGCTTCCCTCCAACCTGATGTTAATTAATCGTAACGCGGAAGGCCGCCTGCGTGTAGATCCCCAGCCAGTGGGCAACCGGCGCAGAGCGCGCTGCGGCGGCAATGAGCCTTGCCCACAGCGACCGTGAGGGCATGAAACTCGTTGAAGAGCCGCGCCTGGATCTTCGCGGCGTCGGAGGCGAAGGCCTGGCGGGTGAGATCGGCCAGGGAGTCATATCCCTTGCGATCACGCCCGGGCGGAGGCGTCATAAGCCGGTGGCGCTCGACGATGCGGCGAAGGTACTCGTCGGCGACGGGAACGGGATGGCCGAGGGCGTAGAGCAGGATCGCATCGGCGGTCTCCGGACCCACGCCTGGCAGGGAGAGCAGGCGGCGGCGCAGAGCATCCGTGGGGCTGGCGGCAAGAATATCCAGTAATCCACCGTATTCGGCGTCGAGCATGGCTACAAATGCCTTGAGTGCGGGTGCCTTGCGGGTGGGAAAGCCGGAAGGTTGGATCAGGCGCTGCAACTCTTCCAGAGGGATGGAGCGCAAACCGTCCAGCGTCAGGACGCCGGCTGCGCGCAGATTGGCCAGTGAGCGCTCGACGGCCTTCCAGGCGGTGTTCTGGGTGAGGTAAGCGCCGAGGATCATTTCAAAAGGAGTTTCGGCCGGCCACCAGAGCTGGGGGCCATAGGCTGCGCTGAGCTGATCGTGCATCCAGCGCAGGCGCTGGGCGGGAGTGGGTTGGGTCGATGTCACGGCTGGCCTTAGGATAATGGGTAAGACACATACCAGGAGGCGGAGATGAAAAGTCACACGGAATATCTGGTCATGGAAACCAGGAAGCGCCGGGAGATGGTGCATATCACCGACCAGGTGGAGCAGATTGTACGGCGCAGCGGCGTGAAGGACGGGCTCTGCTTCGTTTCGCCGATGCACATCACGGCGGCGGTCTACGTGAACGACCTGGAGGGCGGGCTGATTGAGGATATCGGCAAGTGGCTGGAGCAGCTAGCCCCGGCGCGCCCCGATTACAAGCACCATCAGACAGGCGAGGACAACGGTGATGCGCATCTGAAGTCGCTGCTGCTGCATCATGAGACCACGCTGCCGGTAACCAATGGCCGGTTGGACCTGGGCACCTGGCAGCGCGTCTTCTATGCCGAGTTCGACGGGCAGCGCCGCAAGCGGGTGATTGTGAAGGTGCTGGGAGTGGAATAGCGGAGTGGACCGTGCTAGCGCAACTAACACCGCTAATTCCGCATAGACATACGCACTCTCCGTCAAAACTGAAGGCACAATCAAGCTCGCCGTGTTCAGCTAAATAACGAGTCAATGGCATCAAGGACATGAGACCCCTCACGTCCTTCTCTCCATCATGTTAGGCCATTCGTATAGTGTGCTTACTGCGAGTCGTAATCCTCTGAGTACGACGGCTCAGGCTGTTGGGGAGCGTCGGGCGTGTGCGCGATGCGCATCAGCACGCCGCGATCCATCCATATCAGGCAGCAATCCTCGCAGGAGCTGATCACCGCGTTGCCGGGACCCGCATAGAAGTGCGTATCCATCGGATGGTGGCACTGCGGGCAGTTGATCTTGCGCTGCAAATCTTCTTTGTCGGGCGCAACCGGAGCAGCCCTGGCTCCATGTTCATCTCGCAGCTCCTCGATCAAACCTTCCAGCATTCCCATGAGAATCAGCATGCCTTTGCATCCGGTGCAGTAGAGGATTGGGTTCTTGGCGAGGACCGCATGGACCAGAGGAATCCTGCACAGCGGGCAATCCTCGTCCACAGGCTCACCAAGAACCCGCACGCCGTCGTCGTTCTTCTCCGGAAAGTAGACGCTCTGGCAGTAGTCGCACTTGTAGCTCTGCATGTCCGGCTTGAGCCGCATGGGAGCGCCGCAGGAGGGACAGTTCATTGGGGTTTTCCACACTCCGGACAGAATTTTGCTGCTTGAGGGATGGTAACTCCGCACTCGATGCAGAACTTGCTTGCGCCAGCCGCTGTAGCTGGAGTACTGGTTGAAGCGCCGATCAGCACCGGAGCGGCTACCGGCGGCTGAGCCGGAGCGCCCATCGACGGTTTGAGCGCGTTGGCGAGAACTTGCGCCACCGCCGCGCCGGCGCCCAGACCCATGCCCATGCCGGCTGCGCCGCTGGTATTGGCCGCTGAGAGGTCCAGCGACTCCGCCGCCGCGTAGAGCGTGTAGCGGCCCAGATCGCCGACCATGTTCATGCCGACACGCTGATCGAAGACCTTTTGCAGCTCTTCAGGCAGGGAGACATTCTCGACGACGAACTTGTCCAGTCCCAGGCCGAGGGCAGCGAAGGCCGGTTTTATCTGTCCGGCAATCTTGTCGCCAAGAACGGTATGGTTGGCGGCCATGTCGAGGAAGGAGAGATCGCTTTTGGCAAAGCTCTCGGTCATGCTGCCGACAATGGTCTCGCGCAACTGGCCTTCCAGCTCGGCGGCGAGGTAGGTGTCGCGGGTGCCGCTGATCTGCTTGAAGAAGACGCGCGGATCAGTGATGCGATAGGAGTAGATGCCGTAACAACGCAGGCGGACCGCGCCGAACTCCTTGTCGCGGATAGTGATGGGCGTAGCCGTGCCCCACTTCTGATCGATCTGCAGGCGCGTCGAGAAGAAATAAACCTCGGACTTGAAGGGCGACTCAAAGGCCTTGTCCCAGTTCATCAGATCGGTGAGCAAGGGAAGATTGCGGGTATTGAGCGTGTGCAGGCCGGGGCCGAAGACGTCGGCAATTGTGCCTTCATTGACGAATGCGGCCATCTGCGACTCGCTCACCGTCAGCTTGCCGCCGTTTTCAATCTCCAGGTCGCGCATGGGATAGCGATAAGCAAGAATCCCGTCCGCCGGTTCATTCCACTCAATGACTGCGATGAATTGCTTGGCTAGAAACTCTCCGAAGGTCATATTTCTTCTCCGCCAGAAATATAACATACGCCGCGGTTTGGGCGTCTCGCGGAGGAAGGGGCAGAAATGAGGATGGTTTCTAGCCGTGCATTGCCTCGGCCATTTCTTGCAGAATGGCTTCGGCTGCCTCGGCCGGGTCGGGCGCCTGTGTGATGGGCCGGCCGACGACCAGGTAGCTTGCTCCCTGGCGCAGGGCTTCGGCGGGGGTGGCAATGCGCTTCTGGTCGCCGATAGCGGCTCCCGCCGGGCGAATGCCGGGGACCACCAGCACACCCTCAGGCCCGGTGATCGCGCGCAGGCGGGGTACCTCCAGCGGCGAGCAGACGAAGCCGCACATCCCAGCTTCGAGGCCCATGCGGGCCAGCAGCTCCACCTGCTCGGCAGGTGAGCGGTTGAGGCCGACTGCGTTCAGTTGGGCCTGGTCCATGCTGGTGAGCACAGTAACTGCAAGAAACTCCGGCGGGTCGGCGACCCCATCCAGCGCGGCCCGCGCGGCGGAGAGCATGGCCGGGCCGCCGGCGACGTGCAAGGTCATCATTTTTACGCCCAGGGCCGCAGCGGAGCGCACCGCCCCGGCCACGGTGTTGGGAATGTCATAGAGTTTGAGGTCCAGGAAGACGGAGTGGCCGCGCGCGACCAGCAGCTCTACGAAGGCCGGGCCGGCGGCGACGAACAGCTCCAGCCCCACCTTGAACCACTGGCAGCTCTTCTCCAACTGGCCCACTAGCTCAGCCGCGGAGGCCGCATCGGGCACGTCGAGGGCCACAATCAGGCGCTTGCGGGCCTCTTCAATGAAGTCCACCTCGGGGGTGCGGGCGGAAGCAAAGCTGGGATTCAGCCGTTCGGGGATGGGCATATCTTCATTCTAATGGATTGCCGATAGGCCGGGAGTCAGCGATGGAAGGCATCCGTTACCATAAACTCAAGGGCGAACGAGGGAGATTGCATTTGAAGACCGTTTCGAGCTGGAGAAGCACCTGGGTATTCGTATTGCTGGCGGTATCCAGCTTCTGCTGGGCCTCCGAGGTGCATACCAATCCGCTGAACCGCGATCCTCTGGTGCGCGAGGCTTATCAGCACTTCTATAACCTCGACTATCCGGGCGCAGTCGAGCGCTTTGAGCGCTTTCATGCGGCGCATCCCGGCGATCCCCAGGCCACCACGCTCCTGCTCAACGCCGTACTCTTCCAGGAGCTCTACCGGCTCGACCTGCTGGATACTACCTTCTACGCCAACGACGGCTTCCTGACCGGCCGCCACGCCACCGAGGAGGACCCCAATACCCGCGACCGCATCCTGGGACTGGCCGACGAGGCCGTCCACGAGGCCGACTGGAGGCTCAGCCGCAACCCCAACGACATCGACGCCCTGTACGCCCGCGGCTGGGCGCGCAGCCTCAAGTGCACCTATATCGCCATGGTGGAGCGGGGGTATGGCGCCGGCTTCCGCCTGGCTACCAAGGCCAAGGATGATGAAGAGCGCGTGCTGCAACTGGACCCGGAGTATGTGGACGCCAAGCTGGTGGCGGGGGTCTACGAGTACGTGGTGGGAGCGCTGCCCTGGCCCTTCAAGGTGCTGATCGGCTTTGCCGGGATTACCGGCTCGAAGAGCACGGGCATGGAGATGCTAAACGACGACGCCAATCGCGGGGTGATGACCAGCATCGAGGCGCGCACCGTGATCGCTCTCTTCCTGCGCCGCGAGGCCCGGTACAAGGAGGCTATCCAGGTGGTGCGCGGCCTCAAGAGCTTGTATCCCCACGACTTCCTCTTCTGCCTGGAAGAAGCCAACCTGCGCAAGGACGCCGGCGAGGGCATGGCCGCCGTGGAGGCCTATCGGGAGATTGTCGCCAACGCTGCCCGTCCTGGCTACTTTGCCCAGGCGCAGTTGGAGCTGGCCTACTTTGGCCTGGGCGACGCGCTGCGCGGCCAGCGGCACTACGGCGAGGCGGCGCTGGCCTACGAGAAGGCCGCCTTGACCAGGAACGTTAGCCCCGAACTCAAGATTCGCTCGATGCTGGCAGCCGGCGAATGCCGCGACATGAACGTCGAGCGTGACCTGGCGCTCAAGGACTACCAGATGGCCATCGACGCCGGCCCCAACACCTCCCGCGCCGACACCGCGCGCAAGCGTCTTCACACTCCATACCGCGGCTTGTAACAGCCCGTTCGGCAGCGACTTTCGTTCCCAGCCGGATCGGTTACGATGGATGGACAATTCAGGATGATCCTTGAGTTTACGGATGTTCTTGATCGTGTGCAATTTTTCTATTGATTTTTGGATAAAATATCCGTAAAATAAACAATGTAATAGTTCGCCTGGACCCGCAGTATCCTCCCGCCCGTGGCCCAGGATTGCTGGTATCTCAATCTTTAGAGGATCCCAAATCAATGGCAAAACGTCGTGGAAATCCGAATTGGGGCAAACCGGAGCCCATCGGCCCAGTTGTGCCCACCGTGACCTCCTTCGAGCAGATCGTCAAGGAGTTCAAACTCAGCCCGGATCAATATATCCGCTCCACCCGCCTTCGCGAGTGGGCTCGCCGCAACAAGAACTCCAAGTACATCCCCGAGGCGCTGCTGGAAGCCTGGGGCTTTGAGATTGAATCGGCGTTGTAAGCCTTTTTGCTGTTTGGTTCTTGAAGAGCGCCGCCTTCGGGCGGCGTTTTTGCTGTCTGAGGGCTGATTGTGGAGTTTCCGGCTGGCCGGCGCTCGACCATATAGACACCCGCAGATTTCTTAGATCCGAGAATCAGGACCAGGGAAACTCAGCCTCAGATGGAGGGAAACGGCAACAGGCGCAACCGCGTGCGCTTGGAATCGACCGAGAGCAACGCACCGGATTCCAGCATGGCTTCTCCTTCGGCCAAAGCCGAAAGAATTAGCTTGCCGATGCTGTTGGGAGCCAAATCATCTGAGCGAATTTGCACGACACTCGGTTTTTAAACCTTTGTGTCCGCCAGGATCGTGACCTTGCCCGTGCAAAACGTATCCCTTAGCAAGCTGTTCTAATGCGAAAGGGTAGCGAAGATGACGAAGTCGAAGCGAGGACGTTACACGCTTGAGTTCAAGCAAGAGGCGGCGCGACTAGTCG
>JBKQLG010000066.1:0-4329 GCA_052147235.1 Occallatibacter sp.
ATATCGCTCTCGCTCTCCTGCATCTTGGGCTGCAACACGCCGACGATGGTAAACATGACGCCGTCCAGACGAATCGTCTCGCCTACCGCCCAGCCGCCGCTGAAGAGCTTGGTTTTGGCCTCCGAGCCGATCACACTGACATGGGCGCGCTGCTGGTCCTCGGCTTCATTGAAGAAACGGCCCTGCGCAGTATCGAGCTTCAGGATATTCTGGTAGGCGGTGCGAACGCCATTCACTGACCAGGTGTAAGTGTGCAGATCGTTCTGCACAGTCACATCCTTGTAATTGGCCGGCGAGATATAGGTAATGCCGGGAACGGTATTGGCAATGCGGTCCACATCGTCGAGGGTGAAGCGTATCCAGACGCCGGCCTTGTCGCCGCCGGCCTGCTCGCTGGTGCGGCCGGGCCAGAGGCCGATGGTGCTGGTGCCCCACTGGGCGAAGATGTTCTCGATGGCGCGGCTGAAGCCCGCTCCATAGGCCAGTAGCAGCACCACCGTAGCGATGCCCCAGGCCATGCCGATCATGGTGATGGCCGTGCGGCGGCGATTGTAGAGCATTGCCTCCCAGGCCTGGCCGAGAATGTCTTTGAGCATGGCGGCTCCAGTTCTCAGTTCTCAGTGTCCGGTTTTCAGAGAAGTTGACTCATGGAGAGATTCCAGTAGCGCGTAGATCATTTTTCCTACTTCTTGGCTCAGACTTTCCGCTTCATCGATCAATTTTGAATCACCAAACTTGAGTACCCGTGCGATTTCCAGTTGGGTTTGCAATTCATGATTTGAACAGCGAGCAATGCCCAAAAACTGTCTAAAATCACCCACAGACAGTCTTCCCTGTCCTTCCGCGATATTACTTGGCACAGAGATGGCCGAACGTCTGATTTGGCTCGACAACCCATAAACTTCCTCGCGTGGGAATCCTTGGGTCAGGCGGTAGATTACCACCGTCAATTGGATTGCTCTTTGCCAAACCTGCAAATCACGAAATGCTTGTCCCATTCGATAACCTCACTGTATTCAAAACTGAGAACTGAGAACTGGGAACTGTGAACTGCCTTCCTACTCTCTACGCAGCGCCTCAATGGGGTCCAGGGCGGCGGCTTTGCTGGCTGGATAAAGACCTGCAACGACGCCGCTCAGCGTCAACGATCCCAAAGCCAGAGCCGCCGACCAAGGGACGAGCCGAGGCGGATCCCAGCCGGGCATCTTGCCGGTAAGCACCTGTTGCAGCAGCCACATGAATCCCGCCGACGCAACAATGCCGATCATTCCGCTGATGCCGGTCAACAGCAGCCCCTCCCAGAAGAACTGCGCCAGAATGCTGCGTTTGGTTGCGCCGATGGCCTTCAGCAGGCCGATCTCGCGGGTTCGCTCGGTGACCGAGACCAGCATGATGTTGATGATTCCTACCGCGCCCAGCCCCAGGGTCACAATGCCCACGCCGCCCAGAAAAACATCCATCGCATTGAAGATGGCCGCGATCATCTGCTCTTCCTTGATGGTGTCCCACTCCTGAAAGGCGTCATTGAGCGAAGGGTCGAAGCCATGATTCTGGGCAACGACCCGGTGGACCGCGGCCTTGGCAGCCGCCGCCTCGCCCTTGACCGCCGGCTGATACTGGATGGAGCCGACCGCATCGCGTGGCACATTGTCGCCTTTCCAGGCGAAGAGTTCCTGCATGATGCTAAGCGGAATGTAGAGCCTCTGGTTTTCGCTGTCGTTATTGCCGTGTTTGATGGATTCGGCGCGGCCGACTACGGTGAAGCTGACGTCGTTGATAGTGATGGTCTCGCCCAGCATGGGGTGGCCGAGAAAGAGCAACTGCGCGGACTTGGAGCCCAGGACGACGATGCGGCGGCGTTCCGCCATATCCAGGTTGTTGAGGAAGCGACCGTCGGCGATGGGTAGAAAGCGGATCTCCGCATAATTCGGCTCGACGCCCGTCACCGAGCCGGAGGTGTTGGACCATGCGCTGACTTCGTAGAGATCGCCGCGGCCCAGCACAGCGGTAACCGCGCGCAACTGGGGCAGGGTACGCATGGCGGCCTCGTCGCGCAGGGTCATCTGATATGGACGCATGCCGGTGTGCTGATTGGGAAGCGCGGGAATGGTGCCATTCCACATCATGATGACGTCGTTGCCGAAGGTGGAGAGCTGTTTGTGCTGGCCGCTGCGGAAGCCCTCGCCGAGGCCGACCAGCACCAGCAGCGAACCCACGCCCCAGGCGATCCCGAACATGGTCAGGAAAGTACGCAGTTTGTTGGCCACCATGGCGCGGTAGACCTGGCCGAGAGTGTCGGAGAATGACTGCATAGCGGTTAGACGCAGAGAAAGAGCGCTCGAGATAGGATACGCAGCGGCGGCGGCACTGGTTCCAGCAACTCGACCTATTCCCGCTCTGGACGTAAATATAAGCGATGAGGCTGGGGTCCAGATTTTTAAATAAGGGACGCTGAATGGTCATCCGCTGGGAATAGGATTTGGGCCACGGTCCTGAATGGATCAAACTGGCATGGAAGCGGGGCTTGTTGCGCCGCGACGTATAATTTGAGATATTCAGCCCGGATACGCTATGCGCGACGCACCACAACTCGATCCAATCCTGCGCCGGCGAATGCGCTATGCCGAAGGCAAACTCCGTGCGGCGCAACTTCGACAGTCGCGGACAGAGCGAAGCATCCTTTACTGGACTCGTATTCTGGCCGACCTCAGGCACGAAAGAACGCGCGTCATTCAGCCGCCGCTTTGGCCGGAAGAAACAATTGAAGAGAACCGAGCTGACGCGGGTTAGGGCCTGCGCCAGCTCAATTCCATAGAGCAGGCTGCCAGTTACTTGGCTGCGGCAGCTTTCTGTGCCGCCCAGCGCTTTTTGACTGCTTCGGCGATGCGTTTCCGCCCCTCGGGTGAGAGGTTTCTCTTCTTCTTCTTTTTCGCGAGTTTTGCGTGTTTCGCGGGTTTCGCGGCGACGGGCGCAGCTACGACCGCGGCCTTCTTCGGCGCGGCCACTATCTTCCTGGGACGCCCGACCTTCTTCTTCGGCGCCGCTACCGCGCCGCCGCCCAGCAGTGCGCGTGCGTGCTGCAACTGAGCAATCTCTTGATCGATGGTTGCCAGAATCTCTGAAATTGACATGCTTCCTCCCTGATTGTTATAGGCAACTGGTTCAAATTCCGCGAGGCTAAGTCTTAACGCCCCAATGTGAGCCACTTGCACATAACTACAATACTCAAAGATTGTCACTTTGACAAATGACCAGCAGCAGCAACCGGTCCGGCGCACCTAATTCAGCAACAGAGAATGACAAGGGCGGACTTTCAGGGTGCGGGAAAACTCCTTGTTTCCACCTCAGCGGCAACGTCCCATCGCTGGTAAACTGAAAGCAATGATTCTCCCGTTTGTCCGCGAAGTCTTTGCGGAGCTGGAGCACTCTTCGGGATTTGAGCGCGTACGAAGGCATCTAAGCCTGGGTGCGGGGCGGAGACGTGTCTCCGGGTTGACGGCAACGGCGCGGGCGATTTATCTGCCGCTGATGGCGCGGGCAGCGCGCCAGCCGGTGATAGTGCTGGTGGCCGACAACAAAGCCGCTGAGGCGCTGGAGCCGATGCTGCTCGCCGGTTGTGACCTGACTGGCGCGGTGGACCCTGGGGCAGTGGTGCGGCTGCCGGCCCACGATGTGCTTCCCTTCGAAAATCTATCTCCTCATCCGGATGTGCAGGAGCAGCGGGCGGCGGCGTTGTGGAAGCTGGCCACCGGGGCGGTGTCGATTCTGATTGCCCCGGTGGAGGCGGCGGCCCTCCGGCTCTTTGACCGGGACTACTACGCTGGCCTGGCGGTGACTTTGAAGCGCGGCGAAGAGTTGGATGTGGAGGTGCTTACCGGGCACCTGGCCAGTGTGGGCTATACGCAGATGGATTTGGTGGAGATGCCGGGTCAGTTCACTCGGCGGGGCGGGATTATGGACGTTTATTCTCCTGAGTCCGACCGGCCGGTGCGCATTGAGTTTTTCGGCGACGAAATTGAAACTATACGGAAATTCGACCCGGAGACGCAACGCTCGCAGAGTGGCCTTGACGAAGCTCAGTTATTGCCGTTGACGGAGACGCCGGTGACTGAGCGGCTGCTGGCCGCGGTGCACGGGAGGCTAAGCCGGCAGCGGGTGGAAGTTGAAGACGAGGAGATGGCTGCCGAACTGGCCTCTGCCGGCGGAGTGAGCGTTTTTCCTGGCTGGGAATTTTTCACGGCGGTGGCCGGAGCGGATAAGTCGCTGCTGACTCTGCTGCCGAAGTGCGCGCTGTTCATCGAAGAGCCGGCAACGGTGCGAAACCAGATT
>JBKQLG010000067.1:0-2654 GCA_052147235.1 Occallatibacter sp.
CTTCGCGAATGCGGTTGATGTTTA
Organism: Occallatibacter sp.; assembly: GCA_052147235.1. Classification (GTDB taxonomy): domain Bacteria; phylum Acidobacteriota; class Terriglobia; order Terriglobales; family Acidobacteriaceae; genus Telmatobacter. The sequence goes on from JBKQLG010000067.1 coordinate 25, forward strand.
CCAGGTAGGAGCGGTGCGCCCGCCAGAAAAGATTCGTGTCTAAGCTGGACAGCAGTTCCACCAGCGTGCGGCAGTTGGATTGTCCCTCCATCCCCGCCGGCCCGCCGGTCACTACCGTAATCACGCCATCTTCGATCCAGGCGTAGCAGATGTCCCGCTGGTCCACCAGAAACATGCGCCCGACCGCCTTGAGCAGAATTTTTGCGGCCGGCTGCTTCTGCGACTCGATCATCCGCACCAGCGTCTCGATCTTCTCCGCCGGCAGGGCATTGGATTCCTGCTTGGCTCGCGCCTTCTGGATGGCCTGCGCCACTCGCTTCTTGTCAAACGGCTTCAGCAGATAATCGACCGCGTTCACTTCAAACGCCTTCACCGCATACTGGTCAAATGCGGTGGCGAACACGATCTTGGGCAGCGGAATTTTCTTGTCGAGCAGCTTCTTGATCACTCCGAACCCGTCCAGCCCCGGCATTTGCACGTCCAGAAAGACCAGATCCGGATTGTGCTCCTTGATCAGGTTGACCGCTTCCAGCCCGTTCTTGCCTTGGGCCACGACATTCACGTCGTCCGTATTTTTCAGCAGGTAGGCAAGTTCGTCGCGGGCGAGCTGCTCGTCGTCCACGATCATTGCGGATAAAGTCATTCCTTCACTCCGGACCGGGTGCCCCATGTCTCGCGGTCTTCGCGACACGTGGGGCTCGCCAACAGATCGCTGATCCGAGTATAGGTCCGCAATTTTCCCACCGCAATGGAACGGCGGAGAAAGCGGAGCAGTTCGGGGGCCTACCCGGAACAGATCGCGGAAGAGGTCGCGGGCAGATCGCGGAACGAATCGCGGAACAGATCGCGGTGGAAGAGCGGCCCTTTAGGGCCGCGTTGGCGCTCCGCTTCCTGCGGGCTTTAGCCCCTGTGCCAACCGCAGCCTACTGCGGCCGCTGCATCATCCCGCCCATATCGAACTTCGTGAAGCCCGCGGGAATCTCAAACAAACTCCCCGGCTGCGATCCTTCCTGAATATTCCGCAGTTCCCAGCTTGCATTCTTACCTTCCCACTTCACGGGAAAGCGCAGCTTGGGATCAAGCCAAACGTTGCCGGTATCACCCTTCGCGTTAGCGACCTCATACTTGACCGTGCTCCGTCCATTGACCGTCTCGCTGCCGGCCTTGCGGCAACTTCCGCTCTTGTTTTGCGCCAGTTGCATCCAGTCTGAGCAAGCAGCCTCCACGTCGCCTGTGCGGAAGAAGTTGTAGGCCGCGCGCTGGCTGGCCATCTGCGGCGTCAGTTCCATGTACATGTGCTGCTGGTTCATCAGCACGGTTGTGGTTTGCGTCGCCAGATTTATGATCACCACACCGCCGCTGCGCGGGTCCTTATTCGCGGACTCAAACCGCACCTTGTCCTTGGAGAAGTAGATTTTCCCGTTGCTGCCTTTCTGCGAATCGAACATCTCGGCAGAGAACTCGGTCTGCGCCATGGCGAAGCTCGCCACCAGCAGGAATACGATCAGACCGGAGGTCCGCATCGTCGATAGCATCGTCTTCTGACTCATCGTTTGAACCATGTCAGCCTCCTTCAGGGTGATGGCCTTTCCCTCGGCCGGGAAACGCCGGAGAAAAGAACGGGCAAAGCATATCAGAAGACGATCCCGCCGGAGGTGCGTTTGCAGGTTCAGAGCCCGGTGCGCCCCCGCGGCTTGGTGGAATCCTGCGCGATCCACTTCGACAGGAATGTACTGCGGTGCTCAGTGAAGCCCAGCTTCCGATACAACTGCAAGGCCGCCGTATTACTCTCGACCACTTCCAGATGCAGTGTGCGAATTCCCGCCGCCCTCGCCGCCTCTTCCACAAACTTCATCGCCCCGCGCCCCCACCCGCGCCCCCGATATTCCTCCCGCAGATAGAACTCGTCGACGAACGCATCCCGCCCCAACCACTCCAGGCTGTAGCCAAAACACAGCACGATGTAGCCCACGGCTGCGTCGCCATCCGGCGTATCCGAATTCGGCTTGTCCGAATCAAAGATCAGCCACGCCCGCCCCAGATTCGGATCGCGCAGCAGCGCCGTCAACGCTTCTCGCGCCTTCTCCCGCTCGAAGCCATGCCCGTCGAACGCGTAATACGCCTGCATGAATTTCAGAATCACGTCGGCATCCGACTCATCCGCCAGCCGAAATTGTGGCTCGTCGCTCATGTGGAAGTCCCTCATGTCAGGACGCTCGCGAGATGCTCACGAGATGCTCTCGTAAAAGCGCTCGGCGCGAGACGCTCTCGTAAAAACGCTCATGTGAAGACGCTCACGAGACGCTCACGTGGAAGAGCGGCGCTTCAGCGCCGCGAAAAATCCCCAAAGAATTTGGGCTTCAGCCCCTGAGGCAACGCTGATGCATCGTCACACCACGTTCTCCAGGGCCAGCGCCATGCCCATGCCGCCGCTCACGCATAACGTGGCCACGCCGCGCTTCGTGTTGCGCTTCATCATCTCGTGCAGCAGCGTCACCGTGATGCGCGACCCCGTGCACCCAATGGGATGCCCGAGCGCAATCAGCGGGGCGCGATCGCCCAAGGATCGGCCGCAGGCGCCGACCAGATCGACGGTCCAGCGCTCCGCAGTTTGCAGCGCCGCGCAATCG
>JBKQLG010000068.1:0-14434 GCA_052147235.1 Occallatibacter sp.
AGTACTTCATCCATCGCACCGGACACTCGATTGGCCGCGACATTCACGCCAACGGAGCCAACCTCGACAACCTTGAAACCAAGGACGACCGCGAGGTCCTGCCTAACACCTGCTTCTCGGTTGAGCCGGGCATTTACCTGCCGGAGTTCGGCGTGCGCAGTGAGATCGACATGCTCACCGCGCCCGGCAAGGCCTGGGTGACGGGAAAGATTCAGCGCGAACTGGTAAGAATCTAGAGAGGTGCGGCGATGAGCACTACAAGTGTGACCAAGGCAAAGAAGTTTTTTGTGAATCGCATCATGGAACAGGCGAAGCGAGATGGAGTTTCTTTGTCCGAGATTGAAGTCCAAATGCTCGGGTTTGCTGAGACTAATGCCAGCGCGGAAGAAATGGAGGCAGCGGCAGTTTTTGAGCGTGACTTCAACGATGAGGAGTACGAAGCCAAGGTCGCCAAACTTCTAAAGTGCGCTTATCAACAGGACAAAGAGAGCGGCAAAGAAGCAGCTTGGGACAGCGCTCTGACCGAGTTAGCTGAAGAGGATATGTACCTCTTAGTGATGATTGAACGCGCCGGAATTCGCGGTTCCAATCCGTTCTCGTATTTGTTCGATTGGCGATTCATCTTGGGCCTGCTGCCTGCTTGCATCGCCGTTTCAGTGGGAATCGTGATCGCCTTTACTCCATTTGGAGCAAGACTCGTCCCTAACGAGTTTCTTCGCTTGGCACTGCTTCTTCTTATGCTAGTATCCCCATTGCTGATCGGCAAAATGAGCCGCAAGACTATCGGATAAATCTTTGCAGGGTTCTCACCCTTGCATCGTCCTTTTTGCGCTCGGAAGATAAAGCATGAACTACCACCGCCCCAATCTTCTGTTCCCTGTTCCCTGCCCCAATACGGTATAGTCAAAAAGGAATGGCTACTGAAGAAAACAAAAACGCCGCGACAGGTTCCGGCTCGCAGTCCGGCGCGAAGGCCGCTTCGCAACCGGCAGCGCAACAGGGCTTTGTCTACCTTCCTCTGATCGCCGGCTGGCTGGTGCCGGGAGCGGGGCATTTTCTGCTGGGCAAATGGGTTCGCGGGTCGCTGCTGGCGGCGTCGGTCCTGGGAATGTTCGCGACCGGGCTGGCGATGAAAGGCGAGCTGTACACGAGCGTGCATAACATTCTGGACATCCTTTGCCTGGCCGGCGACCTGGGCAACGGGCTGCTGTATGTGGCCGGCCGGGTTGCGGGCTGGGGCGCGGAGTATGTGCAGACGACGGTCGGCGACTGGGGCGCGCGCTTCATCGTTGTGGCCGGGCTGCTCAACGTGATAGCCGCCGTCGACGCGCACAATCTGCGCACCGGGAGGAAATCATGACCTACTTTCCGGCGGTCGTCCTCTTCGCTCTCTTCGCCTCGACGGTCTTTGGAATCACACAGCGCGAGACGCCGCGCGGCATGATCCGCTATGGAATCTATTGCTTTGTGCTCTTCGTCGGCTCATCGATTGTACTTAGCTGGGTGATGTTTTTTATCGCGCGATAACTGGAGCAACGTGTCCCGCGCAACCCTCTTTCGCATCCTCGCGGTTTTATTTGCCGGCGCGGCGATCTACCATGCCGTCGCGTTCCTGGAACCTGCGTTCAGCGCCGGAGGATCGCATTGGCGTCATGCGGCCTTTTGTGGAATTGATCTCCTCTGCGCCTGGTATCTTCTCCGGCGGCCGCGCTGGTTTATGGCGGCATTTGCCGCGCTCACTCTCCAAGTTCTGTACAGTCATGGCCATCATGCATGGATGCAGTGGCACACGCAACAGCAGCTGGATTGGCTTTCCTTCGCGGTCCTGGTTGTTGTGCCTTTTACTCTGGCGCTACTGATTGCGGAAGGCATCGAGAGGCGATGCGTTGACCCTGCGTCCACCAAAGGAGTATCAAGATAGAGAAGGAGTCTGCACGGAGGAAGCCCATGAACAAGCAATGGCACGCGGAGAACAAGATGCCGCCCAAGGCGACGCTGGAGCAGCGCATCCAGTGGCACAAGGAACATCAAATTCATTGCGCCTGCCGGGAAGTTCCCAGGAATTTGCAGCCTTCCATCAAACCATCAAAATAATGCTGGATCGAGCAGCGCCGATTCTCCGCTTCCTGATTGCTTTCAAGCCGTTTGATTCCGCAGCCAGACGGTGGCGTCGAAGTTGTGCGCGCAGCCGTAGCCCTCGGCGCGGTAGAGGTCGATGGCATCGGTGTTGGCTTCGGTGACGGTGAGCGAGATTTCGCTGACGCCCTGGCGCAGGAAGCAGGAAGCGGCCAGGTTGATCAGATTGCGGGCCAGGCCGCGGCGGCGATACTCGGGATGGACGCAGAGCTGGGTGATGTGGCCGCTCTCGGGGCTGACGCGCGAGCCCAGCACCAGCGCCACCATCTCCCGGCTGATGCGATCGATCACCACATGCGAGACAGTCGGGCTGAAGACGCCGCAGCCGGAGAAGCGGACGATGTTGTTGAGAAAGCGCAGCGAGCCGTGCACCGTGCGGTACTGATCGTTGACCACGCTGTCGGGATGCCCGCGGTAGGCCGCGGAGATCAATTGCGCGGCGGCGGACAGGTCCTCGTCGCGCCAGGGGCGCAGCTCCAGCCGGACAGGCAGATGCACGCGGGGCGCGGCGAAGTAGCCATCGAGAGTGCGCATCATCAACAGACGCCGATAGCTCTGGAAGCTCGCATCGAGGAAGACGCCTGTATGCGAGCCGGAGGGATGCAGCAGCAGTTGAGATTCGATGCGATCCACCTGCGGAGAGTTCATCAGCAGCTCAAGCAGGTGGCGCAGCAGCGTCTCCTCGACTTCGTACGCCGAGCTTCCATCGGCGCGCAGGCCGGGCAGCGCGAAGACGTCGCCGATAACCGCCTTGGTTTCCTCGTAGATGCAGAAGACAAAGCCGGTGACCTGGCCTGCCTCCAGGGCCGCGTAACCGGGCAGCGTACGGCTGTCGAGGTACTGCATCAGCAGCCGGGCGGAGACGTTATAGTCCCAGTGCAGGCGCTGCTTCCACAGCTCGCTCTCCGCCTCCAGCACGGGGCGCAATACCGGCGCCGCAAAGTGCCGCAGGTCGAGGATCTCAAGGTGAGCGCCCAATGCCATGCTTCTCCTGTCAGTTATGCCCTATGAGCTTCTTGCGCCCCGTCGGTGGACGGCAACTGGTTCAGACTATAGCAAAACTGGGACGGACGTATCTTGCTGGTAATTGAAATGCGTCGAACCAGGGCGAATCCTGCGCTTCATTTGTGCCGTCTTCCTGTTTGGTGGTATTGTGGCGACAGATTGAGTGGCTTTGCGCAACGCCTATCCAGTCTATGTTCATGGCGCGGGGTAGGTTGTTTAATTATCATCGCAGGTTGTTGATTTTATGTATTTTGCTACCTCCTTCGTGCTCAGTATGGAGTTCGAATCTCCGTGGCTGATCCTCCTTTTTTATCGATACTGCCGTCATTCCGCTTTTATATTCTTGAACTTCGGCGAAGCGAGGAATTATGGCTAACTGGAATATCGCCTACAACTGGATGATGGACAACGAGGATGCCGCGCGCGCCTGTGCACAGGTTCCCGACGCGCCCCCCGGAGCCTTTGCCATCAGCGGCATCAACAGCGCGGCGTGGCCGGAGGAGTTCGCGGACATCGCGGCGCTTCCCCAGAACCAGCGTGAACCGCTCGTACAGCAGTTTTACGAGAACCACTTCTGGAATATGTGGTACACGCAATTGCTCTCCGACGACCTGTGCAAGCGAGTCTTCGACTTTGCGGTCAATGCCGGCAGCACGGCGTCGGTGCGCTGCCTGCAGCAGGCCCTGAATACACTGGCCGGTTCGGGCGCGGCGCAACTCGTGGATGATAGCGACTGGGGCCCGATGACGCTGGATGCTGCCAATTCGACCGATCCCGCGGCGCTGGTGGCGGCCTTTCAGGATGCGCGGGTCGCATATTACCAGGCCATCGTGGCTGCCAAACCCAGTTTGTCGATCTACCTGGCCACCTGGACAGCGCGCGCCCGGAAGTAAACGTAAGCGGTTAAAATGGAATAGGACCGGCGAAACTACTCAAGCGCGGCCTGGATAAGGTGCAAATGCTCCTCAGCTTTTTTGTGACTCCCCTCCATTCGGCGCCCCCGGGACAGATCGTCGAACGTGTATTTTGGACGCTGACCTTTGCCGCGCAACTGGTCTTGCTGGTGGTTATGCTGGGCCGCGACCGCGCGCGGCGCTATCCCTGGTTCACCGCCGGCATCGCGCTCGCCGCCCTGCGGCTGATGGCCGAGATTCTGCTGACGGGGCGCATGGCGACAGTCCCTCTGCAGGAAATACTACTCACACTGGCCGACCTGGCAGTGATAGTGGCCCTGATGGTATTGGTGGAGCTTGCGCGGCGGGCCTTTGCCGGACTTCAGCGCTCCTTGTGGGTCGTGAATGCCGTGGGGATGCTGGCGTTGGCCGGCGGCGTGCTGACAGTGTGGGGGCCCTGGCCGGCGCGCAAGGATATTGTTCTGGACTCATTGCTCGGCAAGCTGCGGCTGATGCAACTTCTGGAGCAGAAGGGTGATCTGCTGGTGGCTCTGCTGACGGTGGGGCTGGGGCTGCTGGTGGTGCTCTTTGGCCGCCGCTTCAAGGCCGACTGGCGCAGCCACACGCAGATGATTGCCATAGGACTCTCGACTGTGGCTATCGCTGTGCTGGCGTTGCCGGCAACTGTGGAGTCTATCGTCCGGACAGCGCGTCCCAACTCTCAACAGGAGTATGAGCGCATCGTCGGCCTGATCAACAATCTGGTGAACGCCTATAAGCTGGTCTACCTGTGCGCGCTGATCTGGTGGATCGTCTGGCTGTGGCGCGACGAGCCGGAAGCGGTCAAGGCAGCGCCGGAACTTGCTGCCTCCGCCCATGAGGAAGAGCCGCCGCCGGCTGACGAATAAGCTGGGGTTTCGTGATATAAGGTGTTTGTCCGCGCTTTCTTCTGGATTGAACGGGAGTGCGGATGATTTCACTTGAGGTATGTCCGCCCATGTTCGACGTTCATCTGCCGCATAAGTCCATCCGTGGATTCTCCGAGTTCCTAATTCATCTCTTTACGATCACCGTCGGCCTGCTGATCGCTGTGCAGATCGAGAGCTGCGTCGAGTGGCGTCATCACCTGCATCTGGCCGAGGAGGCGCGCGTGGCGCTGCGCGCGGAGATCGAAAACAATCTGAACGCCCTGCGAGGGGTTCAGCCGGGGCTGAAGGTCTGGCGGGATCAGATTGACGCTGATCTGGCAGCGATGAAGCGCATCCAGGAGCATCCGAACGACCCGGCGGCCCAGCACACCAGCCTTGTGGTCCACTCCGGCGGCGTCACCCTGGACGACACGGCATGGAGAACGGCGCAATCGACCGGCGCGCTGGCTTATATGCCTTACCAGGAAGCCGGGCGTTACACCAATATCTATCGGGCTCAGTCCAATCTGCAGGCGATGGAGGACAAACCAATGGAAGACGTCGCCGCTATCTTTGGCCTGATTGAAAAATTCAATTTCGACTCAAAATCGAGCAAAATCACCACGGAGCAGGCTAGCGCGCTGGCGGAAAAATTCGAACATATGAAAATACATCTGGCTACCGGGGATGTGCTTCTGCGCATTGACATTGAGGATAGCGCCGCGTTCCTGGAGAATCGCCGGCCCAACGGAGATTTCAGTGTCGATCTGAAATGAGCCGAGGGGGAGCGCTAGCGTCTCGATGAATCAGATTCATAGTCTCTGACCCCTAAATATGACAGCTAGACTGACCGCGCTTGGCGAGATACTTTTGGTGGTACTCCTCGGCGCGCCAGAAGGTTTGCGCCGGCTCAACCTTCGTCACAATGCGCTTTGGCTGGAAGCGGCCCTCGGCGGTGAGCTGCTCTATTTTGGCGCGGGCCTGCGCCTCCTGCTTGGGCGAGTGGAAGAAGATCGCAGATCGATATTGTGTACCCCAGTCCGGACCCTGGCGATTGAGGGTGGTGGGGTCGTGAAGGGTAAAGAAGGCCTCGAGAAGCTGCTCGAAGCTGACCCGCTCCGGGTCGAACTCCACCTCAACCACCTCGGCGTGGCCGGTCTGGTCGGTGCAGACGTCCTGATAGCTGGGCCGCTCCAGCGAGCCGCCCTCATAGCCGACAGCCGTCGCCGTCACGCCGGGGATGGCAGCAAAGGCCGCCTCGACGCCCCAAAAACACCCCGCTCCAAAGGTTGCCTTTTCTATGCTCATGGTAGTAAAGATGCGCAAACGGTAGATTTAGAAACATATTTTCTGGAATCTTCGATCGAGTCGATGTATTTAAAGGGCACTGCTTCAGCCGTGCCGCGAGATAACCAAAAGTGAGCCTGGGGCTTTAGCCCCTGAGGGAATATTGGTACATAAAACAGACTTATTCCGAGCTTCCTCAGGTGGTCAGGTTGTAGATCAGGCCGTAGGGATCCCGGACGTAGCATCGGGGAAACTCCGGCTCGTCCTTGACGACACAGCAGCCGTTTTCCACCAGCCGCCGCACGGCTTCCTGCACGTTCTTAACGGTGACTTCCAGCACCGGTCCCAGCGCCGGGCCCCGCTCGATGAAGAGGTTAATGTGCGCGCCATGCAGGCTGATCATCCCGGGATCTTCGCCGGTGATTCTGAACCCAAGATGCTCGACGTAGAATGCAGCCGCAGTCCTGGGCTCTGGTGCTTGTAAAAGAATGTCCGTGCCAAAGGAATTTGCCATCCGCCCTCCTGGTGCGGACAGTTTATCACGGACATTTTTATGGCGGCATGCAGTTGGCGAGACATTCTTCTGGCGGTGCGTTAGAGTAAAGTACAAATTCATTCCGGAGCAAGGATGATGGCACAACGGTATTTTCATGCGCATGAGACGGCTCGTGAGGAAGAACTGGAGGATCTGCCGCTGGCGGGCTTTGGACGGCGGGTGCTCGGTTATTGGATCGACATGGTTTTGATGCTTCCACTGGTGGCTTTGATTGCCTGGTTGTGGGTTCGCTATGGATTTCTCGCTGACGTACTCCATTACGAATGGAAGTGGCACGGAACCACTGTCCGCATCGGCACTGGATTCTCCGGTGCATCCGAATCGAACGAATGGGTGTTCATCGTGGCCGGACTGTTTTGCATCGCTCTGGTCAACTACTTGAGCAACGGGAAGTCTGTGGGCAAGTGGATCACGCGCACGCGGATTGTCTCGCTGACGCATGAGCGGCTTGGGTTGTGGCAGTGCGCCGAGCGCATTCTCGGTTATGGCGCTTCAGTGGCTGAGGGAGGCCTGGGCTTTATTCAGTACTACTGGAGCCCAAACCGGATGTGCGCGCACGACCGGCTCGCGGAGACGATTGTGGTGGACGAGCGGAAGAAGGCCCAGCGGCAGGATACGACAGCGAAACCGCCCAGCGATCCCGTCTCGTTTGAAGATCAGGGAGAGAGCCAAAACCGCCTCTGCGGCTCTGATTCTGGTCAAGAGGAAGAGCAGCCATCACAATCTGGTCCCGCGCAACCAGGCGCTTCGCATCCAACGAGTGATCGATTGCCGTAACCTTATCAAAAAACAGCAAATGCCCAAATGCGGAAGTAAATGAATGAACGCGGGGCAGCCCGCCTCCCGCCTCGTGCGGAAGCGCAAATCTAACCCTTACATAAGTTGACTCATACGCCAACCGTTGCTAGTCTAAAGCTAAGCTGCATGGATCTGCCGAAGAGGCATGACGCGAGGTGCGGGACGAAGGCTGATTCTATCATCCTGCGGGCGGTACGGTTGTCACGAGCCGTATTCTGGCGTGAGCGGTCTGTGGGAAACTCCTCCTGCCAAGTGAGGATAGCGAAGCTTTGTTCAAAGTATGAGCGACGTGATAATTATTAAGAGATCCCCTGCAGTAGTGCCGAATTCGCGCCCCCCCCCGCCCGAAGCGTTAGCGTACTCCAGGATGCGCCCTCCGAAGAGAAGACCGGAGAAAAGGAACCCACTTGACAGAACAGAATGAAACACAACCGGGCAGCCCCAGTGGCCGGATTGTTGAAAGCAGCCGCCTCCTCGATCCCGAAGACCAGATATCTCTGCGCGAGATGGCGCTGGTTCCATGGAAGCGGAAATATCTTGTAGGCAGTTGCACGGTCTTTTGCGCGCTGTTGGCTGTCCTGGTTTGCGTTCTGATGCAGCCGAGATACCGCGCTACCGCCATGATCGAACTCAACGAGGAAAAGTCCAGCGGAGCGGACATCCTCGCCACCATGGCCTCCATGGAGGGAGACACCGCGGATGAGATGAAAATAAAGGTTGAAACCGAAACCGCGGTCATCAAGGACGACTCAATCGCTTTGGCTGTGCTCGACAAGATGGGCATGCTGCGGCTTGAGAACCCTGACCGGTTCAGTAAGGTGCCGGGGCCCTTGGTAAAAAATCCTGATGACTTGCCCGCTGCGCAGCGCGAAAAACTGATTCGCACCTTCGAGGCGCATCTCAAAGTTGTAGAGGTTGGGAGTTCACGCCTCCTTGCCATTACCTACACCAGCAGGGATCCGGTCCAGGCCGCGCAGGTGGCCAATCAGGTGGTTGCCGAGTACAAGTCTTATCTGCTGAACTCGAACTTCAATTCATCCAAGGAAGTCTCGCAGTGGCTCTCTGCCCAGCTGGGCGATCTTTCCGGTCAGGTGACCAAAACCCAGCAGTCCGTCGCGGAGTTCGAGCGCACTCACAATCTCTCCGCAGCGATGCTGGGCCTTGCGACATTAGGGGGCAGCTCTGCATCTTCCTCCGGCGGCAGCAGTGGCGGGAGCGGCGGTTCTGTGTCCATACCGGAACTGGAGCGTCTCACGACGCTCAATGACGAGGTGACCCAGGCGGAAGCCGCGCGCATGGGGCGCGAGGCAGTCTACCGGTTAACGGCAACCCAGAATCCGGATCTGATCTCTTCGCTCGGCTCCAGTTCTCTTCCCGGACTTTCCGGCTCTACGGTCCTCTCCCAGGGCGGCGGCCTGGATACCCTGAATGCTCTGCGCGAGCAGGAGGCGACGGCGCAGGTGGCGTATGCCAGCGCGGAAACCAAGTACGGCTCCAAAAATCCCCGTTTGGCTGACATCGCCAATCAAGTGAAGTCGATTCAGGAGCAGATGCAAGACGAGATTGGGAAGATCAAACAGCGGGCGAAGAACGATCTTGTTCTGGCGCAGCAGAACGAACAGGCTCTGCGCGCCGCCTTCGAAGCGCAAAAGCTCGTGACCAGCAAGATGAACGATGATGTCGTGCAGTTGGGCGTTCTCATGGCGCAGGCCCGCTCCAGCCGCGACTTGTATGACCTTCTCTACGCTAAGCTGCAGGAAGCGAACATCGACGCCGGCAACAGCGCGACAAATGTAACCGTCGCCGATCCCGCGCGGCCACCGGGCCAAGCCTGGATGCCGCAGCCTGTTCTGTTTATAGTTCTTGGGATTTTTGGCGGCGTTTTGCTGGGCATCGGCCTGGCTTATCTGATGGAAAGCCAGGATGACACTCTGGCGGACAGCTTTCAGGTGGAAACAGTGGCCAACCTGCCGGTGCTGGGCATGGTTCCCTTCCACCGCCTGGAAGCCCGGCCGCGGGAAGGCGTCATGGCAGCCGAGTCCAGCCCCTTCCTGATCGCTCCGGATAGCGCCACGTCGGAATCCTTCCGCAGCTTGCGCTCCGGGCTGACGCTCTCCGGCGTGGGGCGAAAACTCCGCGTTCTGGCCATTACCAGTGCTCTGCCCGGAGAAGGTAAATCTTTCACCGTCTACAACATGGGGCTTGCCTTTGCCGCCACCGGCAGGCGCGTGCTCCTCGTCGACTCCGATCTTCGCCGCCCCCGGCTCCACTCCCTCTTCCGCGTGGGGCGCGAAGATGGGCTGGTGGATGTCCTGGCCGGCATGAAGTCCTTTGACGAGGCCATCAAACCGCATCCCGTCGAGCCGAATCTCTTCGTGTTAACCTCCGGCCGCAACTCCCCACTTGCCTCCGAGCTGCTGGGAGCGGGCGAGATCGAAAAGGTCATTGAAGCCGCCCGGCAGCGGTTTGACCTGGTATTTATCGACAACCCGCCCGTCTTGCCGGTCGCCGACGCGATTATCGTGGGAACGCACTGCGATGGAACCATCGGTGTGCTGCGCGCCGGTCGAACATCTCGAAAGGCGTTGCGCCGCTTTGTCCAGACACTTGCCCGGAGCCACATCCATATTCTCGGCCTGGTGATTGAAGCGGTGGATATGTCTGCAACTGAGTATCGGAGCGTGTATGGCTACAATGTGCAGAGCTATTATGGCGAAAAGACAACCTAAGGCCGTTTTCAGCAGCGGCCTACTGCTTCTACTCGGCGCCTCTTTGCTGCTGGCGATGATGGCTGTGCCGGGAAATGCCCAGACTGCCGGGGCCGTTCTCTCTCCCTTGGCTACCACCTCCGGCAAGACCCAACCCCCCTCTCAAGGGCCAGGGCCCGTCATCGTTCCCAAGGACATATCCGCGCTGCGCATCGCGCCGGGAGACTTGTTGAACATCAGCGTCTACGACGCTCCCGAGTTCTCTAACGCCTACCGTGTGGACCCCTCCGGTGACCTGACGTTTCCCCTCTGCGGCAAAGTGAACCTTATAGGACTGACCATGCCGGAGGCGGCCAAGCGCTTGGAGGCGGCTCTCAAGGACGGCCAGATTCTGGTCCAGCCGCAGGTAAATGTCGATGTGGCGCAGTATGCCGGCCAATACGTGACGGTCATGGGCGAAGTCGTCACCCCAGGGCGGGTGGCGCTGATCGCACCTACCATGCTCGGCGAAATCCTTGCCGAAGCCGGCGGCGTGACTCCGCTGGCGGGGGCGCGCATCAAGATTCGCCATGGAGCCAGTGACACCGCGCCGGAGGAAGATGTCCCTTATTCTCGCTCTCAGAGCTCCCGGGAGGCAGCCTCCATTCTCGTGCGCCCCGGCGACTCGGTCATCGTTCCGCGCGCCGGCATTGTCTATGTTCTGGGAGCAGTCTACAAGCCGGGCGGCTACGTGATGCAGGAGGACGGGCAGTTGAATATCGCCCAGGCCCTGGCGCTCAGCGGAGGAACGATTCTGCAGGCCAACACCGGCGGCCTACGGGTGATTCGCCGCAATCCGGATGGAACCGTTCTGGATTTCCCCCTCTCCTATGACGCCATCGCCAAAGGAACTCAGACGCCACTCCTGCTCCAGGCCCAAGACATCGTCTACGTGCCGATGAGCAAGGTCAAGGCTACGTTTTCCACGGCTACGGGGATTATCTCAGCAGCGGCCTCGGCGGCCATTATTACTCGTTAACCTCTGAGCGCGTTCCACATGGAGTCAGTGCTCTCCAGAGCGGCGCGGTTACCTTACTGAGGCGAAAACCGGCGCAACGCGCCAGCAATGAAATCCAGCGCGCCGTGGAGGATATTCAGGATGAGCAAACTCCACCGGGCCAAGCGCAGGGAAGCTGTCCCCACTGTTGAGCGGCTGCCGCAATCCGCGCACTCCGGCGCTGATCCCAGCGAGAGCATTTTGGAGGCGGGATGAGCGCGATCGCCGCGCTTGGGATGCGAATTCGGAATGGCATGCTGGGGCAATTCCTGGGAAGGGAAACCTGGGCGCTGACCGACCAGGCGGTAGTCAGCGCGACGAACTTCCTCACCAATGTGATGTTCGTCCGCTTTATGGGCTTGCGCGAATTTGGAATCTTCACGCTGGCCTGGATGTCGGTACTCTTCGTCAACAGCCTCCAGTCCGCGCTGATTGTCGCGCCGATGATGAGCATCGGCCCCAAGCAGGAAGAGAAGGACAGGCCTTCCTACTTCGGCGCCGTCGTCTTCCAGGAGCTGGTTCTTGTTTCCTGCTGCTTCGTTCTGGTCTTCTTAGCCATCAAAGCTTCCAGTAACTTTTTTCCTCATAATAATTTACAGCGGCTCGCGCTGCCCCTCGCGGTCTCCGCGTTTGCTTATCAATCGCAGGACTTTGTCCGGCGCTACTTTTTCGCCACTCGGCAGAGCCGCCGCGCCCTGGCCGATGACGTTCTCAGCTATCTGACCCAGTTGCCGATCCTCTTCCTGCTGCACTATGCGGGGCATCTGAACAGCGTGACCGCGCTGTGGACCATGGCGGGCACCTCGATCCTAGGCCTGCTGCCGGGATGGCTCTGGATGGAGCCGCTCGAATTCCGTTGGGAGTGGATCGGGGCGATCTCGATGCGCCACTGGAGAGTCTCCCGCTGGCTTACTGGATCGGCATTGCTGGTTTGGACCTCCAGCAATGTCTTTCTGCTCTCCGCTCCTGTCTATTATGGAGCCGCCGCGGCCGGTGTTCTGAAGGCCTCGCAGAACCTGATGGGCTTGACCCACGTCTGGTTTCAGGGGCTGGATAACATCGTTCCGGTGGAGACAGCGCGCCACCTGCGGAAGGGCGGGGTGCATTCGATGCTGGCCTACACCCGATCCATTTTGATGAAGTGGGGCGGGCTGACCTTATTGTTCGCGATCGTCATGGCGGCGGCGCCGGGCTTTTGGCTACGGTTGATCTACTCGCCTGAGATGGTACAGTACGGCTACATCCTGCGGCTGTATGCCTTGCTATATGTCATTGTCTTTGTGGGCGGCCCGCTGCGCGCCGGTTTGCAGGCGCTGGAGTTTACCGTGCCGATCTTCTGGTCTTATCTGGTTATGACGGCTTGTGCGCTGGCCTTTGCGGGTCCGCTGGCAAAGTGGCTGGGATTGAGCGGTTCGTTGCTCGGACTCATGGGAGCGCAGATTCTCTTTCAAAGCATCGTCGGCATTTCCCTGCTATTGAAAGCGCGCCGCGTCGGGCGGCAGGAAGCATTCAAGAGGTTATCTCCAGCAGAGATAAACTAAGCCGGCGCTATTTGCTTGAGTGATTTATTCAGAAGTATTTTCCCGACTCGTAATTCCGTATAACAAGGCTTCATTGATGCAGATTTCCGTCATTATGCCGGTATATAACGAAGAGCGCTTCCTGGTAGAAGCTATTGTAAGCATACTAGCGCAGACCTGGAGGGATTTCGAACTCATTATTCTGGATGATGGATCGCAGGACCGCACCAGGGAGATCGCCCAAAGCTACGCACTTCGCGACGCGCGTGTTCGCGTTGTATCGCACCCTAACATGGGTGTTGCGGCGACACTGAATCGAGGATTCGCGCTCGCCGCCAACGAGTGGGTGGCCGTAATGCACGCGGACGACGTGATGATGCCCAACCGTCTCGAACGCCAATTGGCCTTCCTGGACGCGCACCCGGAGCTGGATGTGGCCAGCAGTTGGATCAAGCACATTAATAGTGAGGGAAGAATTATTGCCAGGGGCGAATCGCCACTGATCACGCATCAGGCCGTTCAGGCGCTATATCAGTGCAATGAGCTGGTCGGATTCAGCCATCCTGCGGCCATCTTGCGCAAGAGCGCAGTGTTGTCTGCGGGCGGCTATCGCCCACAGTTTCGCGTGAATGAAGATATTGACCTGTGGAATAGATTATTGGAGCACGGTTACAAGATTCTTGTTCAGCCGGAGTTCCTGCTCAAGTACCGAATCCATTCCGGTTCCGCCTCGATCGCCCAGGCGCGTGCTGTCCGCCGAAAACTGTGCTGGCTTAAGGATTGCACTCTGCGCAGGCGCAGCGGCCAGCAGGAATTGTCCTGGGAAGAGTATCTTTGTAATCGCCGGACGCTTCCGTGGTACGTGCGAGCCAATGCCTGGCGCAAGGACACGGCTAAGGTACTGTATAAAGCGGCGGTTTTTCATTTTGCCGAGCATAGGTACTATCTGCTAGCGCCAACTCTCATTGCGGCATTGATCTTGCAGCCTGGCTATACCTTCCCGCAAATCACCTCGAAGCTGTTGCTTCGCCGCACGTAACGGATGAGCGGCAGGTAAGCGGAAATCGGCCGATTAGGCCTCTACAAGAATTAAGAATGCAAATGGATTTACAAAGGTCGATGAACGCACATTCCCTTCGGCAGCCGCCCACTCTTCCCTTGGGCGAATTCATGGCGTCCCTTTTTCAGGAGTTTGAGAGGGCAGGAGTGCGCCCCTGTATTTTGCGGAATTATGAGGGATTCCCTGAAATAAATATCGGCAACGATGTGGATTTTCTCATTCGTTCCTCCGAGTTGTCGCAAGCGATTCGCGCGCTTCGATCCATGCCAGGCATTCGGATCGTCGGTTATGCTGAGCGATACCATGTGGCGATGGTATTTCTGGAAGGTATCTCTCCGGCGGCGGAACTTCACGCTATGCAGGTCGATTTCATAAGGAACTTCACCTGGAAAGGACTTCCATTTCTGGCGGCGGATGCTGTGCTGCAGGCAGCGATCCCGCGCCAGGCAGGCGAGCTGAAGTTCTTTGTACCTTCCCCGGTCCATGAGGCAATCGTCTCTCTGTTATCGAGCCTGCTCGTTGCCGGG
>JBKQLG010000069.1:0-13229 GCA_052147235.1 Occallatibacter sp.
AAAGGCCATCCCGCGGGATGGCCTTTTTCAGATGGGTTGACGGCGGGAGCGCTGCTCCGGCCAGGTTTACTTGAAGGAGGCGATTGCGCCGGCCTCGTCGTCCTTGATGTCGAAGACGGTGTAGAGCTTGGTCAACTGCAGCAGATCGTGAACCTTTTTGGTCAGTTTGAGCAGCTTGACTTCGGCTTGCTGATTCTTGGCTGTGGTAAAGGCGCTCACCAACTCGCCCAGCCCGGAGCTATCGATGTAGTTCACATCCGCCAGGTTCAACAGGATATTCTTTTGTCCCTTGCTGATCAGTCCGCGAATGGCATCGCGCAACTGCACACTGCCCTCGCCCAATGTGATTCGCCCGCTGAGATCCAGAACAGTTACGCCATTCACTTCACGGGATGCAATTGTCAATGCCATGGAAACTCCTCCTTGTTGTGCAATCAGAATAACATTCCTGCGGTTGGTAAAGCGCCCTGTCCGCGGCGCTTTATGAATTTTTGTCGGCCGGCACCAGATATTTGATCAACGTCACCTCGGTTCCGGGATGCAGTTGTCGAAAATTCACTTCATCCATGAAGGATCGGATGAGGAAGATGCCGCGCCCTGAGCCGCGCAGCAGGTTTTCCGGAGCCAGCGGATCGGGGATGGAATCCGGGTCCAGCCCCTTGCCCTGGTCGGCGATGGTGATCACCAGCGCCGCGCCGGTGTTCTCCAAGCTGGCCGAGACCAGCTTGGCCGGGTCGTATTCATTGCCGTGCAGAACGGCATTCACAGCGGCCTCGCGCGCCGCCATGGCGACGTGGAAGCGCTCGTCATCGTCCAGGCCGGACTCAGCCGCCAGTTTTTCCGCCGCCGCCTCAATCTCGTCGACGCTCTCCATCGTCGATTTCAGCGTCAGAGTCAGCCGCCCCGCCCTTGCTTCGCTCACCGGCCTGGTCTCCGTCTTCTCCGGAACTCACCCGGAAGCATTTCGTCCGCCGCGCGCGGCAGCCTAAAAGGCAGTTTCACCGCTGACAAGGAGCTCTGTCAAGGAGCGCGCTATGGCGTGCGCCGCTCCCCGCTTCTCGCGGCGGATGAAGCTCTCGGCGCTGTTCAACTCGCTGGAGTGGAATTTGAGCACCTTTGGCGCGCGCCTATCTCTGCTGAAACGACCCCCAACTAGTCGTCTTCGCAAATTATTGAGGCAAATAGACCATGATGCTGCATCCAATTACTAAATGTTCCAGCAAGGAGTGGAGATTGATCACAGCCGCACGTAGTGCTGATTCGATGACCGGAAGTCGCGGGGGCCTTCTGATTTTGCAACTGGCCGGCGTTTTCATTGCTTGTATCCTGGCGGGCGAGATGGGACTGGGTGTTCCTTTTACCAGCGGAACCGTCTCCCCCGTGTGGCCGGCGGCGGGAGTTGCGCTGGCGGCCATACTCCTTTTCGGCTATCGCATCTGGCCGGCCGTCGCGCTGGCTGCATTTGTCGTCAATTACTATACCGGCATCCCGCACATGGCCGCGGCCGGAACTGCATTGGGCAGCACGGCTGGTCCGCTCTTCGGCGCCTGGCTGCTGAGGCAACTACCCGATTTTCGGCCATCCCTCACGCGGCTTCGCGATGTATTGGGATTGAGTGTTTGCGGCGCTCTCTGCGGCACTTTGGTCAGCGCGAGCATCGGTAGCTGGGTATTGTCTATCGCGGGCGGGCATACCTGGTCCGGTTTAGCGCTGGTGTGGCTGAAGTGGTGGTGGGGCGACGCCACGGGTGTGTTGATTGTAACCCCGCTGGTGCTGACCTTCAGGGGGCTGCTGCCGGTACTGAAAAAGCGGCGGGTCGAGTTGCTATGCATGCTGCTGGGCACTGCCGCGAGCGCCTCGCTGATCTTTGGTTATCGGCTGGGATCGATGCATGCCGGCGTCTTCGCCTTCGGCGTCTTCCCTTTTGTGCTCTGGGGGGCAATCCGCTTTGAGGTGCCGGGCTCGGCAATCGCGAGCTTTTTGATCTCTTCCATAGCGGTTTGGGGGACGGCTCATGGCTTCGGACTCGTCGTTTATGGCAACGTCGAGCAGAATGCCATGCTGCTGCAGGCGTTTATCGTCGTCACCTCGGCCTCGGGCATGGTGCTGGCCGCCGTGATCGCGGAGAGAGCCGAGCTCATTCGCAAACAAAGCATCCTCGAAGCGCTGGAGCACAGTGAAAAGAATTATCGCGGCATCGTCGAGACCGCCTATGAGGGCATCTGGAAGGTGAATGCCGATCTTGAGACAACACTGGTCAACCGTCGCATGGCGGAACTGCTCGGGTATAGTGTCGAGGAGATGCTGGGCAGGCCGCTCTTCGAATTCATGTTCCAGGGCGACATTGAACAAAAGAAAATCGAGATGGAACGCCAGCGGCGGGGTGTTAACGAACAGATTGAAACCCGTTATCGCAAGAAGAATGGCGATGCCTTATGGGCGCGGGTGACGACCTCGCCGATTCTCGGTGTTGACGGGGGCTTTGAAGGCGCGCTGGCCATGGTCAGCGATATGACCGAGCCAATGCGAGCCGAATTGGAGCGACGCCGCTCGCAGGCCATGATCAGCCTGTTATCCCGTGCCGTGGAGCAGACGGCCGACAGCATCGTGATCACCGACCGCCATGGCACGATTGAATATGTCAATCCAGCATTTGAAATCATTACCGGATACAGCAGCCTGGAAGTTGTGGGCAAGACGCCCAGCGTGCTGAAGTCCAACCTGCATGACAGGGCCTTCTACAACCTGCTCTGGGATCAGATTCTGCAAGGGGAGGATTTCCGCGGCACGCTGGTGGACCGCAAGAAGTCCGGAGAATTGTACTGGGTGGAGCAGACTATCAGCCCGATCACAGACAGTTCCGGCGTCATCTCCCATTATGTTTCCGTGTGCAAGGACATTACGGTGCTGCGCAAGGAGCAGGAGCGGGAGGTGCAGTTGCAAATGGCGCGCAACGTACAGCAGCGCTTCTACACCGGCGCGGCCACAGGCGCAGCCGGCTTTGATATCGCGTGCGCCATCTACCCCGACAAGGAAGCCTGCGGCGACTACCTGGACGCTTTCACCATGCCGGACGGACGCACCTGCATCGGCATCGGCGATGTGAGCGGGCACGGCCTGGATTCCGCGCTGGTCATGGCGCTGACCCGCGCCTATGTGCGCTCCTTCGCCCAGGTGGAAGCGGATTTGGCGAAGATTCTGATCCGCGTCAACCACATGCTGCTGGCCGACCTGGAGGATACCCGCTTCGTCACCATGCTGCTGGTCTGCCTGGATGAAAAGAACGGCTGCCTGTCGTATGCCAGCGCTGGCCACGTGCCGGGATTTCTGATGAATGGCGCGGGCGGGATCGATCATGTGCTGGAAAGCTCCGGCCCGCCGCTGGGACTCTTTCGGGATATCAGCTTCACCACCACGGCCGTTCCATTGACCGCGCGGCAACTGCTGATTCTGTTGACCGACGGCACCACGGAGATGGCAACGCCGGAGGATGTGGAGTTCGGCGCGGATGGAGTTCTCGAATACGTGCGCGACCATCGCCAGGCTTCCGCGCTCGATCTGGTGCATGGCATCTATCGCGCCGCGCGCAGCTTCGCCGGCGACCATCCTCAGCAAGACGATGCTACGGGGGTTGTTGTCAGAGTTGCGTGACCCATGCGTAAGGTCATGGGGAAATCCTTGAACATCCTGTGTATAGTGAGCGGAGTGAATTTCAAAACCAGCCTTGTTAGGACACAACTGAAGTAGTGCCCTTTCAAAATATCGACTTAATCAGAGGTTTGCTGAACGGGCACCAAGAGGTAAAGCCCAAGCCTAAAGGCCCTCTACGAAGGCGCTCTCTTCAGGAGCCTGAAGGCCCCTCTACCTTCGTTTAAGTTGGGATTGCATTTGTTGTTACATCCCCAGGCGAACACAGCCCCCGAAGCGATACACTCTCCTCATGCCCGTCCGTACTACAACACGCATCAGCCTGACGGCGCTGCTCGGCACTCCGGTCACCGATGCGCAGGGCCATCTGCGCGGGCGGCTCAAGGACATCGCCGTTGCCACCGGCGAAGACGCGGGCAAGGTAGCCGGGCTGGTGCTCAAGACCCGAGCCGGAATGTGTATTGTGCCCTCGCACCAGGTGATGGAGACGCCCGCCGGCACGCTCGAACTGCGCTCGGCCGGCGCGATGGTTCCCCTGGAGGATCAGGGCAACTACCTCTACCTGCAGCAGGACCTGATCGACCGCCAGATCATCGACATACACGGGCGCAAGGTGGTGCGCGTGAACGACGTCGATCTGGAGTGGATGGGCAATGGCGCGGCTCACCTGCTGCGCGTCTGCGAGGTCGAGGTTGGTTTGCGGGGCGCCTTTCGCCGCATCTTCAAGGGCCTGCTGCCGCGCGCCACTCTGGAGAAGCTCTCGCGCAAGTTCGTCCCCCGTTGCATTCCCTGGGAGTTTGTCGACGTCATTGAGGTCGACCCGGCGCGACGCGTCAAGCTGCGCATCGAGTATGAGCGGCTCGGGGAGATGCACCCCTCCGACCTGGCCGACATTCTGGAAGACCTGGCTCCCGCCGAGCGCGAGGTCATCTTCACTTCGCTCGACGAAGAAGTGGCCGCCGAGACCCTGGAAGAGGTCGAGCCGAAGATGCAGAAGGCGCTTCTGGAAAAGCTGGGTGAAGAGAGGATCGCTGACATCGTCGAGGAGATGGACCCCGGCGCAGCCGCCGACCTGCTGGCCGAGCTGCCCGAGGAGCAGTCCGACGCTATCCTCGAAGAGATGGAGCCGGAGGAGCGGCAGGAGGTCTCGGATCTGCTCGAATTCGACGAGGACTCGGCCGCCGGCTGCATGACCACCGACTTCGTCTCCCTCCCCAAGGACGCGACCGTGGCCCAGGCCGTCGAGGCTCTGCGCGGCTTTGACGGCGACCCTGAGAGCGTCACCGAAGTCTATCTGTTCGACGAGAAGCGTGTGCTGCGCGGCGCCGTTCCGCTGGCCCGGCTGGTGATGGCCCAACCGGAGACGCACCTGGCCGTGCTCACCGAAGCGCGCGTCCTCTCCTGCCCCGTCGGCCTGCACCAGAACGAGCTGGCCGAGCTCTTCGACAAGTACAACCTGCACGCCCTGGCCGTGGTGGACGCGCAGAACCGCATGGTCGGTGTCGTCCAGGCCGATCACGTAATCAGCTTCCTGAGAGACAAGCTTTAGGGAATCCCGGCTTAAGCGATTGACCAGAAGGGTATAGACATCAGCCTCCCCATAAGCCCAGCCGCCCGAGCGAATCTAAATTTCCGACAATAAACCGTTCATTCTGAGCAGAATTGCTCACATATGATACCTTTTGTGGCCATAGTCTCGAAGAAAAGATCGGCAAGATTGCAAATCTGTGAAAGAATCCAAAGATGATGCAGTTTCCCAAAATCATTCAGGGCGGCATGGGGGTAGGCGTTTCGAACTGGCGCCTGGCCAATGTGGTCTCCAAACTCGGTCAACTCGGAGTTGTCTCCGGCACAGCGCTCGACTCGCTTTTTGTCCGCCGGCTTGGTGATGGCGACCCCGGCGGTCACATACGCCGCGGCCTGGACGCCTTCCCCTTTCCTGAGATGGCCCAGCGCATCTGGGACGAGTATTACGTCCCCGGCGGCAAGGCTGCCACGGTGCCCTACGCGCTGCCGCCGATGCATCAGCGCCGCGACGTGCGTAAGGTGGTCGAGCTGTGCATTGTGAGCAACTTCGTCGAGGTCTATCTGGCCCGCGATGGGCACAAGAATCCCGTCGGCATCAATTTTCTGGAGAAGGTGCAGATGCCGCACCTCTCGTCCATCTACGGCGCAATGCTGGCCGGCGTGGGTTATGTATTGATGGGCGCAGGCATTCCGCTGCATATCCCGGGAGTTCTGGACGCCCTGGCTAGCCTCCGTCCCGCCCATTACAATCTGGCAGTCACGGGCGCCTCTCAGGATCAGGACACGGCGATGAACTTCGATCCCGCCGACTACGTGCAAGGTCCGCTTCCACAGCTCGACCGGCCTAAGTTTCTGGCCATCGTCAGCTCCAACACCCTTGCCACTACCATGCTGCGCAGGGCCACCGGGCGCGTGGATGGCCTGGTCATTGAAAGCCCCATCGCCGGCGGACACAATGCGCCCCCGCGCGGCAAACTGATGCTGAACGCCAACGGCGAGCCTATCTACGGCGAGCGCGACCAGGTCGATTTAGCGGGATTACGCGCGCTGGGCGTTCCTTTCTGGCTGGCCGGGGGCTACGGCAACGCGAAGAGTCTGCGTTTTGCGCTCGATCAGGGCGCCGCGGGCGTGCAGGTGGGCACGGCCTTTGCCTTCAGCGAAGAGTCCGGCTTGAGACCCGATCTTAAGAATGAGCTGATGGCCCAGGCGGTCACCAACTCCGGTGTGGTCTTCACCGATCCGCTGGCTTCGCCAACAGGCTTCCCTTTCAAGGTAGCGATTCTGCAAGGCACATACTCCGAAGCGGCTGTCGCCGAGGCGCGCACGCGGGTCTGCGACATTGGCTTGTTGCGCGAGTCCTACATCCAGCCGAATGGCAATATAGGCTATCGCTGCTCCGCCGAGCCGGTGGCTAACTACGTGGCCAAGGGCGGCAAGGTGGAGGATACGGTGGGGCGCAAGTGCCTGTGCAACGCGCTGATGGCCAACATCGGCCACGGGCAAACGCGCAAGGATGGTACCATGGAGCCGCCGCTGATCACTGTGGGCGACGATCTGAATACCGTTGCGCAATTCCTCAAGCCCGGCCGCACATCCTATAGCGCCGCCGACGTGGTTGCGTCTCTGCTCAGCCTCAGCTCCGATGCCGTTGACGAAGAGCAGGATGAGCCGGTTTATGCCACAGCATAAATCCGCATAGGCAAAGCAGTTTCGAACTGGTCAAAGGGGTGGATCATTCCGCAAGGAATCATCCACCCCTTTTGGTTTTTGGAAACACGCCGGCCTAGCGTTTGCGTTCTTTGAGGTTGTGGCTGTCGCTGGCTTTCAGCGTCATGCCGTAGATGGACTTGAACTGTTCGATCTCCTTGAGCGTTTGCGCGGAGAAGGGAACGAGCTTGCCTTCAAAGGCGTGCAGCACGATGCCTTCCAGCAAGTCGCCCAGGGTCATCTCCTTCAGCTCGGCGACGGCCTTGAGCACCTTCAACAAGCGTTTTTCCATGCGCACGCCGGTCTGGACGCGCTCGACGACGACGGGTTCGCGATTCTTCTGTTCTTCCG
Source organism: Occallatibacter sp. (assembly GCA_052147235.1). GTDB lineage: Bacteria > Acidobacteriota > Terriglobia > Terriglobales > Acidobacteriaceae > Telmatobacter. The sequence continues at coordinate 7,234 of JBKQLG010000069.1, forward strand.
GCATAATGCCTTCTTGGTACAACAATACCAATGTACTATGGTACTCATCCTTTGTCAACCCGTTTTGCAGTTCTTCCAGAGACGCGCGACTGCCCTGTTTCGCGCCCCCACCCTCGCCTGTTATGGTCAGGGAGGAAACCGTAAATGAATCCCCCTTAGGAACCGGCGAAGATGTGGAAGCGTTGGCGAATCCGGATACTGCTCTTTCTGGCCGTCCTTGGCCCCGGATTCATTACCGCCAACGTCGATAACGACTCCGGCGGCATCCTCACTTATTCCCAGGCCGGCGCGCAGTACGGCTACACGCTACTGTGGTTGATGATCCCGATTTCGATCGCGCTCACCGTGGTTTAGGAGATGAACGCCCGCATGGGCATGGTCACCGGCAAGGGACTCAGCGACCTGATTCGCGAGGAGTTCGGCCTGCGATTCACGTTTTTGCTGATGATACTGCTGGTGGTGGTCAACTTCACCAACGTGGTCACGGAGTTTATAGGCATTGCCGGTTCCATGCACCTCTTTCATGTCTCCAGGTTCATCTCCGTGCCCTTATGCGCGGCGCTGGTCTGGTACATGGTGGTGCGAGGCACTTACAAGAGCACGGAAAAAATATTCATCATCGCCTCTTTGGTCTATATCTCCTACATCTTCGCCGGGGTGCTTTCGCAGCCCAGCTGGCACGATGCCATTCTTGCCACCATCCATATGCCCGCCCGTTCGGTCTGGAGCGACAAGGCCTATATGTACATGGCCATCGGCGTCATCGGCACCACCATCGCACCCTGGATGCAGTTCTACCTGCAGTCATCGGTTGTGGAAAAGGGAGTGCGCGAGAAAAACTTCTTCGCCATGCGTCTGGACGTGACTATTGGCAGCCTTTTCCAGGACGTAGTGGCATGGTTCATTGTGGTGGCCTGCGCCGCCACTCTCTTCGTTCATGGCATGGGGTCCATCCAAACAGCCGCGGACGCGGCCGAGGCGATGCGCCCCCTGGCCGGCGACTACGCCTTCATCCTATTCGCCTTCGGGCTCTTCAACGCCTCGATCTTCTCCGCTTCGATCCTGCCCATCTCCACCGCCTACACAGTCTGTGAAGGTCTGGGCGTAGAATCAGGCGTCGACAAGCACTTCAAGGAAGCGCCCTTCTTCTACTGGCTTTATACGCTGCTGATCGCGGGCGGCGCGGTCACGGTTCTGCTACTGCCGGATGCGCAACTGATCAACTTCGCCATCCTCTCGCAGGTACTCAACGGCGTTCTGCTGCCGGTAGTCATCATCCTGATGCTGATGCTGATCAACCGTCAGGATCTGATGGGCGAGTACAAGAACTCGCGCTTGTGGAATGTGATTGCCTGGGCCACCAGCATCATCGTGATCGGCATGACGCTGGTGATGCTGTGGGGCATGATTCCGGGACACTAAGGACTGCCATCCAGTGATTCGCAGAGCTAAAATCGAATTCTGGGGTACCCGGCAATGACGATGATGCACAAACCCGCCAGTCCGGGCGAACTACTCCGAGAGTTTCTCGGCGATAGGACCGCAACTGAGCTTGCCGAGCATATCGGTGTGGCGCGCGCCACTATCTCGCGCATCCTCAATGGCCGCACCTCCGTCACGATGGACCTGAGCATCCGCTTGGGCGAGGCTCTGGCGCTCTCACCTGATTTCTTCTCGAAGGCTCAACTGCAGTACGACCTGTGGATCGAATCGCAGAAGCAGCGCCGCAAGATTAGGCCGCTGGCCGCCTGACCACCTCCGGTTGGGGCCAGCAGCCTTCGGCTTGAAGTTCACCCAGAATTACCCAGACCCTGTCTCCTGTGGTTGTGCAAAAAGCCGGCGAAACTCCTAAGAAAATCCCAATTATGCACTGCTTTTTTTGGAAATTTCAAGAAGAGTAATTGCGGACTCTCTTATCCACAAAAACCCCACTCTCCGCCGTTGACCCTGCCCTCCAGGGACCGTAGAGTTTGAATCGGAGGGCAAGTTTTCCGCCGTGCTTTGGGCGTTGGCGGCGGGTTGCCTGGAACAAGAGAATGCTCGGTCTCCCACCCTTCGCAAAAAGCGCGAAGGATGGGGCGCCAAGTATTGAGTTTCCCACCCTAGCCGCAAAAACAAAGGCGCGGCGAGGGTGGGGCACCCAATTTTCAGAGAGTCCGCAGTGGCTGAAGCCCGCGTTCATTTTGTTGCATTTGCGGCCCGACTAAAGTCGTGCCCTTTTACAAAACCGGCCTGCTATCGAGTTTTTCCCGCAGCCTGTGAAGTCGTGCCCTGATACAGACTGGGCTTTCACCCTACATCACGCACGACCACTACCACCCGGAGAGAAGATGCTGAAACTAAAGAAGATTCATATTCTCGGCTTCAAGAGCTTTTGCGACCGCACGGAGTTGACCGTGGCGGGATCGGGGATTGCCGTGGTGGTGGGGCCGAATGGGTGCGGCAAGTCGAACATTCTGGACGGGGTGAGCTGGGTGCTGGGCGAGCAGAGCGCTAAGAGCTTGCGCGGCACGCACATGCAGGACGTGATCTTTTCCGGAACGCGGGAGCGCAAGGCGCTGGGCATGGCCGAAGTAACGCTGACGCTGGTCGATCCGGAGGCTTACGAGGGGCCGATTCCCGTGGAGCCGCTGGTGCTGCTGGATCACGATGGCCCCGCCGACTGGGATGAAGAGGCGGCGCGGCGCGAGCGGGCCAATGAAGCTGAGGAGATTATCGCCCAGGAGCAGCCGGGCCAGGCGCTCGACGAAGAGTCGCCGGAACAGCCGCAATCGATGAGCAGCGGCGAGGGGCCACAGGCGGTGGTGCTGAAGATTCGCCGGCGCAAGTTCCAGCGCACGCCGCAAAAGGGCGAGGTGGTGGTGACCCGGCGGCTCTTCCGCACCGGCGAAAGCGAGTACCTTCTGAACGGCAAGCTCTGCCGGTTGCGCGACATCCAGGACATTTTCATGGGCACGGGCCTGGGTCCGGAGAGCTACGCGATCATCGGGCAGGAGCGGATCGGGCAGTTGCTCAGCTCCAAGCCCTACGAGCGGCGGGCGATCATCGAGGAGGCGGCGGGGATTACGCGCTTCAAGACCAAGAAGCGGCTGGCCGAGCTGCGCCTGGAGAGCGCCAAGCAGAATTTGGCGCGCGTGAGCGATATTTTCGAAGAAGTCACGCGACAGATGAACAGTTTGAAGCGGCAGGCGGCCAAGGCTGAGCGCTTTGCGGCGGTGCGCGACGAGCTGCGCGGGCGTCTGCGCGTGGTGCTGGCCAGCCGCATGGCGCTGATGGACGCGGATCAGGCGCGGCTGGAGATGGAGATTGCCGCTCTGACCGGACGGATCAACGCTTCGGCGGCGGAGATTGAGGCAGAGGAGGCAGCGCAGCACGCGCTCACCGAGCGGGGCTACGAGCTGGACAGCGAGGGCCTGGAGGCGCAGAACCGCGCCAGCACGGCGGCCGTGGAGCGGGAGCGGGCGGCGGCGCGGGAGCGCGCCAATACAGAGCGTGTGGCCGAATTGGAGACGCGCATTACGGCGGCCGCCGCCGAGCTGGAACAGACGCGGACGCAACTGGCGGGGATTGCCGAAGAGCGGACGCAGCAAAGCTCGTTCATGGCAACGGCGGCCGAAGAGGCGCGCGCTTTTCGTCAGCAGGTGGAGGCGCGCCAGCAAGAGGCGCGCACGGCGGCCGAAGAGGTGTTTACGGCGGAGCGGGAGTTGGAGGCCAGCCGACGCCAGGTGATGCATTTGCTGACACTGGCCGGCAGCGCGCGCAACCACATGGCGCAGGGCGAGGAGAGTTTGGCCTCTCTGGAGCGCGATGCTGCGCGGCTGGATGGCGAACTGAGCCAGGCGAAGGCTGAGCTGGAAAATCTGGGCGCGCAGTACGGAGAAGCGCGGCTGCGCTACGAATCCGCAGCGGAGACGCTGAAACGGCTGGAGAGCGAGATTGCGGCGCTGCACGAGGCGCTGCAAACCCACCGCTCCAAAGAAGCCGCACTGCGTGCGCACATCAATCAAATGAGTGGAGAAACCGCCAAGGTGACCGGGCGGCGCGACTCGCTGCAAGCGCTGATTCGCAACCACAGCTACTCCACCGACACGGTCCGGCGGCTGCTGAAGCCGGACGCGCTGGCGCAGGGCATGGCGCCGGTGGGTACGCTGGCCGACTTCATCGAAGTGAGCGGCGAACATGAGGATGTGGTAGACGAGTTCCTGCGCGAAGAGCTGAATTATGTGGTGGTGAAGAGCTGGGTGGCGGCCGAGCAGGGCGTGCAGTTGCTCAAATCGGGCGTGGATGGCCGCGCCACGTTTCTGATCCATTCTGCAGAGCAAGCCACGCTTTTTGAGGAGAGCAACGAGACGATCAGCGCCCTCGGCGTGACCCCGCTGAAGGAGTCGATCCGGGTGCTGAACGGCTTTGGACAGCCGCTGGAGTCGATTCTGCCCAAGATCAAGTACAGCTACCTGGTGGAGGACCCCGGCGAGGCACAGCGACTGGCCGGGCGCTATGCACACGCATTTTTCCTGACGCCGGAGGGCGAGTGCTTCCACAACTCGACGGTGACCGGCGGCAAGCCTTCCAGCGAAGGCCCGCTGGCGCTGAAGCGCGAGTTACGCGAGGCCGAGAAGCGACTGGGCAAAATGGAGGTCGAGCTGGCGCAGGCGGAGACGGAAGCCGCGGCGCTGGTTGCGGCCATCGCGGAGCAGGCCGCGCAATTGGAGGCGCTGAGCGAGCAGCGCAGGCTGGCCGAGCACGACACCGCCAACCAAGGCGCGGCGCTGAAGCAGATGGAAGGCGAGACGCAGCGTGTCGAGCGGCGGCTGGAAGAGTGGACTGCGCAGGCCGCCCGCAACAAGGACGCCCGCGAGGCCAAGAGCGCCAGCATCAGCCAGAAGCGCGAGGAGATGCAGCGCCTGGAAGCCGAGCATCGCACCGCCGAAGCAGCTCTCGATCAGTTGCAGGTGGAGCTGGCCTTGCTGCGTCAGACGCGCGAGAGCTTGCAGCAGGAGGCAGCGCAGGTGACCGCGGAGCTGGCCGGGTTGGAGGAACGGCGGCGCGGTGCTGAGGCTGCTTATCAGCGCATCGACCGTCTTCATGCCGACCTGGAGCGTCGCGTTCAAGCCATTGCCCAGCAGCGGAGCGCGGCTGAGGCGGAGCGCGAGCAGCGCGTCCGGGAGAGCACCGAGCTGGCCCAGCGCGAGCAGGAGCTGGCTGCGGCGCGCGCCGAGGCGCTGTCCCTGGCGCAGAAACTGGCTGGCCAGGCGCAGGCTGTGCGTCTGCAGCTGGCGGCGATGGAAACGCAAATCAAGAGCAGGCGGGCCGCGCTGGACCAACTGCGCGAGCAGCGCGCCAGCCGCTCCAGCGAGGGCTCCAAGCTGCTCTCCGACCTGGAACACGTGGAAGCAAGCTGCCTGGCCGAGGTCAACGTGGAAGCCGCCGCGCTGCGTGCAGATGATCGGATCGAGCGCGTAGCCGGAGAGGAGTTGGCCGCGGAAGAGGAGAGCTGCCGGAACCTGCGTCAAAGGATTGAGCAGATGGGACCGGTGAACATGATGGCCCTGGACGAGTACAAAGAGACCGCCCAGCGCCACGGCTTCCTGGGAACGCAGCGCGCGGACCTGATGGAGTCGATTGAGAACACCCAGCAGACCATCAAGGAGATCGATCTGATCTCTCGCACCAAATTCGACGAGGCTTTTGCCCGCATCAACGAGAACTTCGCGCAGGTCTTCTCGCGGCTCTTCCAGGGTGGGCAGGCCTTCCTGCGCCTCACCGACGCGGAGAACCAGGCCGAGAGCGGCCTGGAGATCGTGGCCTCGCCGCCGGGCAAGAAGCTGCAGAATGTGCTGCTGCTCTCGGGCGGCGAAAAATCGCTCACCGCGCTGGCCCTTCTGGTGGCCATCTTCCAGTTCCAGCCCAGCCCCTTCTGCGCCCTCGACGAGGTGGACGCGGCGCTGGACGAGACCAACGTGGGCCGCCTGAGCGACCTGTTGGCCTCGCTGAGC
>JBKQLG010000070.1:0-6876 GCA_052147235.1 Occallatibacter sp.
GCCCGCCGGCCAGCTTGCACATATGCTCTCCCAACGCAGGAAAGCCGCCCCGAAGGGCGGCTTTCCTGCGTCTGGGCTGGTTGCCGTTTAGTTGAAGACGGCTCCCACGGATACGTTGGACTGGTCGCATATGTAAGTGGAGCTTTGATTGTTGAGTGTGCAACTTCCTCCCACTACCACTACGCAGGAGTTTGGCCCTGTCGAAGTGATGGTCGGGGCTGGAGCGGTAGGGCAGGCAAGCGTAGCTGGGTTCAGAGTGCAAGGAACACAGTTGTCGGACCATCCGCCGAAGTTCACTCCCGCTTCGGCTGGCGCAGTCAAGACGACTTGCGTACCGTTGGGATAGGAGGCCTCGCAGACAGACCCGCCGGAAGGCGAACCGGGGCCGCAATGGATTACTTCCACCTGATCGGCCGGTGTGCTGGTGGCCGAAAGAGCGGTAATCAGCCAATTTGTCTGATTTAAACCTGTACTATTCAGGTTTGCATCAAAGACAGTCAGCGTCGACAAGAGGCCGTTTCCTATCGTGAGGTAATTGCACTCGCCAATGTTGAGAATGTCACTGTAATCATAGGTAGTAACGGTTGTGCCGTTGGCGAGGGTGGTCGTGATCGTGGCATAGGTCGGCGCCACATAGGGGCAATTGAAGGTTGAGCTCGCGCTGTAAACGAGGGTACCGTCGGGGTTTGCCGCTACAGCATAGACATCCGCATTTCCGGACGCATCGGCTGTAATGAGTCCTCCGTACGCGCCCGGAGCTCCGGCGGAGTTAATCGGGAAGTCAAATTGATTGGGGAGGGAAACCCAGGTGGTGGGAACAAAGGAGCACTGGGCGTAAGGGAGATTCGTGATCGGGAGATTCGCTGCGGCATCAGCCGCAGCGGCGGCGGCGTCGGCCGATGCATAAGAGGCGGTGCAACTGGCCGTGGGGAACCCCTGGTGGAAGAAGCCGTTGGTGATGTCCATTGAGGTCGGAGCGGTCGAGAAAGTTCCAAATGCAAGATACTGCGCGGTCCCCAACAAATCCCAGGTTGTAACCGTATTCGGCTGAACGGTGATCGAAAGCAGAGGCTCCGCCGCTGGTGTCGCTGTCACAGCGACGGATGCTGTCGCAGTCACCACGCTGGCGGGAGTTGAGCCGCTGGCGGGATCGTTGAATTCGGCCGTAATGGTGGAGGAGCCCGCGCTTACGCCCTTGACCACGCCGGGGGCATCGTTGGTACAGGTCTGGACAGGTGGCACCGCATTGTTGGTCGTACAAGTTTGCGTCGGCGCAAGCAAAGAGCTGACTGTGGCGATGTTTACGTTACTGGAGGTCCATGCAAGCTGTGGCGAGGCTGTTACATCCTGCTGAAGGCCGGTGCCCACGGAAGTGCCCAACGCAATCAGGCTGCCGGGTTGCCCGGTTGCGGAGAGCGCCAGCGAAATTGGAATGATAGTAAGCGCACTCATCTGTTGTGCGCTTCCCGCCTGAACTGTGTAAGGCACGGTTGCATAGACGAACGAGCCGTCCGTGGCGCTTGTCGCCGTGGCCGTGATGGCGGCTGTGCCCTGCCCACCGCTGTAACCAATCCGGGAGTTGTCGCGCAGGAAGCGGGAACGGTATTAGTAGCTGTTGCGTTGCAAACCGTGGCGACTAACGGATTGCTGGAACTCCAGGTGACCGTATTCGTCAGATTCTGTGTGAAAGGAGCCTGTGAAAAGGTTCCGACCGCGGTAAGCTGGGTGGTTTGAGTCGGGTACGGCGCCGTGGGCGTGCTGGGAATAATGGCCAGCGAAAGCAAAGGCTCTATCGCCGAATTTGCAACCGTCAGGGTTGCCGCAGCCGTAACTACGTTGCTGACGGGATTCGTCGGGGTGACAACGTTCGTGTACGAGGCCGTGATCGTGGTCGTGCCTGGGCCAATTGCCGTGGCCACCGTAGTGTTGGCTCCGGAAACGATATTGGCAGTAGGCAGCACCTGCGGATTGCTGGAAGTCCACATCTGGGGAGTCACGTTGACCTGAAGGCCGGATCCATAAGTGCCGATTACGATCAGGTTGACGGTTGGATTCGGTTGCCCAATCTCCGGCATCACAATCGACTGGGTGCCGGGGAAGATAGACAACGTGGTAATCGTATTTGAAGCTGCCCCGGTCACCGTGAAGGTCGCCGACGCGTAGGAAGCGCTCTTATCCGCGTTGTTAACCGCAATCGCCGTAATGGCGGTCGTGCCTTGTCCAACGGCCGTGGCCACTCCGGCGTTAGGAGCGGTATTGGAGATGGTGGCGACTGACGGATTGCTTGAATACCAGGTGACGGTGTAAGTGGGGATGTTCGCCATGTTCTGCGTGCCTGGCGTCGAGGAGGTTGACGAGAAGGTTCCGATAGCCAGGAACTGGTTGGTTTGGCCCGGCCCCGCGACCGATTGCGAATCGGGAACGATCGCCAGAGAAATCAGCGGCTCCGCTGAACCTGAAGCGGCCGTAACGGTGACGGTCGCGGTCTCGGTGACTACGCTAGTGTCGGGATTGGTCGCGATGGCCGTAATGACGGCCGTGCCTGGGCCAACCGCCGTAAGCAAGCCGCCGGGGCTGGTTATGGATGCAATAGACGAGTTGCTGGAAGTCCATTTAACTGTATTTGTCAGGTCCTGTGTACCCGGAGTAGTTGCGGTCGGCGAGAAGGTGCCGATCGCGATCAGCTGGCTGGTTTGACCGGCCAGGATCGACTGTGTAGCTGGAGTGATGGCAATCGATTGCAGCGGCTCCGACGTCGAACCGGTTACAGTAAAGGTCGCCGTAGCCGCCTCTACGCTCCTGTCGGGATTGGTATAGAGGGCCGTAATCTGCGTAGTGCCCTGCCCCACCGCTGTGGCCAGCCCGGTATTGGCGCCAATCGTGGCTACCCCCGCATTGCTGGAACTCCACGCGACCAGGGTTGTAACGTTGGTCGCAAGGCCCGTGGTTCCGCTGGTGCCGAGCGCAATGAACTGGGCGGTCTGACCAGCCAATGCAACCGAATCGGTACCGGGAGTGATGGAAAGCCCTGTAATCGGCTCCGTGGAGGTACCGGTGCAAATCGTGCATGCGGTCACCGTGAAGGTGACATCATTGCTGACAATATCGCCGCCGAACCCCGGCATACTGGCAAAGATGGTCGTATTCCCTACCCACGCCAATCCGGTAGTCGCACTGAAGCCGGTAGCCGTGGCCACCCCTGTACTGTTGATGGTTGCCACCTGGGGGGTGCTGGAAGACCAGGTGACTTGATTGGTGATATCCTCGGTCTCCGGCGTGTGACCGGAGCGCGTATAGGAACCGATAGCAGTGTATTGACTATAGCCCTGCGGAACACCCGGAGGGGCCAGCGACACCGTCACCGTAGCATTGGGCGTGATGGCGATGGAGGTCAGGGAAGGCGACACGCTGCAACTGGCGAGCGGGAGCAATAGGCTGGCGAGTACAAGCGCCCTTAGAGAAAAACGGTCAAGCATAGAAGACTCCTTGCTTTTCCTGATGATTTTACACCTACCGATCTACTCTTGGCCCGTAAAAAAGTTTGCCAGCGTACGGAATCAAAAGAGTCAATAAGCGATTCCCCGGCGGCTCAAGCACTTTGCCCTTGCCAGGCCAGCGGCTTCGGCCTGCTTTTCGCCCCGCCGACGGCTGCACTTTGCCCCCCTACACCGCCAGCGGCTACACTTCTTCCAGCATGGCTATCGCGCGCGACAACACTCCGGAACGGCTGGTCAGCGCCTCGCGCGCCGACGAAGAGCAGGGCTTTGAACTCAAGCTGCGTCCCCGCTGGCTGGGCGAGTTCATCGGCCAATCCAAAGCAAAAGAGCAGCTTGCCATCGCCCTGGAAGCCGCCAAGACCCGCGGCGAGGCTCTCGACCACGTGCTCCTCTCCGGCCCTCCCGGCCTAGGCAAAACCACGCTGGCCACCATCATTGCCAACGAACTTGACGTCGGCTTCCAGCAGACCTCTGGCCCAGCCCTGCAAATCCAGGGCGACCTGACCGCCATCCTGACCAACCTGCGCGAGCGCCAAGTGCTCTTCCTTGACGAAATCCACCGCATGCAGCCGGTCCTGGAAGAAAAGCTCTACACCGCCCTCGAAGACTACAAGCTCGACATCATCATCGGCCAGGGCCCCGCCGCGCGCACTCACGTAATGGAAATCCGCCCCTTCACCTTCATCGGCGCCACCACGCGGCCCGGCCTGCTCTCTTCACCGCTGCGCTCGCGCTTCGGCATCCTGCTACGCCTGGAGTTTTACACCGAAGAGGAACTTCGCTTCATCGTCTCGCGCTCCGCCGAAGTGATGCAGATTCCCATCGATCAGGACGGCGCCGCCGAAATCGCGCTGCGCTCCCGCGGCACTCCGAGAATTGCTAACCGCCTGCTGCGCCGCGTCCGCGACTTCGCCCAAGTCCGCGGCTCCGGCATCATCGACCGCCCCACCGCCAACGCCGCCCTCACCATGCTCGAAGTGGACGCCCATGGCTTCGACGAGATCGACCGCCGACTGCTGCTGGCCATTATTCAGAAATACGAAGGCGGCCCGGTCGGCCTCAGTACGCTAGCCGCCACCCTGGCCGAGGAGCAGGACGCGCTCGAAGAGGTGTACGAGCCCTTCTTGATTCAGATCGGTTTCCTCGACCGCACCCCGCGCGGCCGCGTAGCCACGCATCTGGCCTATGAGCACTTTGGACTCACCATGCCGGGACGGCAGACGCCACTGTTTTAATTGCTCTACAATTTAGCTATCTAGCTAACTTACTAACTCGCGCACTTCTAATTCATCAGGGAGGAAAAGCAATGTCACTCACCGAATCCACCATGCTGGAACTGGGCGTCACCGCCCCCGACTTCACACTCACCGACGTAGTGACCGGCAAGACAGTCCGCCGCGACGACTTCCGCGGACAAAAGGCCCTGCTGGTCATCTTCATCTGTGCCCACTGTCCCTATGTCAAGCACATCGAGAAAGGACTGGCTGCGCTGGGCAAAGATTACGCGGGCCAACCTATCGGCATTGCCGCCATCAGCAGCAATGACGCCGTCACCCATCCCGCCGACTCGCCCGCCGGACTCAAGCGCCAGGCGGAAACCTTAGGATTCGTCTTTCCATACCTTTACGACGAGACACAAGCCGTGGCGCGCGCTTACAAAGCCGCCTGCACGCCGGACTTCTTTCTCTTCGATGCCGGCTTCCGCCTGGTTTATCGCGGGCAGTTCGACCGCAGCCGCCCCGGCAACGGTATCCCCGTCACCGGCGAAGAGCTGCGCGCTGCCATCGACTTAGCGCTCGCCGGCAAGCCGGTGCCAACAGACCAACGCCCCTCGATCGGCTGCAATATCAAGTGGAAGGCGTAACGCGCCAAAAGGTTCAAACTACAGAAAACTGTGTACAGAATGCCTGAGTTACTTCTCCGCCTTCTCCTCGTGATACTCCATCTCGGTATTAATCGCCCAGATATTGCTCTTGGTCGTAACGCCGTTGACAATGTTCTCGACAGCGGTCATCGCGGTCAGCATCGAGTGGTCCTGGTTATTGTATTTATGCATGCCGTTGCGGCCCACCAGAAATAGATTCTCAAAGCCGTCAAGATAGTTGCGAATCACATCGAAGCGGTTGTAACTGCCGAAGTAAGCCGGATAAGTCTTGGGAACATGGACCACATGGTAGTCCTCGACATCCTCGGCCTTGAGAATGCCGATTTTGGCGATCTCGGCGACAGCGAACTTCGCCATCTCCTCGTCGGAGAGCTTCCATAGCAGATCGGTGTCGTTGCAGAAGTATTCCAGGCCAATCCAGACCTTATCCTTGCCACTCACCAGCCACGGGCTCCAGTTATTGAAGATCTGCAGCCGGCCGACAACAACGTCCGGCTCCTGAATGTAAATCCAGTTATCCTTGAGCGGCGAGCCGTCCTTCTCCGTCACAGCGAGCTTACTGGCGAGCAAGCCGACAGTAATAAAATCGCGATACACGAGGCCTTCGCTCACTTCCGTTACCTCTGCAGGAACCGGCGTGGAGACAGCGCGAACCAGATCGCGGACAGGCATGGTCGAAAAGAAGTAATCGCCTCTGTAAGTGACGCGCTCTTTTGCTTCATTCAATCCTTCTACCGAGACTACCTTGTTGCCATTTATGTTGATGCGGTCGATATGAATGCCGAGATAAATTTCTCCACCGCCCCGCTTCACTATCTCAGCCGTGTGTTCCCAAAGCTGGCCGGGGCCTAACTTGGGCTTAAGAAACTTCTCGATCAGCGAGGTCTCTGTCGCCTTCTGGGCGATGTGACCGGAGTTCTTCGGGCCAAAGGTCTTCTTAAGAAAGTGAGTCACCACGCCCTTTAGCGAAAGCCCTTTGATGCGCTGCGCTCCCCATTCGGCGCTGATCTCGCGGCAGGGCACGCCCCAAACCTTTTCGGTATAGGATTTGAAAAAAGTGAGATAAAGCTGCTTGCCAAAGCGATTGATGATGAAATCCTCGAGGGATTTCTCTTCGCGTTGAGGAAGCAACGCTGAACGCATATAACTCACGCCGCATCGAACAGTGCGGACCAGGCCCATGTTTCTGAAGGTCGCCGCGGTCAAACTGATGGGATAGTCGAAGAAACGGCGCAGGAAATAGATGCGGCTCTTGCGCTGGCGGACCAGCATGATCAGGTCCTCCGCTTGCGGATCGGGAGCTGCAGTAAGCGCGGGAAACTCGCGCTGTAGTCCCTGATAACGTAACTCTCCCTCCGCCCCACCGCAGGCGGCCTCGACAGGCATCAGGTCGAGCCACCAGCGCATGACGCGGTCCGATTTCGAGAAGAAGCGATGGCCGCCAATATCCATGCGGTTGCCCTTGTATTTCTCTTTCCGGCGCGCAGGTGGCGC
>JBKQLG010000071.1:0-9357 GCA_052147235.1 Occallatibacter sp.
AAAGGCCATCCCGCGGGATGGCCTTTTCGCGTCTGTGCCGCCTCAGGCCAGCGCGGTGACCGGCTGCGGAATGCGAATCACCGGTGTGGCAGCCAGCAGGTCCACCGGGACGGCGTTGGCCACTGGCTGCGGATGGGCATGAGCGCCGAGGGTGAGCCGGTGGACAAAGTGGTAGGGCGGCCAGGGGCCGGAGAGCTGCATCTGGTACTCCCGCATCGCGGCGCAACTGGTCGAGTACTTGCTCAGGTAACGCTCCACGCACTTGCGGTCGATCAGGTGCGCGATGTCCAGCAGCATCTTGCCGCTCTCCGTCAACCGGCAACTGACCTCTTCGTCCAGGGGCAGAAAGAGCCGGTGCATCTGGAAGCTGACGGCGCGGGCGCGTGTCTGGCGCTCCCGCTGGCGGCCGGCGTTCTCGCGCAGGTTGGTGAAATACTCCCGGTTCAGTGCCTCCGCCGGCTGGCGCTGGTTGAGCAGGTGGCTGCCGCACTCTACCAGTACTTTCAGGTGCATCTCGGTCTTGCCGCGCAGCTTGTCGATGTGGTCGAGGAACTGGCGGTGGTTGGAGCGGATCGACCGGCGCAGGCTCTCGTCGTCGTTGAAGAGGGTGCCGAAGCGGAAGGGCAGCACCGTGCTGTGCTGAAAGCAGTCGGCAATCACCCGCGCGTGATCCATGCCGCACTTCTGGTCGAGGGCTTCCAGGGGGTTGTGCTCGCTGACTATGACAACAAGGTCGTTGGCGGGATAAACAAAAACCTGGTTGCCTCTGACTCCGAGGACCGATTCCAGCGGGGTGGGTTTGCGATGACGGGCCGATTCAGGAAATGCTTGTTTTTCACCGATGCAGTAGGCATACCATGCCATGACGAGACTCTCCGTCTGCGCGCGCCGCAGAGCGCCGCTTGTTGGTGAAGCTCAGTGAACGTAAGAATGAATGCATAGCAAGTAACACTCCGGGCGTTCTGAGTCGGCCCGGGTTGACTAGGGAAAATGGTAGTCCTCCGCAAATACGGCTGGCAATATCCCCTATTGCGAGATGGTGAAAGAAAGCAAGACTCGTCAAATCCTACTTTATGTAAGTAAAAACATATTGATAGCACGAATACCTGTTCATTGTTATCCAGACAGACCCAGTTGAATAACGAAATGCATCAGTCAACGGCAAGAAACTGTAGCGCCGGCCTCCCGGCCGGCTGTAGCGTGGACCTCCCGGTCAACGCTTGTTTCTTTGTTTCTCTAGGGCAGGAAGTGGCGGAAGTGCAACACCAGAAGGACGTTGAGCGCAACGGAGAGAGCCAGCAGCCCTAGTGCAACCAGTGCAAAGAGGTTCGCCCTTTGGCCCACCGCCCGCAGCGTTTCCACCCGCCGGCCCGCGGCTTTCAGCTCTTCCATCTGTTCCTGCAGAGCAATCGAGTTGCTCGCCGTGGCTTCGCTGGCCTGATCCAACCGGTCCTCGATCCGCTTGAGCGAGACATTCTGCTCCAGCAGTTGGCCGTGCAGATCGCGCAGTTCCACCTGCACTTCGGCCAGGCCATTCTCAATGGGTTCCAGGTTGACCGGCGTCGCGGGCGGGTGTGCAGGCGCATGCGGAGTGAGGAGATTGGAGACGGCCGAGCCGACATTGCCGTCCAGCAAGGGCAGAAGCCGCTGCACCAGCGGAAGGGCCAGGCGCACGGCGCTTGCGGCCCGCTCGAATCCCGAGACCCGCTGAGCGGGAGCGGGTGAGCTGGCCGGCGAACGCACCGGCAAAGGCGTGATTGCATCGTTCATGGTCTTCCCTCTTCCTCACAAAAAACAACGGCTCATAGCGTGCCGCCCGAATCGCTCCCGCATTTACCAGTCCGTCAGCGTTCCGTCCAGCTTGCGGTTGACCGGCAGATAGGCTCTCTGGTACGGATACCTGGCTGCCTGCTCCACGTCCAGTTCTACGCCCAATCCCGGCGCATCTCCCGGCGTCATCAGCCCGTCCTTGAAGCTGTACTGATGCGGAAAGACCTGATCGGTCTCCTCGCTGTGCGGCATCAGCTCCTGAATCCCAAAGTTATGGATCGCCGTGTCGAAGTGCAGCGCCGCGGCCATCGTCACCGGCGACAGGTCCGTCGCTCCGTGGAAGCCGGTGCGCACATGATACAACGCGGCAAAGTCGGCCACCTTCTTCAGGTGCGTAAACCCTCCGCCATGCACGAGCGTCATGCGCAGATAGTCGATCCATTGGTAGCGGATCAAATCATGCGCGTCCCAGATCGAATTGAAGACCTCGCCCACCGCGATCGGCGTGGTGGTATGCTCGCGGATGATTTTGAAGCCCTCCTGCAACTCGGCCGGCGTCGGGTCTTCCATCCAGAAGAGATGGAACGGCTCCAGCTCCTTGCCCAGCCGTCCCGCCTCGATGGGCGTCAGCCGGTGATGGCAATCGTGCAGCAGGTGCGGCTCATCGCCAAAGACCTCGCGCACCCGCGCAAAGAGCCTGGGTACATGACGCAGGTAAAGTTCACTGGACCACTCGGCCTCGGAGGGCAGCCCGCGCTCCGCCGGTTCGTAGCGGTCCGGCCCCTTGGAGATGCCGTAAGTCGTCGAGAGCCCGGGGATTCCGCTCTGCACCCGCACCGCCTTGAAGCCCAACTCTAGTTGGCGCGCCACGTCTTCCAGCGCGTGCTCCGTGTCCTTGCCGTTGGCATGCGCGTAGACCAGAACGCCCTCGCGGCTCTTGCCGCCCAGCAGGTTGTAGACCGGCGTATTCAGCGCTTTGCCCTTGATGTCCCATAGCGCCACGTCCACCGCCGCAATGGCCGACATCGTGACCGGCCCGCGCCGCCAGTAAGCCCCGCGATAAAGATACTGCCATATGTCTTCGGTCTGAAATGGATCGCGGCCGATGATGCAGGGAATCACGTGGTCGGTCAGGTAACTCGCCACCGCCAGCTCGCGCCCGTTCAGCGTTCCATCGCCCAGGCCGTAAATGCCTTCGTCGGTCTCAATCTTCAGAGTGACAAAGTTTCTTCCCGGCGAGGTGATATTCACGGTTGCTTTGGTAATCTTCATGGCCTCACGCGCTCCATTAGCTTTTTGCTAATCCCTGATCCCCGACCCCTGTCTTACTGATTTACTCCGCTGGCCAGAAAGCCGCCGTCGACGGCAATCACCTGGCCGGTCACAAACGAAGCCGCCTCTGAAGCCAGAAATACCGCCGTCCCCGCAATCTCCTTCAATTCGCCAAACCTGCCCATCGGCGTGCGCAGAATCAGCTCTTCCCCGCGCGGCGTCCCCTGGATGAATTTCAGGTTCATCGGCGTGGGAAAGATCCCCGGCGCAATCGCATTCACGTTCACGCCCCGGCGCGCCCACTCCACGGCCAGCGAACGGGTCAGCGAGGCAACGGCGGCCTTGCTCGCAGAGTAAGCGGCTACCTCATAGAAACTGACAAACGAAGAGAGGGAGGCGATGTTGATGATGCGCCCATAACCCGAGCGCAGCATCGATGCGCCGAAGATCTGGCAGGCGCGCAATGTTCCTGTCAGGTTGGTCTCCATCACCCGCGCCCAGTCGGCTTCGTCCACTTCGAGCGCCGGGCCTTTGTGGGTAATCCCGGCCGCGTTCACCAGGATATCCACCTTACCGAACTCCTTCAGCACGGCATCGTGCAGCGCTGCCAGCGAATCCCGGCTCAGCACATCGCTGGGCACACGCAACGTGCGGCGGCCCAGCGCCTCAATCTCCGCGGCCACCGTCTCCATATGGTCCAGACGCCTTGAACTGGCAACCACATCGGCTCCGGCTTCCGCCAGGCCATGCGCGATTGCGTGGCCCAGGCCGGTTGTACCGCCGGTCACCACCGCAACCCGTCCATTCAAGTCAAATAAACTGCGCGTCATGTACAAACTCCCCTTGCCGGCCGATGCGCTCCTGCCGTTTCACTCTGAAAATCCTAGCTCAGATAACCCATCGGCGATTCGTCCGCCCAACTAACATTATCGCCGACGCCCCGAAGTTTGCTGCTTGTATACAGCCCGCCGTGGCCCAAATCGGCTATCCTCGCAGCCAGGAGAACGTGCGTGAAACCTGTGATCGCCCATACGCTGCGCAGCCTGCAACGCAACATCCTGGCCGGCATCATCACCATCGGGCCGCTATTTGTGACCTGGCTGATCTTCAGCTTCCTGCTCAGCACGCTGGCCAAGGCCGGCTTGCCGGTGATCAAGTTGTTTGCTGCGATCTTCCCGGCAGGGTGGCTAAGCCAGTCGATGCTGCAATCGATTCTGGCCATCGTGCTCACTCTGGCGATGCTCTATGTGGTGGGCCGGGTTACCAGCCTGGTGATCGGCCGCCAGGCCCTCGAACTCTTCGAGGCCACGCTGGAGCGGCTGCCCGTGGTTGCCAAGATCTACTCGTCGGTGCGCCAACTGATCGACAGCATGATGGCCAAGAAAGAGTCCAGCCAGCGCGTGGTGCTGGTGGACTTTCCCATCCCCGGCCAGAAGTCCATCGGCTTCCTGACCCGCACCATGACCGACTCGACCACCGGCGAGTTGCTGGCCGCGGTGCTGCTGCCCAACGCCATCAACCCCACCTCGGCTTTTTTGCAGATTCTTCCTATCAGCCGCGTCACGGAGACCGACCTTAGCATGGAGCAGGCGATGAGCATGATCATGACCGGCGGCGCGGTCGGGCCGGAGACGATCCGCTTCTCTCAGCCCGCGCTGACGACGGGGCCGGACTTTACGCCGCCTGCGCCCACGGCTTGACCTTGGTCAGGGATTTGTTCCTGGCGGCAATCCACAGTTCAATCGCGCGCTTCATCCGCCGCCAGCGCCTCTTCCGCGTGTTCGCTTTCGGCGGCGATCTTGCGTAGGCTGACGTGCTCAAAGCGCGCCCAGATCAGGCCGATGGGCGCAATGCCCAGGAAGCCCACCAGCAGCAGTGTGGCAGAGCAGGCGGTGGCCGGTTCCGCCGCCACGCCGAAGAAGCCGGACAGCGCCGCGGCCACGGCGCCAATCTGCGTGAACCAGCCCAGCACCGGCAGTTGAAATCCGCTGACCGCTATGCTCGAAGCCATCAGCACCATGCATTTGGCAGGCGTCATCTGCGCCAGTTGCGGATTCGCGACAAAGGCCGTGGTGATCTCCAGATAGGCCATCGTGATCAATCCCCACATGGAGAGCGAAACAGCCATCGCGATCGCGAAATCGGCGGGGGTGCGGAGCGTATTCAGGCCGCTGCGGAAAGCGCGAATCTTTTCCCCAATCGCGCGCCCCAGGCTTTGGGAGACGAAGCTGAAGGCTCTTTCAAAAAATGATGCGATGACTCCGCCCGCCATGCGCACGGCAACCAGAAAAAGCGCACCCGCTACGGTGGTGGTCAGCGCCCCGTAGCTGACTTTCTTCATCACTTCAACGTGAGGCAGCGCGCCCGCTTGACCGAACCACGCGGTCATCAGGATGACGGAAGAAAAGATCAGCACCATCGCGCCGGCGTCCAAAAGCCGCTCGACGAGGTAGACGGCGAGCTGGCTGCTGAACGTCAGGCCTGTCCTCTTGGCCACTAAGTAAGGCCGCACCGGCTCCGCGACACGGCCAAGGAGTGCAATCGCTGTGAAGCCGATTACCTGTGTGCCCAGCAGTGTGAACGGTCCCACCTTCTTGTTGTGTCGCAGCAGCAGCGCCCAGCGCACCGAGCGGATCGCGTAGCAGACGTAAATGCAGCCCAGGGCAATGGCGATCTTGCGCCAGTCGGCCTGTGCCAACTGCGACCAGAAGACTCCAAAATCGAAGTGAATTCTGTCGCGCCCCCATACCACCAGCGCGGCCAGCGCCGCCAGCCCCGCCAAACCCAGAATCCATTGCTTCTTCTTCAAACGCACTCCGTTCTTGCGGGGCTATGAATATGCACCCAGAGTCTAGTTTCTCACCTGTGCGCGAAGAACACACTAGCGGGATGCGTTTCCCTGATGGACCGCCGTCTGCGCCGCCCGTTTCGCCTGCGTCTCGCGGGCCAGCACGCGCCGGTTGAACTCGTGAATCACCCGCGCCACATAGGCCCGCGTCTCGTGATAGGGGGGAATCCCATGGTACCGGTCCACCGCCTCCGGGCCGGCGTTGTAGGCGGCCAGAGCCAGCGCCAGGTTGTCGTGGTAGCGTGTGAGTAGTTCATCCAGATAGGTCGCCCCGCCGCGCACATTGTCGTCCGGCTTGAAGCTATCGGTGACGCCCATGTCCTTGGCCGTCGCGGGCATCAGTTGCATCAGCCCCTCGGCCCCGGCGCGGCTGACTGCGTGCGCGTCGCCGTTGCTTTCGGCCTTCACAAGGCTGGCCAGCAGGTCCACATCCAGGTTGTGCGCGTGGCCGGCTCGGGTGAGCATCTCGCCCAGATCCGCCTCGCTGAGCTTGGCCTCGCGCGGTGAAACTCCGTGCCCCATCGATTTCCGTGCACTTTGCGGAGATGGGCGGGAAGCCTGCGCCGGAGTTTCCGTGGACTTTGTCGCAGGCGGATCAGGAACCGTCTCGACTGCGGCAATCTCTTCCGGACGAAACTCGATGTAGCTGTCCTCGCCGGCGCTCAGGTAGAGTCGCGTGCGGCCCTCGACTTCGGCGTGATGGTCGCAGTGCATCTCGAAGCCGTTGCGCAGCCTGATGCGCTCAGCTGCCTGCGCGGAAGGGGCCATGGCTACCAGAGTCGCCATCATCCCCGCCGTGATCAAGAGACTTCCGCGCATCGATCGTTCGCTCAACTCAATCCAGCTCCTGCCGCTCCGCGTTTGGCCACCGCGGCTTCCAGCACAACGGCCACGCCGTCCCGGTCGTTCGGCGGAGCCAACTCCCAGCCGCGCGCAGCAGCCATCGCTCGCAACTCCACCGCCGCATTACCCATCAGCACGCCTTGTCCGGCCCACTCCAGCATCTCCACATCGTTCCAATTGTCGCCGATGGCCATCACCTCTTCGCGATCCACGTCCAGGTGAGCCGCTAGTTTCTTGAGCGCCGCGCCCTTCGAGACTCCCTGCGGCAGCAGGTCCAGAATCGTCAGATCGCGCGCCGGATACTCGGTCCGCACGCACTCGCAATCGTCGGCCCATTCGCTGGCTTTGACCGCCTCTTCGGCCGCGCGCATCTGGCTCAAAGTGCCTGCCGCCATGCCCTGAATTGGATCTTCGCCGTCGATGAGCGCATCCTCCAGCGGCTTGACCACCTCAATCGCATTGCGGTTGGCCTCGACCCACAAAGCCACGCGCCCCTGCGCCACTTCCAGGTCTTCGAGCACAAGCTCGCCGCGCCCCGGGCGGTCAAAGGTGAAGACCATAGCTCCAAACGGCCGCAACAGCCCGCACAACCCCCGCGCCACCCGCGACTCCATCGTGCAGCGGTCGATCACCTCTCCGCCCAGCGTGCGCACCACCGCTCCATTGGACGTAATCAGCGGCGTATCCGCTCGCAACCCCAGCCCTTCGAGCAACGGCGTCGTGTAAGCCGCGCGCCGGCCCGTGGCGATGGCCACTGTGATGTCCGCCTCCTGCGCAGCCTTCAGCGCCCGCGCCACGCGCGTCGTCAACGCCTGCGCAAAGGTCGGCAGCAGCGTTCCATCCATGTCGATTGCCACCAGCCGAACGGGAGGGTGCATATCTCCAGTGTACCGGCCACCAGCGGTGGGGCAGATTGCTTTCGGCTGGAGTTTATGGTATCTAATCTTGCACGATTCATCGAGAATGGGTGGGAGTCCAGGAACCCCAACCCACTGCTTTGTATCAGGGCACGGCTTGTGTCGTGCCGTAAATGCCGCAAAATAAAATGGGGCTTGATTGGCTGCGGAAAAACACATTCAGGGTTGCAGGAAGTGTCAGGGCACGGCTTTAGCCGTGCCGTCAATACCGCAAAATAACGCGGGCTTTAGCCCCTGAGGGAATACAACAGGCCATCAAAATAAATCAGGAATCTGAGCACCCTAATCCGGTAATCTTGAAGATATGGAACGCATCTGCGCTCACTGCCGCGCCGTGCTTGCCGAAGAGACGATGGCGGACTGGTGTCCCGCCTGTGGAGGCGCGCTGATCGAACGGGCTACTCTCTCTGCCGAGGATCAGCCAACGTTGCTCCCGCCGCAGGAGGTCGATCATCGCGGCATCGTCCTGCCCCGCCGTCATGCGTTGGGCGGAATTATCACGCCGCAGTGAGGCTTGCCATCGCTTGATGGGCTATTCCTTGCCTTTCTTCTTCGGCTCGTAATCCTCATCGGGAAACGGCCATGGACGGGCAGGAACAATGTGCGCAATAACGCGTTTGCGTTCGCGCAGTTCAATCGTCTCTCCAGCCTTGAGCAAAGCCCATATAAAGCGGGTGTTGCGCAACTGGCTGAGAGTGATCGACGGCATGGTTGTACTTTGACACAGAAAGGGTTGCACGGCAATAGATTTTCTGCCGTCTATGCTGCCCTATTCCCAATTTGACGATATGCCAATGGGTATCTGATCCGAAAGAATCCAAAATCCGAAAATCGGGGCTTGGGGCACCCGGCACAGATTCCTCAGTGTTGGATTGCAAATCCACTTTTCGTAAGTACAAAATGGTAGGATCATGTACAGGAGATGAAGAGGACTACATTCATTCTCGGAGCTGGATTTTCTGTGGCGGCTGGATTTCCTTTGGTTCGCGGACTCAGGGAGCTTGTGGTCGATTTCATGCACGCTGACCGTCATCCAATCTACGACGTGTTTCTCCATGCTGGACAAGGCTTCGAGGATGGGCAATTTGCCGAGGGGATCAATCGGGTAGACCCTGAATCACGGCTCGGGTTTGAGGAATTATTAAACGCCTTACAAATTGCCTGTAAGTGTGCGGACCCGAGCAATCCGTGCCATCTGACACTGAAGGTATTGCGGTACGGGAGTACCCGCCTTTTCTGGAAGAGACAAAATGAATTGCTAAAAGTGCCTGCGGCCTATGAGAATTTTGCACGGCTTTACTTCAAACCTAGCGAGGCCTGTAACAATGCTGTCGTCTCTTTCAACTGGGATCTTGTGATGGAAAAATCATTATGGGATACAGGTGTACGTTGGCTCTACAGTACATCGTATGGCCCGGTTGCAGTGCTGAAACCTCACGGCTCGATCAATTGGAGTTCATTCCTAGAAAGCGGTGGTCGATGCGACTACGAGGGTTGGCAGAAGATTTCATCGCAGAGCGTATTGTCCTATGACGCATCAGCGCCTTTGGACGATCCAGATGCACAGGAAATAAACCCCGATTTTAGATATATGCTTTTTCCCGGTGATCCAGAATTGCAAGAAGAGGCAGCTAAAGCAGGACTGATTTGGACTCAGGTTGAAACTATATTGGCCCAGAGTGAAGCCTTGGTATTCATTGGGTACTC
>JBKQLG010000072.1:0-17736 GCA_052147235.1 Occallatibacter sp.
AAATTTTGTAGCCAGTACGCCGTATCCGCTCGTTACCAAGGGACCCACCGACGTGCTAACCGTTGTAGGCGGTAATTTTTATACAACCAGCTACGCGAACCAGCTTGGCTCCATGGCTCAGGATTCAAGCGGCAACCAGTATTTTGCCGGGACTCCGCTGACAGAGGTTCCCTTCGGCGGGCTCCCAGCGGCCAGTTTGTACACGCGCTTCCGCTGCTTCGCCGTGGCCAGTACCAGCGGCGCGGATACAATTCAGTGCGGCTACCAGTCCGCGTCCGGAACCTATGCCTACACGCCCAATCTGGCTCAGGCGGTAGCTTCCACCGACACCAGTGATTTAACTTTGGCGGCCGCGCCTGCCGCCACAAACGGCGCGAATGAAAGCTCGAGCAGGCTTTTCTTCAACGGCAATGCATACTCGACGGTATACAACAATTCTTACAGCACCGGACTCTACTTGCAGAACATTCTTACTAATACGGCTCAAAGTCCGGTAAACACGTTGACCCTGGGCACAGCGCAGAGCGGAGGCCTGACAGGCACCTTCGCGGTTGATTTTTCCAGCGCGACGGGCGGCTTCAAGGCGGCGGGATTGACAGACACCGGAGTTACGAGTGCAACGGTTTTGGGAACCAACAGCAGCGGAGTGGTTGCCGCGGCTTCCACAATTGGCTCAGGTAAAGTCGTGCTGGCCACCTCTCCGACCGTAAGCGGCCTTACGGATACGGGAAGCACGAGTCTCACCAATCTCACCGTAAGTGGAACCTGCACCGGTTGCGGCGCGATAGGCCCTGCCGGACCTACCGGACCGGCCGGCCCCGCTGGACCGGCTGTCTCACCGTACTACTCGACGTATTCGATTCTTCCCAGCTATACAGCGAGCGCGTGGAGCCCCGTCAGCGGTCTGGCTGCTTACGGGAACGGCACATCCCCCATAACTGCGATGAATGATATTACGCAGTCAGTTCTTGCCAATGCATGCACATTGCAGAATTTGGATATCCGTGTCTCGCCTAACATTGGCGGCCGCGGCGGAAACGATTCGCTGGACTTTTATGTCATGCATAATGGCGCGGTCACAGGGATCACCTGTAGCGTGACCGTATCCAGCACGGATATTGAATCGTGCAGCGATACGATGGACTCAATCTCCGCTTCCGCCGGGGACTTGTTCGCTTTCTATTTTGTCGATACGAATGTTGCCGATGCGAACGATACTCCGTTTGTGTACATCGCTTCGTCCGTGGCTTGCGACTGAAGCTACCGGAGAGTCAGGGCACGGAAACGAGCCCTTTTTCTAGTATTTTTGGGGGTTGCCTGGATTTCCTACGGCTTCTCCTCCGGCTTTATGCGGTCAAAATCTATCCCAAACTTCGGCTCCTCGCGCGTTCCTTCGATGTGGATTGGGATCTCGGTCCCCGCTCCTTCTTTCTTGAAGTGGCGGTCGACCGGCTTGAGTAGCAATCCCTTCCAGCCGCCCACCATCTTCGAGACCGAGGCATCCATCTTCGCGGTTCCATCAAAGTTCAGCGCGCCGCCCTCCAGCCCATAGGTGCCCTTGAGTTCGATCTTCGCTCCCGGCACGGCGTAGTCGAGCGCCGGCAGTGTGATGACCCCGCCCGCCAACTGGAAGCTGCTTTCCATGTGCGAAAGAATGCTGGCCGGATCGGTGGTCTTCACATCTTCCGGCCGCCCCTGCCCGCGCAGGCTCAGATCCGCGATGCGCCCCTGAATCTTATCGCTCGAGAAGCGCGCCTTGTCCAGCGCAAACCAGCCGTCCAGCTTCAGGCGCTCATGCAGCGGCGCCGGTCCCGGCGGAATGTGCAGCTTGGTCTTCACCGTCACATCTCCGGTCAGCAGAACATTGTCTGTGTTGCCGGCCAGGCGCAGAAAATCCTCGATCCGCGCCTGGTCCACGTTGACTGTAAGCGCAATGTCGTGGCCGCCATACTGCTGCTTGCCCTCGACCACAGCCTCCGGCACGCGCACAATCGCTCCCTGCGCGGTAAAGTGCGAGTGGCCCAGCATCGCATCCACCGGCTCCAGCCAGGTGTCTCCATTGGTCCCGTCCACCCGTGCGTGAAAGCGCGTGATGAGCGCGAGCGTGTTGCCAAAGTGAGTCAGCCTGAAATCGGGAGTTCGCGTCTCGCCATCCACCGTCAGATCGCGCAGAGTTCCCTGGAAGTGCCCGGTCGAGTCGAGAATCCCCGCAATCCCCTTAAAGGTGGCCAGGTCCGCGTGCTCGAAGCGGTACTCACCTTGCAAGGGAAGCTCTCCCAGGTCTGCTGCATGCAATGCCCCGAAGCTGCCTGTGGTTTTGATCGTTCCCAGCGGCTTGGGGTTGGTCAGCTCGGCGTCAAAACTGATCGCCCCGCCCGAGGCGATGTTGGTCAGGCTAACGCGCGCAATCGCAAATTTCAGCGGCAGCTTGCCCGGCTTGTCGGTTTCCACGATCAGCTCGGCGCCGGCGCATTCGATTCTGTCCACGTCAAAACTCACCATCGCCGCCGCGCCCGTGGGCTTGGCAGCGGCTATTGAAGCGCCTAAGCCGGCCTCGGCGGGATGCTCAAAGTGCGACCTCGGCGGCAGATGGACGCTCAGCCCCTTCAACTCCGCTACCGAAACGTGAATCGCCTCGCCGGGCCGGTAGCGCAGCGGCGCATGAAAGCGAAAATCATCGAGACGAATCAGCGGCTCGCCCTGGCCTTGCGGGACCGTCACGCCTGCGACTTGCGCCGGCGGCCAGATGCGCAGCCCCTTGCCCTCAGCCCGCAGCCCTTTGACCAGCGAGAGGTGAAAGCTGTCCAGTTCCACCCTCGCGTTGAAGCGGTTTTCAAGCCCTGCGACAATGCGCGCGCGTAAGTACGGCTCAGCCCGGCGCAGCCCGAGGTCCACGACCACGGCCGCCACGGCCAGCGCGAACAGCAGCCCGCCCGCAACCCACACAGCCCATCCGTGCCTTCGCCAGAATGATTTCCGTGCTGAAGTCAAACCCGCCTCCCGATTGGCTATCATTGTCGCAGAGTAACGCTGCCCCATTTTCCTCATAGCCGCCTCATGCCGTAGACTTGCATTCACGGATGCAAGCGCAGATTGAAAACCTCGTAAAGCTGCAAGCGGTGGAGTTGGAGCGCACTCGCCTGGCCACAGCCTTGCGCACCCTGCCGGGTGAGGTAGCCCAGGCCGAAGCCACGCTGGCCGCCGCCCAGAGCCAATCCGCCAAGGCTTCGGATGCCCTCAACCGCGAGGAGTCGCTGCGCACACGCCTGGATCGCGAGATCGCCACCCACCGCCAGAAGGCCGCCCGCTATCGTAGCCAGTTGGACACCATCAAGACCCCGGAACAGGCTGCTGCCGTCGAGCACGAACTCAGCTTTGCAGAGGCCGAGGCCGAGCGCCTGGAGAACGAGGAGTTCACCAGCCTGGAGCGCACCGAAGTCCAGGAGACCGCCCTCGCCGCCGCCCGCGCTCAAGTCGAGTCGCTGGCCGCCACGCTCGACCATACCCGCGAGCGCGTCAGTCTACGGCTGGCCGAGGCCGCCCGCGAGCTGGCCGCTCTAAACGCCGAGCGCGAGGCCCTGCGCCCGCTGATTGAGCCAGACGTGTTGAACCGCTTCGACCGCCTCTGCGGCTCCCGCGTTACCGGCCTGGCGCGCGCCGAGAATCAGCAGTGCACCGGCTGCCGCATGGGCGTCCGGCCGCAGACCTGGAACCAGCTGCGCGAGGGCGAGCTGCTCACCTGCGATAGTTGCTTCCGCCTGCTCTACTGGGATCCGGCCATGGCGCCCGCCCCGGCGCCGCCGGAGGCCGACGCCAAGCCCAGGCGCAAAGCCTCCAAAGCCCAGCCCGAAGTGTAGAGCCACCAGCCGAGGCTCCAACAAACAGCTTGTAAACCCCACTGCCCTGGAATATCGATAGACTTTTTCTTTTGCCAGGCTCAACTTTCGTGAGAATATAGCGTCCAAATGGCCAGCGCGGGAATTCAAGTTGGGCCTTGCCTGCTCTTTTCTTCCCGCACCCTTCATGCGCTATCGAGTGCCCATAAGACGTGCGGCCCGCGGAGCCAGGCAAGCCCTGTTCTCCGCCTGACCAGAAGTACGTGAGCGAGCGGCCAAATCCAGGATCTGCTCCCCCACTCCTTACTTCAAGGAGACATGAAATGAAAAAGGCTTTCTCCCTTCTATTCGTCTCAGCCTTCCTCTTCGTACTGCTGACTGGCTGCGGCTCGACCTCACAAGTATCTTCCTCCGGCGGCGGCAACAACAATCCGCCCCCGGCGACTGTTCCCGTCTCCCTCACCATGACCGACGACCCGCCCTCCGGCGTCTCGGTCCTCTTCTTCCAGGTCAGCCTCACGGCCGCCTCTCTCACTCCCGCATCGAGCACGTCCGCATCGGGAACACCCGTCTCGTTGATCACTACCCCAATCCAGGTGGACGTCACCCAGCTTCAGGCGCTCTCCGCTTTTCTCAGCACCGCCAATGTGCCCGCCGGAAGCTACAACAGCCTGAGCCTCACCTTCGCATCTCCGCAACTGGTGATTCTCAACAACTCGGATCAGGCGATTGCCAGCACCTGCGCCGTGGGAAGCGTCTGCCTGCTTACGCCTACACTCGACAACTCCGCCACGGTGAATCTTTCCTCGGCTCCTTTTCCGGTTACCGTCGCCGCCAATTCACCGCTCGGTTTCTTGATTGACTTCCGCCTGAACACCATCATCCAGTCCGATCTCTCCGTCAATCTCGGCGCAACCAACGGCATCACGCTCGCGCAGTTGCCCCCCTCGGCGCCCTCGCAACCTCCGCAATTCGGCTCCGTGACGGGAACGGTCGAAAGTATTAGCTCCAGTCAGAACCAGTTCACCGTGCAGACGGCATGGGGCAAGACCTTCACCATCGATACCAACAGCAGCACCACCTATAACGACTTTCCTCCCCAAGTCAACAACATCTGCGCCGCTAGCTTCTACTGTGGCCTGTTTGACGAGCAGATTGTGCAGATTCAAGTCGCCAGTGTGGAGAGCGACGGTGATTTACTCGCCGCTCAGGTCACTTACATCCAGGCCGCCGGCCAGCAGACCGTCGTCGGCACTATTGTTGCCATTCCTCCCCTTCCGCTGCCTACTGGCGAAACCATGATCCAGATCATCCTCCACCAGAACCCAACTGCCAGCACCAACTTGCCGGTCGGTGGCATGGCGAACGTTGCTATTTGGGCGCCGGGAACCGGCGGGCAAACCGCCACCACTTACTCCATCGATGCCAATGGCTTCACCATCCCCTCCGGCTATACCTTTGCGTCCTCCAGCGACCTCACCGTTGGCCAAACCGTCCAGGTTACGGTTGCTGCCGGCTCACTGCAGCCTCCCACTGCGCCTGCATCGCAGGGCGGATGGGGACCACCTCCTAAACTCACTTTTACCGCCAGCAGCCTGCAATTGGAGCCCAGCCAGCTGACGGGAACCGTCAATGAGGTCGATTCATCGGGCTTTACGCTGGAATATGACATTTTGCCATGCACGCTCTGCAGCGCGGTCGCCTTGGAGTCGTTCAACGTGGAATCCACCTCGCAGACGACATATCTGGGATTTACGCCAGACGATCTCTCCGGCGTTGCGGTCCAAGACGTGGTCTCCGTCAGCGGCTGGCTCTTTTCACCCAACGTGGTGGCCGACAATACCAACTCGCCCAACTCGCCCAGGGTTGTAGCCCAGACTGTCACCCTGCACCCGGATGGAATGTTTTAGCAGGCAAAGGCTGAGAACCTGCGCCTGAAGAATCTCAACCCGCGGCCTCGTCCGGTTCTGCAAACGCATAACCCGGATGAGGCCGCATTTTAGCCATTACCGAGTGCGCTCCCGCTACGTGTTCTGGAGTTTCTACCTCTCAGTTGTTATCCTTTTTCTGGGCCTTCCCTGCCCAGGAGACGAGCCGTGCAGCGCATCTGTGTGGACATGGATGATGTCATGGCGGATACGCTCGCCGAGCACATCCGCCGCTACAACCAGACCTTCGATGAAGACGTGACCCCGCAGGATCTGGCCGGCAAGGGCCTGTGGGAGGTTGCGCCGCTCGACCGGCAGCAGCAGCTTCGCGCCTTCCTTGACGCCGAGGACTTCTTCGAGGATCTGGCGTTGATACCCGGCTCTCAGGAGGTGCTCCTGCAGCTCTCCGGGCGCTTTGAAATCTTCATTGCTACCCAGGCCATGGCCGTTCCCAACTCCCTTGGCCCCAAGTACCGCTGGCTGCAGCGCCACTTTCCCTTCATCCCGCCCAGCAACTACATCTTCTGCGGCAACAAATCCATCCTGCGCGCCGACTATCTGATCGACGACCTTCCCAAGAATCTCCTCCGCTTTGAGGGTCAGGGCCTTCTCTACACCGCGCCGCGCAACCTGGCCGAGACCGGCTTTGTGCGCGTCAACAACTGGGCGGAGGTCGCCGCTTACTTCGCTGCAAAGCAATAAGAAAGCCCCATCGCAAGCCGATAATACTGCTTGCAATGGGGCTTTGCTCTTCGTAAAACTAGTCGCCAATCTACGGATTGCTGGGTGTATCCGGCGCGCCAGCCGGTGCAGCCAGCGGCAGACCCAGGAAGTTCTTTACATCGAGCGTGCTGTTGCCCAGCACCTCGCTGTAGGCCTGGCGCGGATTCACCGTGTAGCCGTTGTTATTGCCTATGATCTCGCGATGGAAGTACTGGAGAGCCTCGGGCGCGTGAACGCCACCCGCCATCGTCTGCAAGGCCGACAGTGTGTAGATCAGCGGGTTGACGTTGCCCAGGCGGCCGCCATTCAACTCGACGGACAGCGCCAGCACTCCGGCAATCTCCGGCGCCGAGGAACTGGTGCCGATCACAGCATAGGGCTCGCCGCCGATCCAGACGATGGCGGCGCTGCGCGGCAGTGTGGTGCAATCCTGCGCGGTTAAATCCGCATCCGACGGGCAACCGCCCATCATCAGGGAAACGTCCGGTACCGAACGGTGCGTACTACTCCCGGTATTCACCAGGTTCTGGTAAAACGGCTTGGCGAAGATTTTGCTGAATCCGCCGCCCGAGCCCCATGTATTGTTGTTCACGGTCACAGTCGTGCTGGGATCTAACTGGAACTCAGCGGGCAGCTCCGGATCGAAGTTGGCGTTCTCTGCCTGGTAAGCAGCGTCATTCACCCCCGGCGTCGCCGTCGTGGAAAGATTGGTGCCGCCCACCGCAGTCACATTCGGGTCGTCGGCCGGGTTCTCTACGCCGGGCACAAAAGAGGTGCCGTTGGTTGGATTGTTGGCAAAGGCCGCGGAGACGCAAGGCACGGCGCCATTGTCTCCCGAGCTGGCCACGAACGTGATGCCCTGGGCGTTGCCCTGCTGGAACAAAGCGTGGAAGGTGCGCAGGATGCTGGTGTAGTCCACCCCGCCGTTATATGCCGCGGTAAAGTCCAGCTCGCATTCGCCGAAGGAGGAGCTGACCACATCCACGGCATTGTCTTCGTCTACAGCCGCATAAGCGGCGGCGATCGAATCGTCGGTCAGGTCGGGAATATTGTAGAGGGTCTCGCGCGCGCCGGGAGCGGTTCCCAGCGACATCTGCGTATCCAAAGAGGCCTCCGCCGCGTCGCCGGTGGTGGGATCGAAGGCGCCACTGCCGCCATTCACGGCGCGGATGGCCACCGACGGAACCGGCAAATTTGAGTACGTCGAATACGCCTGAATCAGAAAATCTCCGCCGCCCAGATTCAGCGACGAATTGAAGGTATCGTCCAAATCGCTGGGGCTGATCACCGACGAGATCACGATGCCGATGCGCGCCCCTACGCCCGCGATCTGCGCCGGGCGGCGCGATCCAAAGGGCTCAACCTCGGTGCGGAAGGAGGGCAGTTGATAGGCCTCGTTGAGATCATTGGGATAGTAAAGGCTGCTGCTGCTGAGCCGGAAGAGCGGATCGGCAAGCAGCGGCGTTCTACCCAGCGTAGTCGAATGCACATGCGCGGTCAGGTGCGGCGTAAACTCCGGTATCACCGCTCCCGCCGAGGCCAGCGCATCGGGCAGAATCAGGCGGCGTTCAGCGACCGCCAGCTTGATGGCGCCTGCGGCGGTCCTGACCTTTTGCAGATGCACCGTAAACATTGCTTGCACGGCCCGCACGGTGCCTTCGACTTCGAGGTTCTGAGTATGCTCGGCGATCACGGTAAAGCCGGCGGCCTGAAGCGCCGCTTCTACCTTGGCCACATCCGCGGGATTGGGTCCGAACTGCGCCTTGAACTGCGCCGGCGTCAGCCATTGATGGTAGGCGGAGGATGTGGAATCGGTTTGCGCGCTCAGCAACTGCTCCAGCGCCTCCTGATGGGTCAGGGGCAGATAAACGTTGAATTGCACCAAGGCGTTTTGATCCGCCGGACCCAGTGTTTGCGGCATTGTTGTCGTTGCTGCAAAGCTGGGAGAGAGGGAAGCGATGGCCGTCAGCGCGAAGAGCGCGACGGCTGCTGCAAGAGAGGGGGATCTCATAGGCATCCTTTCATTGATTCGGTCGATTGGTTTTGATCATGCGGGTATGCAGCCTCGAATCCCGTCGCGGGGGCGAGATGCCGCTGTGCCCATCACTATAAATATCTATTTCGGTGTTGTAAACACAAAAAGTTCGCGCCGGCGTCCGCACTTGCGACGGAAGCCGGCCCGGAGGGATTCTCGGCAGTTAGAGAATCAGCATAAATCCCTGGATTTGCGAGATTAGATGGGATGCGGAGCGGTGTTGCGCGCGCTGGTGATATTATCGGCCGCGTCGGTGAAGGATTTGCCTTCTCCGTAGGCGGACTTCTGGTAACTGGATCCGACCTTGCGGATCGCGTCGCGCCAGCCATCCTCCCAGGTAATGCGCGCCTCGCCATCTACATACTCCCACCGGCCGTGCTTGCCGCCGATGGACTTCAGAGCGTCGCCATCGTCATAGAGGGTGATGAAGAAGTTGTTCCCCGAGCCATCGCCGACCTCCCACTTTCCCAGGAAATGCGCGCGGGACGGCCACGAGGGGTTGACGGTTGCGCTCTCAGCGGCCGGGGCCGCGGGAAACTCCACCCGCTCAATCTCTCCGAGATTGAAGCTCTGCCGGTGGCCATCCTTGAAAACGATCACCATTGTGCCGTGGCTGCTTTTGGGGGCTGGGGGAGCGGCGGCAAACGCGCTGGAAGCAGCGAGACAAAGCAGGGTTGCCAAACCGGCAACGCGGACGATTGAACGCATGGAATTCTCCTTTACAGTCAGCGGCGCGACGGTAAAGAAGGCTCGGCCGCGTCAATCTGAATCTACGCGGAAGAAGGATAGATTGTTCCCGGAAATCCACTGATCGTGCAAAAAACGCGGAACTATTGCGGCAGCACTTCGATTCCGGTGACGGTCGCATAGCCCTCAACCGGAACGAAACTCAGCAGCAGTTTTCCCTGGGCATTCGGCTGAAGGCCGGTGAACTTGCGCATGACCACGTCCGTTTGGCGCGCTTCCTGGGGCAGGTTGAAGTTCTTGAGTAGCGCATTTCCATTGCAGAAGACATTGAAGAGATGGGCAACGGCTGTCCGGGCATCGTCCGGCGGAGATAAGGGCTGATCCCAGCCGCCGTGGCGCACCGCGAAATAGAGCGTGACTGAGTACTTTCCCGACGAGACCGGAATGGCATAAGAGAAGTTGCCCCAGCGCTCGGTTTCGTAGAGTTCCGGATCGTCAGTCCCTGTCACAGGAGCCGTGTACGCCGCCAGTTGCCCGCCCTCGAAGTAGTTATCCGGGCTCCACCAGTGGCTATCGTTGGAGTAATACGGCGTCTGCCGGGCGAGCACGCGCACCGGCCGGATGTGTCCCCGGTATCCGGGAAGAATCTCGATGGCCGAGAGAATGGCCTGCTTGCCTTCTTCGCCAGTGAACTCCAGATGCAACTGCCCATCCGCCGCCGGTTGAATGTCGGTGAAGACCTTGACATCGGCGGTGCGGCTGGCGCCGGCATCGGCCACTACGTCGAAGCGGGTCAGCAGCGATTTTCCGTTGGCGCGCACCGTCATCAGGCGGCTGCCTTCTCCGCCCGTTCCGGTGGACTCCGGGTCATAGACCGTCTCGGCAAAGTGCAGGCGCAGTTCGTAGATGCCCTTTTTCAAAGGAATAGTGTAGCGGAAGCTGCCTTGCCGGCTGGTGCGGTAGAAATCGGGATTCTGCGTGCGCCAGATGTTCTGCACAGAGCTCTTGACTGCCGTGCCGCCCTCAAACCAGGTATCGGCGTTCCACAACTTTCCGGCGTGATCGACAAAGCTGCGGCCTTCGCCGGCCAGGATGCGCACCTCCTCGCCCGCCGGCGGGCCAAGCTCGGATTCCACGGGCTGGGCAATGGGCTGATTCAATCCTGCCGGCGGCGGACTCTGTTTCTTTTGCCACAACATCAGCAAGGCGTAACCGAGCAAGACAGAAAGAAGCGAAATCGTCGCAACCGGCCACCATTTGCGGATACCGGAGAGGCGGAAACGCGTTTTCGCCTTGCCGGCGGGCGCGCCATTCATCCCCGAGGGAGTTGCCGCGGGGGTATCGGCGCCGGCAACCTCCGCCTGGCACGGGGCCGCGGAGATGAATTCAGGGACATATTGCCCCAAAGGGATGGAAATCTGGAGCCGGTGCGCCGCGCCGTCGCCGGCATAGTACGCTGCCAGGCGCTTGCGCAGGCGATTGGCCTCCACCCGCACAATCGAGTCGGCGTTCTGATCGAAGGAAGAGCTGCGACGAAAGACTTCCACGCCGACGGAGTATTCCTTGATCTGATGGGCTTCGCCGGCAAAGAGCTTCTCGCATAAGTAGGAGAGCAGATGGGCCAGCGTGGGCGCACGCGTAAAGTGTTCCGAATGAAGCACAGCGTCCAACTCCGCGCGCTGCGCTACGAGATCGGTTGGCTCTGGTCCTGTAATCGCCATCGTTTCCATCCACGGACTGATTGTAATGTAGCCCTCTCTGACGATTTGGGAAGTGCTTAACGGTTGCCGCAGCGGGAATTCATGGCGTGTAACGGCGGGTAACCTCTGCCATTGTCTGCCTGTAAGCCGTTCTGTGCCGGATTTTCGACAGACGTAAGTAGAAGCGGGACAATGAGTTCGTTCGCGACAGCCGGAGATTTAACCCCCGTGGAACGGGCAGGTAGCAGGTATAGCGTTGCGGGCTGCCGAGAAGCGGTCTCTACTGCAATCGTGCACAGAGCAGATCGCCGGGGCGGCTAGTGCAGGAATTGCCTCTCGCGAAATGCCGATGCGCAGGAGAGGTGATCCCATGAAAAAACTGGTGCTGATGCTGATTGCGGGCCTGCTGATTTACGCGAGCCCTTATGGAAGAACAGACCCCACCCCGAATCCGACTGCGAATGACCAGCAGACGGCCGCAAAGAAGGCGGAAGAAAGAGGAGACCTGGCGCGCGTTCGCGAGAATTATTCGCAGGCTGCCTCTTACTATTATGCGGCCCTTCGCGACTCCCGCCAGGATGCCGATCTTTATAACAAACTGGGCATCGTCGAGCTCCAGCAGGACTCGCGACGAGCGGCGCGCAAGAACTTCACGCTGGCGCTGAAGTACGACCCAAAGCTCATTGCCGCGGTGAACAACCTGGGAGCCGTGGCCCTTCTGGACAAGAAGTACAAGCCAGCTGTCGCCTATTTCAAGCAGGCGCTTGCGTTGGATGAGACGGTTGCCGCCACACATCTCAACCTTGCGGAGGCCTGGATGGGCCTGGGCGAGACCGATCGCGCCATGACCGAATACGGGCGCGCTCTGGAACTCGACGCCGACATCCTGAGCAGTTCTCAGGGAGGAGTGATCGCCCAGGTTTCGACGCCGGAGCAGCGCGCCCGCATCGCGTTCCTGATTGCGAAATCCTATATGAAACGCGGCAACCTCGATGGCGCTCTGGACTATTTGAGCAAGGCGAAGGAGTTGCGCTACCCCGATATGGCTAAGGTGTATTCCGACCCGGTCTTCACCGCTCTGTGGGAAGATCCGCGCCTGGTCAAAATCGTCAAGCGGTAGACTTTGCTGCCAGTCCGGGCAGCGCCGCCCGTCGCCGTGGGCCGTCACGGCGGCGGGCGGTTATTTGTTGATTCCTCCCGCTGGCGAGTAATTCAACGTACCCGCCGCCGTCCGCGCCGTGCTGGGCGCCCGCAGCGGCAACGCCGCCGGCGCCTGATGCATGGTCACGATAATCGCCTGGGCCGGCTTCATCCCGGCGCACTGATAGGAGTGCGGCGTGCTGGAGTCGAAGTACACCGCATCGCCCTCCTCCAGCGTACAGTCCTGCTCCCCGTGGCGCAGTTTCAATTCGCCTTCCAGCACATAGAGAAACTCGAAGCCGGGGTGCAGATGCGCCGCGGGCGCCATCTCCTGGGTCAGCGGAACAAACTCGGCAAAGTAGGGGTCCATCGGCCGGTCCGGCACCATGTAGCCCAGGCTTTCAAAATAGTAAGTCGGAAACTCGACGCCGGTCTGCGGCAACCGTACGCGCTCCTTGCGCCGGTGAATACGGAAGATAGCCGTCGTGTCGCTCTCGAAGAAATAAGAGAGATCCTTGGAAAAAACCATCGCGATCCGCGCCAGGTTGCGCAGCGTGGGCACCACCCGTCCGGTCTCCAACTGCGAGAGAAAGCTGGCCGAAAGCCCGGTGAGCTTGCCCAGCTCCACCAGCCCCATGGACTTCTTCAGCCGCAGCCGCCGGATGCGCTCGCCGATGCACTTTTCTGCAATCACCCGCGCCGTGGTCTCCGCGTCCACCTGCGACATTTGCGTCTCTTCGCTCTTTACCACCGGAAACTCGCTCATCGACCCTCCAGCCGAGACTGAAATCTGGCGCAACTCAGAGAAATGTTGTGCACATCAAAAACAATTCCCATGCTACCAAAGTCGGAATGCTGCCGCAATACTCATTTCGCTGGAAGACTTCGTGTTGCCGGGGATGGTTATCATGCTATGGATAGAAGGCTGCCGTTGGATCTCATCCTGGAGACAGGAAACGAGAATTGCTCCGGGCAGAGTGCAATCCTGGGCATCGAATCTGCGCTTGATCTCCGGTCCCGGAGGACAGGTACGAAATACGTCTGAAGGCCGTGGTTCCGGCGATTGTCCTGTCGCAGCCTTCATTCGAGGAATACTCAATTAGGCTGACAAATTCAGGCTCGATACTCCGAGTATTATCTCTCTGTTCACTCCCCATTCAATTAATTTTCACAAATTTGTAATGTTGCCGCATTCCAATTAAATAAAGCCCATTGAATATAAACAGTCCAATTAGAAAGAGCAACAATTTGAATTGGCGGGCTTATCCAAGAACGGCGAGAGCGCTATGAAAAGCCTCACGGCGCGCCTCGAATTTGTGCGAATGCACAAGACTTAACCGCAGAAAACCTGAGGAGAGCCAACATGTCGAAACGAAATCTCTTTCAATCCGGATTTGCTGTAATTGTCGCGCTTTGCATGCTCTTTGCCGGCCATGCATGGGCGCAAACCTACACCGAGGGATCCATTGCCGGCACGGTGTTCGATCCCAGCGGCGCTGTAGTTCCCAGCGCGGCAATTGTCGTTCACAACGATGGTACCAACGCAGAGACGAACTTGACCTCGGATGGCAGTGGTTACTTCAAGGCGCCGCAATTGCCTGCCGCGGTCTATACCGTGAACGTGACCGCCGCGGGATTTGCTCCGTACAAGGAAGTCAACGTCATCGTGCAGGTTGGCGTAACGACGGAGGTCAACGCGCACCTGAAGGCCGCCGGATCGACAGCGACCGTGGAAGTCTCCGGCGAGACGCCCATTCTGAACTTCGAGTCTCCGGATGTGAGCGCGGTTCTGACAGCGGCTACGATTGAGAATCTGCCGCTGAACGGCGGGCGGTGGTCGGATATGACGCTCTTCA
This sequence comes from Occallatibacter sp., assembly GCA_052147235.1. Classification (GTDB taxonomy): domain Bacteria; phylum Acidobacteriota; class Terriglobia; order Terriglobales; family Acidobacteriaceae; genus Telmatobacter. The sequence goes on from JBKQLG010000072.1 coordinate 13,906, forward strand.
CGCCGGGCGCGGTGGGAGACTCGAACGGCTTCGGTTTGATCGCCTTTCGCGGCATCAGTCCGCTGTTGAATAACGTTGAGATCGACGGTGCGGACGACAACCAGGTCTACTACTCGGAAGAACGCGGGCGCACCCGTGAAGGCTACTCAACATCGAAGTACATGATCGAGGAGTTTCAGGTCAACACCGGCGTCTATTCGGCGGAGTTAGGGCGCGCCGCGGGCGGCGTCATCAACGCCATCTCCAAGAGCGGTTCGAATGACAACCACGGCATGGTGTACTACTCCGACCGCGACAACACATGGGGCGCGTTTAATCCCTACACCACCAACACAACCAACACGGGCACGCCCACCTCGCCCTCATTTCTGACTTCCCCCTACAAGCCCGCCGACGTGCGCAAGGAATGGGGCTTCGACGCGGGTGGCCCGTTGAAAAGGGATAAGCTCTTCTGGTTCTACGGCTATGCCCAGTATCAGCGCAACTACCCCGGCGACGGCAAGGCCAGCCAGCCCGCCTCTTTCTTCACCCTTCCCGATGCGACGGCGCCTACTGGCGACACCTGCAATATTGCCGGCGCGAATGCGGGATATATGACAGGCTCTCCCGCCAACGCGGTGGATCAACAAGCCTGTTCATTGGCCGCGCGAATCCCGAGCCTGGGCGGCACCTACGCGGCCGGCGCGACGGCCTATTCCACGCAACTGGTCAACCTGCTTTCCGATCTGGGCAGCGTTCCCCGCACCGGCACCGAGGTATTGAATACGCCCAAGCTGGACTGGCAGATCAACGACAAGAATCACCTTAGCGTCCTTTACCATCGCCTGCGCTGGGATTCCCCCGGCGGTGTCCAAACCCAGGCCACCAACACTTATGCCATCGACACCTTCGGCACCGATTTCGTGAAGCTGGATTACGGACTGACAAAACTCAATAGCCAGATATCCAGCCATCTGGACAACGAGGTACGCTATCAGTTCGGACGGGAGTTGAACGACGAAGGCCAGCAGCCCTACAGCTCTTACACCAAGCAGTACCTGCAAGGCACCAACGGGATCACGAACACCGCCGCCGGCGATTTCTCGCCGAATGTGCCCGAAGTCGCCCTCGATACCTCCATCGGCTTCTACCTCGGATCGCCCTATTACTCCTACCGCAAGGCGCTGCCCGACGAGCATAAGTGGCAGGTGGGCGATACCGCCGCGTGGCAAAAGGGCAACCACAACATCAAGTTCGGCGTGGACATGATTCACAACTACGACATCATGAACAACACTTACGAGGGCAACGGCGTTTACACCTACAGCTACATCGGGAACTACTTCGCCGACCTGCTGAACGAGGGAAATGCCACCGGTGTGTGCAACAGCACCAGCACGGTAACGGCTCCCGGCTCTGCCACCGCAAATTACACCGGAAAGGCTCCTTGCGGAACCTTTGTACAGGGCTTCGGACCTACAACCTGGAATATTTCGACGATGGACTACGGCTTTTTCGGCGAGGATCACTGGAAGCTGACCCCGCGTCTGACCTTCGATCTGGGCCTGCGCTACGACTATGAAGCCTTGCCGTCTCCGTATTCAACGCTGGTGGCGACCTCTGGAACCTTCATACCCTATGGTCCTTCAACGGACGGCCTGTGCGGGGCTTATACCGGACCCGGCACCTGCCCCACGCTGGCCGCCAATGCCAACCTCGCCAATCATCCCAGCAACAAGTTCAACTTTGGCCCGCGCGTTGGCGTCGTGTGGGATCCCTTCGGCAACGGTAAGACCACGGTGCGCGTAGGCTACGGCCTTTACTTCGGCCGCGTGACCAACGGTGTGCTGTTGAACAACCTGCTCAATACCGGCAGTCCGCTCGGACAATACACGTCGGCCTCCCTGAAGCCGAACAATGCGACATCGCCGCTCTTTCCCAACATCATCTCCGCGGCAGCAGGCTCGACCCCCAGTTCGCAGTTCTTCGACTCGAACTTCAAAAACCCGGAGGTGCATGAGTTCGATCTGGCAGTACAGCGGGAGCTGATTCCCGGCATGATCTTCCAGCTCAGCTACATGGGCGCCTTGAGCCGGGAACTGCCCAATGCTATCAACATCAACCTCAACCCCAATGCCAACACGGTGACCACCGCGACGACGCCCAATGGTGTTGTCCAAAGCGTCATCACCGTCTCGGATGCCAGCGGACTGGGCCCGATTCCCAACGGCACCGTCTTCACCGTTCCCACCTATACCAATCTGATCAACCCCAACTTCGGCGCGGTCAACGAGCTGTTCAGCAATATCAACGCCAGCTATAACGCCATGGTGGCGGAGATTGAGAACAAGACGTCGAAGCGGATTCAGTACGACGTGAACTACACCTGGTCGCACGCCCTCGATTACAACCAGAACGAGTCAACCACCACCCTGAGCAGCGGATGGTTCGATCCCTACAACATCGACGGATACACGAAGGGCGGCAACTACGGGAACTCGCAGTTCAACGTTCCCAACCGCCTGGTGGCATGGGCGATCCTCAACTCACCCGAGGTCAAGGGCAGCGACTGGGTCAAGTACCTGGCCAACGACTGGAGTCTGAACCCAGTCTTCCAGGGACAGAATGGCCTGCCATATTCGGCGACCATCGGCAGCGGCTACCCCTCCTATTCCGCCTACGGCTCCAGTTGGAATGGCGCCGGGACCAACTACTGGATTCCAGCTATTGGGCACAACACCTTCCAGCAGCCCAGGACGCTGGTTCTCGATCTCCGCGTGGAAAAACAGATTAAGCTTGAAACCCACGGCAAGCCTTACAGCGTGCAGTTGCTGGGCGAGTTCTTCAACCTGGCCAATCACCCCAACGTCACCGGCGTCAGCACCTCCGCCTACAATCTCGCGGATAACTCCGGTTTGACCAAGCCTTGCACGGGTACATCGACGGTAACAGGACAGGCGCAGGATGAATGCTCGACCTTGACCTACGTTCCAAAGACCGGCACGGGAATCAGCGCCAGCGGCTTTGGCGCGGTGACCAACGCCAACTCGAACTTTGCCTACAGCCCGCGCCAGGTGCAGATCTCGATTCGCCTGGAATTCTGACCCTTCACCGGCTCGATTACTAAGCGCGGCGGCTTCGGCCGCCGCGTTTTTTTTGCCGCAGAGACACTTTTCAAATCAACGGCCGGTCTCTTGCTGCCTTGATATCCTCGAATCGAAGGCTTTGTCCAAACTGCGATGTACTGGTCTGTCCCTTGTACACTGAAATGTTCCCTCTTTTTCCGCAGTCACGCAGGAGGCTCCCATGGCATCGATCATTCTTCCCGCAGTTCCATCCGAGTCGCGCGCCGGGCGGTTTGGCGTGTATGGCGGGCGGTATGTGCCGTAGACGCTGATGGCGGCGCTCGTCGAACTGGAGCGCGAGTACGATCTGGCCAAGGCCGACGCGGCCTTTCAGGCGGAGCTGGCCGATCTGCTGCACAACTACGCCGGGCGGCCGACGGCGCTCTACTTCTGCAAGCGTTTGAGCGAGCAGTTGGGCGGGGCGAAGATTTATCTCAAGCGCGAAGACCTGTTGCACACCGGGGCGCACAAGATCAACAACGCGCTGGGGCAGGGATTGCTGGCGCGGCGGATGGGCAAGAAGCGCGTGATTGCCGAGACAGGCGCGGGTCAGCACGGGGTGGCTACCGCGACGGTCTGCGCGCTGCTGGGGCTTGAGTGCGTGGTCTACATGGGCGATGTGGACATGGAGCGGCAGGAACTCAACGTGCTGCGCATGAGGCTGCTGGGCGCGGAGGTGCGCGGCGTAAGCTCCGGCTCGAAGACGCTGAAAGACGCCATCAGCGAG